>CABXJB010000018.1 GCA_902512415.1 uncultured Alphaproteobacteria bacterium
ATTTGATATGCAGTCACTAAGTAACTCTCTAGAAGCTGAGGATATAGTTGTTTCACAATTACCAGCTAATCACCATGTGACTATTGCAAAATTATGTTTAGAAAAAAAATGCCATTTTGCTACTAGCAGTTATATTTCTACTGATATGAAAAGCTTAGATAGTGATGCAAAAAAAAATAATTTAGTTTTTGTAAATGAAGTTGGTCTAGATCCAGGTATAGATCACTTTTTTTCACACCTGCTAGTTAAAAAGTTAAAAGATACTAATTCAAATAATTTAGATGTTACTTACCATTCATATTGTGGTGGCTTTCCAGCAATACCGAATGACTTTAAATATAAATTTAGCTGGTCTCCAGTTGGAGTTATTAAAGCACTAAATAATAATGCAAAATTTGTTAGAAATTTTGAAACAGTAACAGAGACACCTTATAAAAATGTTGGGAAATATACGGTTAATAATGAAATTTATGAAGCTTATCCAAATAGAGACTCAACACCATATATTACGGAGTATAAATTTGATCCAAAATGGAAAACTAAAGAATTTGTTAGAGGCACCTTAAGACTAAATGGTTGGGAAAGTGCATGGGCAGATATTTTTAAAATGCTTGATAATAAATCACCAGATCTTGAAAAAGAAATAGATAATCTTGGTGCAGAGTTATGGAAAAAGCATCCTTATCTTCCAGATGAAAATGATCGTGTTGTCTTATTTGTAAAATTATTAGCTCATAAAGATGATCAGGAAGTATTTAATGGTTATTATTTTTTAGATGAAAAAGGATCTGGTGAAAATACTGCTATGGGTAAATTAGTTTCCATTACTCTATCTTGTGCTATTGATCTAATTATACAAAATAAAATGCCTCATGGTGTTCAGGCAGCACCTCATAATGAAAATTTAATAAATTATTTTTTTAAAACTTTTGCAGACTACAAAATTGTTATAAAAAATAATTTATGACAGGAAGAATAAATTCAATTGGAATTATCAAAGAAAGTAGACCTGATGAAAGTCGAGCTCCTATTACACCTAGTCAAATATTACAAATAATAGAACAATATCCTGGTATTAATATTTTTGTTCAACCATGCGATAAACGAAGTTTTAAAAATGAGGAATATAAAAAATGCGGTGCTAAAATTATAGAAGATTTAAATGATTGTGACTTATTATTTGGGGTAAAGGAAGTAGATGTAAGCCGACTTATTCCAAATAAAACTTATGTTTTTTTTTCTCATACATACAAATTAAACAAAGAAACATTATCCAATGCTCAAGGCACACCTGGAATGGATAAAAAAGAACTTTTAAGAACAATTTTAACTAAAAATATTAAACTTATTGATTATGAAAATATTCGTGCTGCAAATGGATCAAGGTATCTTGGTTTTGGAAGATTTGCAGGAATTGTAGGCTGTTATAACACATTAAACTTATTCTTATTACAAAATGATTTTCAACCTTTAGCAAGAGCACATAAAATCAATGATTATGAAAGAATTATAAAAAATTTATCTGATGTACGTTTTCCAAATTTTAAACTTTTGGTTACTGGCGACGGAAGGGTTAATAGTGGTGTGCAAGAAGTATTAAAATTTACTAATATAAAAAAAGTGTCACCAAAAGAATTTTTAGAAAAAAATTATGAAAATCCAGTTTATTGTAATCTGGATACAAAAGATTATGTGATTCACAAAACAAAAAAACCTTTTGAACTAAAACATTTTGTTGAATTCCCAAAAGAATATGAAGCTACAACTTTTGAATATTTGAAAGAAAGTAATCTCTACATAAGTGCTCATTATTGGGATCCAAGTTCACCCAAAATTTTTACAAAAAAACAAATAAAACAATTTTCAAAACTTAAAATCATAGGTGATGTAACATGTGACGTAGATGGATCTATTCCTACAACAATTAAGTCAACAACAATTGAAGAACCTTATTTTTATTTAAACACAGAAACATTCTCTGAAATAAATAAATCTAAAAGTGATCTAGCCGTTATGGCTGTTGATAATCTACCTTCTGAATTACCAAGAGATTCTAGTACTGAATTTGGTAATGGAACAGTAAACGAGGTTATTCCATATATTTTAGGAAAAGATGATGGAAGAATTTTAAATTCAACAATTACTGATAAAGGTCGTTTTTTAGAAAAATATAACTATTTAAATGATTATATTAACTCTTAAATGAACCTTTCAAATACCAATACGTCACTTAAAAAATCTGAAGAAAAATTTAAAATAGTAAGTGATTTTTTACCAAGTGGAGATCAACCAGCAGCAATTAATACGTTAGTCAAAAATCTTAATGAAAATGAAAATGAACAAGTTCTTCTTGGTGTAACTGGCTCAGGAAAAACTTTTACAATGGCAAAAGTTATTGAACAAATGCAACGCCCTACTCTTATTATGGCTCCTAATAAAACATTGGCAGCGCAATTGTACGGTGAAATGAAAAGCCTGTTTCCTAATAATGCAGTTGAATATTTTGTAAGTTATTATGATTATTATACACCAGAAGCTTATGTTCCAAAAAGTGATACATTTATTGAAAAAGAGTCATCAATAAATGAACAAATAGATAGGCTGCGTCATTCAGCAACTAGATCTCTTGTTGAACGAAGAGATACAATTATTGTGGCATCAGTATCATGTATTTACGGAATTGGATCTGTCGAATCTTATTCCTCAATGTCATTTACTTTAGAAAAAAATCAATCAATCAATAGAGATATTATCATTAGAAAACTTGTAGAGCTTCTTTACAAACGAAGAGATATGGATTTTAGAAGAGGCAGTTTTCGTGCAAGAGGAGATATACTAGAAATTTTTCCCTCGCACCATGAGGACAGATCTTGGAAAATATCATTTTTTGGCGATGATATTGAAAAAATATCTGAAATTGATCCTTTAACAGGTGAAAATTTAGGTGACCTAGATCAAATACGAATATTTGCTAACTCACATTACGTTACACCTAAACCAACTATTAAAAAAGCAGTAGTTCAAATAAAAGAAGATTTAAAAAAACAATTAGTTGTATTTGAAAATGAAAAAAAATTACTAGAACGACAACGTTTAGATGAACGAACTACCTTTGATTTAGAAATGATTGAAACTACTGGTAGTTGTAGTGGTATTGAAAATTATTCAAGGTATCTATCAGGGAGAAAGCCTGGGGAACCTCCTCCTACTCTTTATGAATATATTCCTGAAGATGCTCTTTTATTTATTGATGAAAGTCATATCACATGCAGTCAAATATCAGGCATGTACAAGGGTGATTTTTCACGAAAATCTACTTTATCTCAATACGGTTTTAGACTTCCAAGTTGTATTGATAACAGGCCTTTAAAGAGAGAAGAATGGGATGCTATGAGACCACAAACAATCTTTGTCAGCGCTACTCCCGGTGACTATGAACTAGAAAAAACTAGCGGTGTTTTTGTTGAACAAGTAATTCGACCAACAGGATTAATTGATCCGCCAATTGAAATAAGGTCAACAAAACATCAGATAGATAATTTAATTGATGAATGCAAAATAACAATATCTAATTGTTATAGGGTCATCATAACTACTTTAACAAAAAAAATGTCTGAAGATCTAACTGAATACATGCATGAAGAAGGGTTAAAAGTTCGCTATCTTCACTCTGATATTGATACTCTCGAACGTGTAGCTATAATAAGAGATTTAAGATTAGGTGTATTTGATATCTTAATTGGTATTAATCTTTTAAGAGAAGGGTTGGATATACCTGAATGTGCCCTCATGGCAATATTAGATGCCGATAAGGAAGGGTATTTACGCTCAAAGACAAGTTTAATTCAAACTATAGGCCGCGCTGCTAGAAATGTAGATAGCAAGGTAATAATGTATGCAGATACTATTACTAAAAGTATGAAAAATGCAATTGATGAAACTGATCGTAGGCGTCACAAACAACTATTATTTAATAAAGAAAAAAACATAACGCCAATTAGCATTAAAAAAAATATTGAAGAAATATTAGAAAATACAGCTGAACAAGATCATGTTACAATAGAACTTGAGAATGCTAAAGAATTAGTTGGTAAAGATCTTAATAAACATATCAAACATTTAGAAAAAACAATGAATAATTTTGCTGCCAAACTTGAATTTGAAGATGCTGCTAGAATAAGAGATGAAATAAATAGATTAAAAGCCAAAGAAGTTGGATTACCTGATAAAATATTAAAATTAAATCATCATTAAATGGAAATTAATTTTGAGATTATAAGATCTACTGGTGTAATAACGTTAAATCGCCCACAAGCCTTAAATGCCTTAAACATAGAGATGGCTAAACAGTTTTCAGAAACATTAAATAAATGGTCAAAAGATAAAAATATAAAAAGAGTACTTTTAAAGGGGGAGGGTAAGCATTTTTGTGCAGGGGGAGATGTAAAAAAAGTACATTTATCAGACAATAAATCTAATCTTAAAAAGAATTTTTTTTCAACAGAATATAAATTAAATTATGAAATTTATAATTTTCCAAAACCCTACATGTCAATTTGGAAAGGTGTTGTAATGGGCGGAGGTGTCGGTTTATCAATTTTTGGGGATTATAGAATTGTTACCGATACAACTCAATTTGCAATGCCTGAAACAGCAATTGGTTTTTTCCCTGATGTTGGGGGTAGTTATTTTTTGTCTCGGTTGAAAAATAATATTGGATTATTTTTAGGATTAACTGGATATATTTTAAATGCGAATGAAATTCTTTCACTTAAATTAGGCACTCATTATTGCCCAATACACGAATTAGATAATTTAATTGATGAATATATATCCAAAGGCACAATTAAAAATTTTACTAAAATTTCTCTCGATAACTCATCAATTCTTATTAATACTAATTTAATCTCAGAATGCTTTAATGGAAATATTCCAAATATACTAAATAAGATCAAAAATTCTTCATTAAATGATAAGCTTTATCAAAATATAACAAACAAATGTCCAATGAGTTTATTTGTAACAAATGAACTCATAAGAAAAGGAAGGGAGAAAAGCTTAGAAGAATGCTTAGAAATGGAATATAATTTAAGTCAAAAAATGGTTTACCGAAATGATTTTAGTCAGGGGATTGATGCTGTTTTGATTAGCAAAACACATAAACCAAAATGGGACCCTGAGTTACTTAAAGATATAAATTTAAACGAAGTTGAGAGCTTTTTTGAAGAAAATAAAAATCAATTATTCTAACGATAAATATTATTTTAATATAAAGATTAATTTATTGACTAACTTTTTGTTAAAATGACTTTTATTAAAAATATATTTTTTTTTCTATTTTTATTATTTTGCATAACAATAGTTTTACTATTTATCTTTTTAGATAAATATAAAATAGAAAAAATTATTGATAGATTAGAAACTGATAACAATATTATCATGAATTTAACAAATCAGCCTAATTGGAAATTTTCTCCAGAAATAAAAGTAGATTTTTCTACTGAAATACAAAACAAGGACAATCAGTTTTATATAGAAGATGCTAATTTTTCTTTTGTACAACCCTATAAAATAACTCCTGTAAATTTTGATATAAATATACCATCGTTATTTATAGAAGGTTTGCAAATAAAATTAGTAAAAATATTTGGTAATTATAGTCTAGTTAATAAAAAAATTAATTTTAACAATATTGAAGGTAAAATAGGTAATGGTGATTTTAGTAGTTCCGGGTCGATAAGTTTATTAAATGATCAACCAATAAAGTTAAATGGTAACTTAAAAAATATATATTTAAACCAAATACTTAAACAATTACATTTAGCAGATTGGAAAAGATTAGAGATACGTTTGTCTGCAAATAATTATGAAGTATCTTCACAGTTAAAAAGTAATGAAATTTTGCTAAAATATTTTCATGGAAATATACCTGTTACAGGAAGTATATATCTTGTCTCCTCTGAGGAAGAAAAGTTTGGTGTTGCCTTGTTAAATATTTTAGTTGCTCAGTTGTTGCCCGATTATAAAAATCTAAGCAAATCTCTCTCACAGATCATAAATAATTATACTAATAAACCTGTTCTTTTTGAAGGAACCATTGAAATAAAAAATGGTGTTCTGCACACTTCAAATATGACTGCAATTAATAACAATCACAAAATACAGATTAATGGATCATATGACATGGTAAGTAATAATTTTGATACTAAATTATTTTTTATTGAATCAGAAAAAATAGTTGTTGAAGCTAAAATTGAAGGAGATTTAGAAAACCCTAAAATTGAAATTATTAATGAAAATAAATCATTTGACAGTGAAAAGATTAATAATGATCTAAATAAAGTTTTTGGGGAAGGTATTAACAATCTTATAGATAAGTTATTAATATTAAATGAATAGTATAAATAGTATATTAGTTGCTTTATAATCATTGTTACTGATAATATTTAGATTGTAAAACATCATGATTAATCTTTACACATGGCCTACACCAAATAGCAGAAAAGTTAGTATTTTATTAGAAGAAATAGATATTCCTTATAAAGTTTTTCCAATTGATATTACAAATGATGAACAATTTTCAAAAGAATTTTCAAAAATTTCTCCAAGTAATAAAATACCGGTAATAGTAGATGACGAAAATAATAAAAGTATTTTTGAAACTGGAGCTATCATGCTCTACCTCTCAAATAAATATAATAAATTTATTTCAAAAGATTATTATTGGGATGTAATGCAGTGGTATTTTTTTCAAGTTTCACAAGTAGGACCATATCTAGGCCAAGCGCACCAATTTCTCAGTTATCACCCTGGAAAAAGTCCTTATGCAGAGGAAAAATATAAAGCTTATGTAAAACGTGTTTATAATACTCTAGATGAAAGACTTAAAAAATATCAATATTTAGGAATTGAATATTCAATTGCGGATATTGCTACTTGGCCTTGGGTTGCACGTTTTGAAATACATAAAACAAACTTAGAAGATTATCCAAATGTACTTCGGTGGTATCGACTAATTTCTAAAAGATCAGCAGTTATTAAAGGATTTAACGCAGTAGGGGAAAAAATTGCTATTCCAATGATTTAGATTTTATATAATAATACAGAGACTGCTGTACCTAAAAGTAACAAAGCTAAAATCCATTCTATAATTTTCTTTAATGTAGTATTATTTAAATAATGTCTAATCACACTTCCTCCAAAGGCCCATATGCTTATGGATGGTATATTAATAATAGTAGACATAATGACCATAAAAAATGTGCCTACAAATAAATTTTCTTTTTCAGGATAAAATAATGAAACAGCTGTTATACAAATTACCCAAGCTTTAGGATTGATAAATTGAAATAAAATTGCTTCATGATATTTCAATGGTCTTAATTTATCTTCAGATGAAATAATATTTAATGAGCCAAACATTTTATAAGCTAAGTAAAGTATATAAGCCGCACCAACAAATCGTAAAATATCAAGCAAGATTGGAAATGTCGTAAACAGGCTGCCCAAACCAAGACATACCAATGCTAATTGTAAACCATGGCCGCTAGGGATGCCAAAAATATTAGGAATGGAGCGAAAGAAACCAAACTTTATTCCTGAAGCAGTTAATATACTATTGTTAGGACCTGGAGTTACATACATAACAAAATTATAGGCACTAATTGCTATAATCAATTCCCAAGTTATCACCTAAATTAATCTCTAAAGTTAACAAACTGTATGGGAATGCTAATATTTGAATCCTCAATCATTTGCATAACAGATTGTAAATCATCTTTCTTTTTTCCATCTACACGCAATTCATTACCGTTTATCTTAACCTGTACTTTAATTTTTGAACTCTTTACATCAGCAGTAATTTGTTTTGCAATAGACTGTTCAATTCCTTCTATTAAATTATATAGCTGTCTAACTTTATTACCTCCTGCTTTTTCCATACTTTTTTTATTTAAGGTCAACGGATCTACTTTTCGACGAACAAAATGTGTAACTATTAAATCATGAACTTGATTCAATTTTAATTCATCATCGGTAATAACAGTAACTTCATTTTCTTTGCGCTCAATAGAAGTATCAGAACCTTTAAAGTCATATCTATTTAAAATTTCCCTTGTAGCATTACCTATAGCATTATCTATTTCCTGAAAATCTAATCTACTTACAACATCAAAACTTGGCATATTATATATTTAACCTATTTCATCGTCCAAATCTTCTGGCAACTCTTTTTTTGGATTTAAACGACCTAATTTTTTCATCTTATCAACTTTTTTTGTTAAACTTCCAGGACCATCCTGAAGTCGAGATTTTGCTTCTTCCATTTTTAATTTAGCCTTATCAAGTGATTGATTTGCCTGAATAAATGAATCATAAACATTAACTGTTTTATCATAAATCTCTGTAGCAGAAGCCGCAATTTGTTTAATTGTTTTTGTCTGTTTATCTAAACGCCACATATTTTCTATCGCTTTTAATAAAAAGGGTAAAGTTGAAGGCCCAACGATTATTATCTTTTTTTGCCAAGCATCTTCAACTATTTTTATACCTTCATTATACAATGTTAAAAGAGCTGGCTCTATGGGAATAAACATTAATACATTATCTACAGTATTAATTTCGTAAATATTTTCATAATTATCTTTACTTAAATCTTTTACAAAAATTTTAACAGCTTCTAAAAATTTTTTTAAATAGTTATTTTTTTGAAGTTCATCCTTTGTGTTTGAATAATCATGCCAAGCATTCAAAGATACCTTTGAATCAATTATAATATCTCTATTGCCAGGCATACGCACTACAACATCAGGTTTTTGAAGATTTCCATCACTATCTCTAAAAGCTTTTTGTGTTTCGTATTCCTCTCCTTCACGAAGACCCACACTATCTAAAATGTTTTTAAGGACAAATTCACCCCAAGGACCTTGTTGTTGGGCCCCTCCCCTTATCAAGGTATTTTCTATTCGGTCCTGTGCAAGATTAAAATTTTGAAGAGATTGCTGAATAGAACTCATATGATTCTTCAGAGATAGCAAATTATCATCTGATTTAATTTCTGACTTTTTTTTAGAATTTAAAACTAAATACAAAAGAGTTAAAACGCCAACACCACAAAAAAAACCAACTAAAAAAACTATTAATTGACTGTTAATTTCCATTTTAAAAAATCTTTACTACCCAAATTATTGATAAATATATTATCAAATATCTTCCCACTTTCCCAATAGATACTAAAATCAAAAAAGGAACTAAAGAAAATCTAAGTGTACCTGCAACAAATGTTATTGGATCACCTATAAATGGAACCCAAGATAGTAATAAAGACCATTTACCGTATTTATTAAAAATTTCAGTTCCTTTTACTATCTTGTCTTGTTTGATGGGAAACCAAGGTTTCTTAATAAAATAATTTACATAATAGCCACATACCCAGTTAAATACCGAACCTAATACATTTCCAATAGATGCGGCTATTAACAATAATAAATTATTGTAATTGTTAAGAGATAATAATGTAGCAAAATACATTTCTGATCCAAATGGAACAATGGTGGCAAACATAAAACTTACAAATAATAATGAGAGATAAATCACAAACTATATTTGATAACTAGCCGCAATTCATACAACATTGATCAACCCAGTGACCTGGACTAACTTCTATTAAACCCATTTCAATATTACCTTCTTTACAATCATGTGTGGGGTTAGGACATCTGGTTCTAAAAACACATCCTGAAGGTGGATTGATGGGACTTGGTACATCACCTTTTAAGATTATTCTTTTCTTTTTAAGGTTAGGATCAGGTATTGGAATTGCTGATAACAATGCTTTTGAGTATGGATGTTTACAATTTGCTGCAAATTTAGAGCTTTCAAGCAACTCTACTATATGTCCAAGGTACATTATAGCAATTCTATCGCTCACATTCTCTACAACAGATAAATTATGAGAAATAAATAAAAGAGTTAAAGATAGCTCTTCCTTTAGATCATTGAGTAAATTTAAAACCTGCGCCTGAACAGAAACATCTAATGCTGATACTGGCTCATCACAAACCACAAGCTTTGGTTTTAAAATAAGAGCCCTTGCAATACCTATTCGCTGTCTTTGTCCTCCAGAAAATTCATGGGGAAATCTGTCATAGGCATTAGGTGATATACCGACTAAATCTAGCATATCTCTAACTCTATTTTGTCTTTCTATTCGATTTTTAACTCCGTGAATAACCAAAGCCTCCTCTATACTTTTGCCTATGGTGGCTCGCGGATCAAGGGATGAGTTTGGATCCTGAAAAATGATTTGAAAAAATTTTCTTTGTTGTCTTAATTGTTTATTTGAGAAAGAGTTTAGATTTTTGTTATTAAATATAATATCTCCTGAAGTAGAATCTATTAATCTAACAAGGACTCTTCCTAATGTAGATTTACCACACCCTGATTCACCAACTAAACCTAAAGTTTCTCCTTCATAAATGTCCAAAGAAATATCATCAACTGCTTTTACTAACCCCACTGTTTTTTTAAATAACCCTTTTTTAACAGGAAAATGTTTTACTAAATTTTTAATTTCTACTAATTTGTTCATTCATTTCCTTTTTCTAACCAACAACGACTGCCATGTACTGAATCAACATTAAATATTGGGGGTATCTTATTTTGACAATTTGATACTATGTTATCATTTTTCTCAGCACACCTTCTTTCAAAACGACAACCAGACGGCAACATATCTAATGACGGAACACGTCCTGGAATAGCATCTAATCTTCTTGTTTTTTTTCCTATGATAGGAATAGATTTCATCAAAGCTTTTGTATAAGGATGGATTGGACTATTAAAAACTGTTTTTACATCTCCATACTCCACAACTTGTCCGCAATACATAACTAAAACATTGTCTGCCATCTCTGCTACAACTCCTAAGTCATGAGTGATCAAGATAATAGCTGTTTGAGTTTTTAATTGCATCTCAGACATTAAATTCAAAATTTGAGATTGAATTGTAACATCTAAAGCTGTTGTAGGCTCATCTGCAATTAAGATATCTGGGTTGCATGCTAAAGCAATTGCAATCATAATTCTTTGCGCCATTCCCCCAGATAATTCATGAGGAAATGCTAACATTCTACTTTCAGGATCTGGTATTTCTACCTGTTTTAACATTTCAAGAGCTTTCTTTTGACCTTCCTGTTTAGAAATATTTAAATGAATTTGAAAAATTTCTGATACTTGATCACCAACTCTCATTACTGGATTTAATGACGATCCTGGATCTTGAAAGATCATCGAGATACGATTACCCCTTAATTTTTCTAATTCTTTTGTAGTCATTAATAATAAATCATTATTTTGAAAAATAGCAGATCCTGACTTTACATAACCGGATGGTGGAAGGAGACCCATAATAGAAAGTGCTGAAACAGATTTACCACATCCACTTTCACCAACAATACATAAAGTTTCACCTTTTTTAAGAGAAAAAGAAATCTCATCTACTGCCATGACATTTCCTTTAGATGTTCTAAAACAAGTTGTTAGATTTTTTACTTCTAATTGAGTAGATTGGCTAAGCATTAATCATTCAACCTTGGATCAAGAGCATCTCTAAGTCCGTCTCCAAAAAGATTAAAAGCAAGAACAGTTATCATAATTGCTATTCCTGGAAAAAATACTAAATGTGGTGCGGAAAAAACTTGATTTCTTTCTGACCCTAACATTGTTCCCCACTCTGGAGAAGGTGGTTGTGCGCCTAAACCTAAAAATGAAAGACCAGCTGCATCTAAAATTGCTGTAGCAATACCTAAGGTCGCCAATACTACAATAGGTGTTAATGAATTAGGTAAAATTCTAAATAACAACAATCTAGTCGGACTTGCTCCTAAAGCTACAGATGCTTTTACATAATCTAACTCTTTGACAGTTAATACACTGGCTCGAGTTAACCGAGCATAGGCGGGCAAAGTGACTATAGCAATAGCCAAAAGAGCATTTCTTATACCTGGACCAAGCACAGCAACAATTGCTATAGCTAAAAGTAAGGAGGGAAAGCCCAGTATTACATCCATCATTCTCATAATAATATTATCTATCCATCCACCAAAAAAAGCTGCAAGAGCTCCTAATAATACTCCTCCAATTACAGCAAAAGAAACAGTAGAAAATCCAATTGAAAGACTAATCCTTGATCCATAAATAATTCTAGAAAATTGATCTCTATAATTTCCATCAATTCCCATCAAGTGTTGTGGTTTAGCTTGATCACAACCAAACACATGTATGCATGGTGCCTCACGTTTTTTTAACTTAACTATTTCCTTCCCAATTAATACTTCTTGTGGATCATAAGGTGCAATAACAGGTGCAGCTATAGCTATTATAAAGATAAAACATATAAGTAAAAGACCGATCTTGCCCGAACGTTTTGACAGAAGTCTTTTTATAGTTCTTTTCCAAACAGATACTGGTTTTTGTAATAATAATTCTTCATCAATATTTTCTGATAAATTTTTTGAAACTTTTCCCAATTTACTCATATCTTTATTCTAATCTAACTCTAGGATCTAAAAAGCCATATGAAATATCTACCAATAAATTAATAAACATATAAGCAACAGCGATCATCACTGTAAATGCTTGAATTATGGGATAGTCTCTTGCATAAATTGCCTCTACAAGCATCCTGCCTACTCCTGATAAACCAAATACTGTTTCAGTTAAAACAGCTCCGCTTAATAAACCACCCATTTGTAAACCAAGAATAGTTACAACTGGCAACATTGCATTCCTTAAAGCATGTTTACTAACAACGTTTTTACTTTTTACACCTTTAGCTTTAGCTGTTCTAATATAATCTCTTCCTAATACTTCTAATAAACTTGACCTTGTAATTCTCGCTATTATTGCCATTGGAATTGTTGACAGTGCTATAACGGGTAATATCATATGTCTTAAAGCATCTTTAAATATTTCCCAATTGCCAGTTATTAAGGCATTGAATATATAATGATTAGCAAAAAATTCTAAGAATTTAGATTTTGTAGTTCCTTTTAAAACTTCCCATCCCCAAACTTCAAAAAAAGGAATTGAACTTAACCCGGCTGTAAGTCTGCCCGAGGGGGGCAACCAAAATATTGTGTCCTTTAATAATAAACCAAAAAGGTAGGCTAACATTAAACCTAACCAAAAAACTGGCATGGATATGCCAACATTTGCCAAAACCATAGTGCCAACATCAACAGAAGTATTATGTTTCAAAGCAGAAATAATTCCTAAAAAAACACCAGCAAAAATAGCGACAACTAAACCTCCTAACGCTAATTCAATGGTGACTGGAAATCTTTCAACTAAAATTTGTGAGACAGGGCGACTGAATCGTATTGAATTTCCAAAATCTGCAACAACAACTCTCTTTGAATATAAAAAAAATTGAGTATGAATAGGTTTATCAAGTCCAAATCTTTTTTCAAATTTTTCGCAAACTTCAACAGTTGCTTTTTCTCCTAAAATAGCTTTACAAGGATCTCCTGGTATTAATCTAGCTAAAACAAAGGTAACTAGCAGTATACCAAACAATACTGGTATTGAAATTAATAGTCTTTTGATAATGTAAGTGGTCATGATTTAGATTAAAATATTATGGGGAGAAAAATTTCTCCCCATAAATAAACAAGTTAATAAATAATTAATTCATTAAGCCATCAAAAAGGTAAGAGTAGTACTCAAAAGCACCAGTGTTTCCTTTATGATTCTTGTTTGATTGATCAATACCAGCTGCCCATGAAGCCACTACATCATTAGCATCTAGAGATGATCCATCATGAAATTTAACTCCACTTCTAATTTGGCATGTCCAAACAGTTGCATCTGAGTTACCAGTACAATCAGTGGCAAGACGTGATTCAATATTTCCTGAATCAATTGCATAACCAAGAAGCGGTTCTACAACTTGCTGACAAACCGCTAAAGATTCACCGTCAGTCTCATCTGCACAATACATACTAATCGGCTCAGCATTTTGCATAAAAACAAATGTATCTTTCCCAGGATCAGTATGGTGGAATAGAGGTGCTCCAAAAGGTCTGAAATGTGCATTCTGCACTGTATTCAGAGCAGCAGAAGCAGAAGCTCCGTGCGCAATTGGAACCATTGGTACTATACGCTTAATTGCATTATTAGCAGCTGTATACAATGGACGAGCAGTATCTTCATTCGCTATTGTAGAAGCAACTTCTAATAAACCGTAGATATCTTCATGTACATCGCCGTACTGTGGATTGCTTGCACTAAAGTGGAAATCTAGGAAATTTGTAACGTGAGGATAATCTGCTCCCCAACCTAACAAATAAAAACCATCTAGTCTTCCATTTGTAGATTCATCAATAAACTCTCCTGATTCCATAACCACAACTTCTACATCTATACCTAAATTGTCTCTTAGCTGAGATTGAAATTCAACTGCTACAATCCCAGGTTCAGGTAGATAGCCACGGAAAACATCACGGTAATAAATTTTTGATTTAAAACCATCAGGGAATCCAGCTTCAGCTAACAATGCTTTTGCTGCATCAGGATCAAAGTCATACCAACTATCTCCTGCACAGCCATTTGCTATAGAGCAAGGAGTAAAGTGTGATGCAACTTCAGATCCAAGTGGAAAGTAATTATCAACAATTCTTGAACGATCAATACCTAAAGCAATTGCTTTTCTAACTCTTGGATCATCAAAAGGTTTAAACGTACTTGTCATAGCCAAATAAAGAGTATTTGGATTTGCAACAGGTATGAAAGTTAAATCACTGTCACCTTTAACTGAATCAAAATCATCAGGACTCAAGTTAGTTATTTGATCCACTGTACCAGATCGCAATTCAATAAGTCTACCTGCACCATCTGCAGCCCATCTTACTACTAATTTTTTCTTCTTTAATAATCATCTTAATAAGTTTTACAAAATCAACATCTCCACTTAAATGATTTGCTTCATAAAAACTTTTTTTATCTTTTTCAATTTTTACATTTCTTAAATGAATGAAGTTAATTTTCTTTTTAAAAGCTGTAAAAATCTGATATACATTGTTATTTGCATTAGAGGCTAGAGATCCTGAACAAAAAGCCATTCCATTTGCTGATGAGTCATATGAGTTTAAAATGTAATTATAATCTTTAAAATTAGAAACAATCTTAGGTATCCCAAACAGCGCTATTGGAGGATCGTCAGGATGGATTGCCATCTTTACTTTATTTTCTTCAGCAACAGGAATTATTTCTTTTATGAAATTTATAAGATTTTCTTGTAAATCCTTTTTTTTAAAACCTCTGTAAGCTTCAATCATGTTTTTAAATTCTTTAATAGAGTATTTTTTTTCAGACGCAGGAAGTCCTCCCATTATAGCAATTTTTAAATTATTAATATCTTGAGAATTCATTTTTTTATATATCTTTTCAGCATTTTTGATTTGCTTGATTGAATATCTCTTTTCAATATCATTTAATTTAAGAATAAATTTTTCAAAAACTATTACATGAAAAAAATTAAACCTTAAAGCTAGCCCATCAGTTGGAAGTTTGTAATCTAATTGTGTTCTAGTCCAATCAACTATGGGCATAAAATTATAACAAATGGTATTAATTTTATTTTTTGCGATATTTGTAATTGTATCTTTATAATTATCTATGAGTTTTTTAAAATTCTTATCTCTTAATTTAATATTATTGTGAACAGGTATACTTTCCACAACATTCCATTTTAAATTTACATTACTTTTAGAATTAAATTTTTGAATATACCTGATTCTTTTTTTTACATCTTCTTTACTCCATTTTTCACCATATGGAATTTGATGTAAAGAAGTAACAATATATTCAGCATTAGATTGTCTAATATCTGATAAACTAACTGGATCATTTGGGCCATACCATCTAAAAGAATTTTGCATAAGGATTCAATTATAACTTTTTTAGAATAAATTAAAGTACTTTTATTTAAGATATAATGATCATTTTATTTACATTAATTTAATATGAACATAATATAAATCTAAATGCAAAAAAGAAAACTAGGTAAAACAGATATACATTTATCTTCATTAGGTTTTGGAGCCGCTCCTCTTGGTAATTTATTTGAAAATCTAGATGAGCGAAGTTGTTATAATATTTTAGAAAATTCATATCATTCTAAAATAAATATTTATGACACATCTCCTTTTTACGGCAATGGGTTAAGTGAGCATCGCTTAGGTAATTTTCTAAAAACTATTGATGAAGACAGTTATTATTTATCTACTAAAGTCGGAAGATACTTAACCCCAGAAAAAAAACAAAATATTGATAGAGGGGCATGGGCTGGAGGGTTAAATTTTAAACTTAATCTAGATTATTCTTATGATGGAGTTATGCGATCCTTTGAACAATCTCTTATTAGATTGGCGGTATCCAAGATAGATATTTGTTTAATCCACGACGTTGATAAATTTACATTTGGCAGTGAAGTAGATTATTACTTTAAATTAGCAATGAAAGGCGCTTATAAAGCAATACAAAAACTAAAAGATGAAAGGGTAATTAAAGCGATAGGGGTTGGACTTAATGATTCTGATATTTGTGCTAAATTTGCTAATGAGGGTGATTTTGACTGTATGGTTCTTGCTGGAAGGTACTCACTTTTAGATCATGAAAATGCTTTGAACGATTTTTTTCCAATTGCAGAAAAAAATAATATAGGTATCATACTTGCAGGGGTATTTAATTCTGGAATTCTTGCTAAAGGAGTTGGAGAAAATATTACGTATTTTTATGATAAAATTCCAGAAAGTGTAAAACTAAAATATTTAAAGATTGCAAGAATATGTCATAAATATAATGTGCCAGTTCCAGCTGCCGCTTTACAGTTTTCATATTCAAATAAACTCATTTCTTCAATGATACTAGGAATGGATAGAACAGAACAAATTCAGCAAAATTTAGATTATTTGAATTATAATCTCCCTAGTGAATTATGGACTGATTTAATAAAAGATAAGTTAATTGATGAAAGATGCCCTCTACTATGAAAGTAAAAAATGTAAAAACTCAGGATATACGTTTTTCTACATCGCAAGATAACATTGGAACAGATGCTGTTTATGTACAATTTGTTATTAACTTAAACCTTTATCTTGCTTAGCAGTTCTAATTTTTTTTTCTGTTTTCGATAAAAATATATAATTCTTTAATTTTAGAAGAGGCACTTTTTGTAAATAGTGCTGGTATGATTGAGTGAAAAAAAGCTTGCAATGAGGCTATTAGTAACTGAGAGGATATTTTTAGAGCTGCACCCATATGTTGAATATAATTTTCTTTTACATCTTCTAAATGTTTTTTTGAATTTTTAATCATTAATTTGTTTTTGTCATAGTACATAAAATTTCAAATGCAATAGTAGCACCAACAAGAGAAGTCATATTATTTACATCAAATGGCGGTGATACCTCAACAACATCAGCGCCTATAAAATCTAAATTACTTAATTCTCTTATTACTAATTGTGCTTCTCGAACGTTAATCCCTCCTACTTCTGGTGTGCCTGTTCCAGGAGCAAATGTTGGATCAATCCCATCGATATCAAAGGTAAAATAAGTTTCTGTATCAGCCAAAACATCTTTTATTATTTTAATAGTCTCTTTTATCCCAATTTCATAAAACTTATCAGTAGATATAATTGTTATTCCTTGATCAATAGCCCAAGTTAGATCATCAGGATCATAAAGGCCTCCACGTAAACCTAAAATAACATATTTTTTTGGATTAATAAGATTTTCCTCAATGGCTCTTCTAAAAGGAGTTCCGTGTGTATATTTGAAACCTCCAAAATAAGTATCCCAAGTATCAGAATGCGAATCAAACTGGAACATTCCTACAGGTTTATCTTTTGCTAATGCTCTTAATATAGGAAGAGAAACTAAATGATCACCGCCAATAGAAAGAGGGATAGTTTTTGATTCTTTAATTTTATTGTAAAACTTAGTAACTTTATCAAGTGAATCTTGAAGATCTGCAGGATTTACAGGACAATCACCTATGTCTGCAATTTGAAATTTATCATACGGGCTTTTTAGAGAAGATGGATGATAGGTTCTAACAAGAGAGGAGGCGTTCCGTATTTCTCTTGGGCCATGTCTTGCCCCAGGTCTATTAGTGGTTCCTCCATCCCAAGGAATACCGCAAACACAATAATCTAATTTATTTAAATCTTTTATTACAGGTAGTCGAAAAAAAGTTGCTATGTCAGCAAACCGAGGAGTAGTTTGGCCAGCAGTAGGTTTTATTTGAGTCATAAGTAGTTGTTATGATATAAAGATTTAATTATTACAATAAAATAATGAGTGATTATTCAAATACATCTATTCCTGAAGATGAAGCTCATGTAAAAAACCTAAAAAATAAAAGCTTCCCTAATATTTCCTTACCGAATCAAGAAGGAAATTTACTATGTCTGCATCGTTTAGATACTTTTAGGATGGTTTTATATTTTTTCCCTATGACGGGAAGACCTGATAGACCTCTACCAGATAATTGGAATAATATTCCTGGTGCAAAAGGGTGCACAATTCAAACATGTTTATTTAGAGATAATTATGATGAAATTATTAGTTTAAATGCTGTACCAGTTGGAATTTCTACCCAATCAGCTGATGACAATAAAGAAATGACTAGTCGACTTGTAGTACCTTACGATGTTTTGAGTGATGAAAAACTAGAATTAAGAACCGCATTAGGTCTTCCAATCTTTTCCATAAATAAAAAAAATTATTTAAAACGTATCACATTAATTATAGAAAAAAATATTATTAAAAAAGTATTTTACCCTATATATCCAATAGATAAGCATATAGAAGAGGTATTGAAATGGTTAAGACAAAATTAAAATTTTTAATAATTATTCTATTTTTTCTTACTTCTTTTGCAAACGCTAATCCTAATGCTGATCAGTGGATGGAGTCAGATAAGAGTTACAAAGATTTAATTAATGAAGGATTTGAAGTAAAAAGTTATGCTATCAATACTATTGAGACGGCAAATGGATTATATATTCTTTTATTTGTTACGGTCTTACAAAAAGAAAAAGAAATTTATGAATGTCAGGAGTATCAAACTATTGATAAAAAAATAGACACATTTGATATGCAATTAATTTGTAAAGAATTAGTACAGCCCTATGAGAGAGGTTTAGGAACTTAACCTTTATAATACTCCAAAAAAAACCATTGAAGAGCTATGAGTGTTAATCCATTCTTTATTTTCTTTTCCTTCAGCATTTTTCTTACATCATCAACTTTAAAAGACTTAACGAGTATGTCTTCATTTTCACTTTTTAAACCTCTAATTTTTTCTCCATCAAATGAATTAATTTCACCTAAATATAAATGATAATATGATTCTGATGAGCCAGGAGCAGGAAAATAAGCTTGTACGGGTATTGTTTTTTTTACCTCACATCCTGTTTCTTCAAAACATTCACGTTTAGCTGTTTCTTCAGGTTTTTCACCATCATCAATTATGCCTGCAACAATTTCATACAAATAATCTTCATCATATCTAGATAAAACACCAGCTCTAAACTGTTGAACTAAAATTATTTCTTTTTTTATTGGATCATAAGGTAATAAAGTAGAGACGTGAGCACCACTAAAAATTTCTCGCTCTACTATATCTGTCCAATCACCATTATGTTTCTCATGGACAAATTCATATTTATTTAAACCAAAGAAACCTGAATAAAGATTTTTTTTATTAATAATTTTATATTTTAGTTTCATTAGTTTGATTAAATTAGTTTTGTGTATATATTTATTATATGATTCAAAAAGCTTTATTTGGTGCTGGTTGTTTTTGGGGTGTAGAAGAGCACTTTAGGACAATTAATGGTGTAAAGAGAACAGAGGTGGGATATTCTGGAGGTAACACAAAAGATCCTACTTATGAAAGTGTATGTTATGAAAATACTGATCATGCAGAAGTTTTGTTGGTAGAATTTGATGAAGATATAATTTCTTATGAAAGTTTAGTTGATGAATTTTGGAAATGTCATGATCCTACTACATTAGATAGGCAGGGACCAGATATTGGTCGTCAATATAGATCTGTAATTTATTACTTTAATGATCAACAAAAAAATATAGCCGATAAATCAAAAAAAAAATATCAGTCAAGTTTTCAAAATAGAATAATTACTGAAATTTCTAAAGCAGATGTTTTTTATAAAGCAGAAGAATATCATCAACAATATATTCAAAAGAGTAATAACTGAATAAATTTATTGAATAATGATTTCTAATGATTTTTATATTGCTTTATTAACAGGCTGGTTAGTATTAGTTATTTTTTGGTCTACAATTATACTATTTGTTTATTTACGTAAGCCGCCTAATTCTAAGCTAACTAAAAAAATTACGTTAAGATCATACATAATCTTTATAATCATTTTAGTAATAATCATGTTAATAAATTAAACCGATTCGTTTTTTTAGTCTTCAAAATTTTTTATACTTACTACATCTAGTAGTTGTTCTTAAAAAAAACACTAACATATTGGGATATAAGTATTTTTTTATTATTCTTCTTGAATACCACATTTTTCATACATATAAAGTACCTCGTTATTAAAGATCTCAACAGGCTCTGAATTATAAAGGAATAAAGAAATGTCTATTATTAAGAACTATTTTAAACAAAATAGAGTGACCCACACTTTCTCTGATTGCCAATGGCCAATTGGGGATCCTCAAGAAAAAGACTTCCATTTTTGTGAAGCTGAAACTCTTGCTGGTAAGCCTTATTGTAAAGAGCATTGTGATGTTGCTTATATTGATGAAAGAGAGCTTAAGAAGGAAAAAGAAGCTCAAAAAAATCGTCGAATTGCTGCCTAGCTTTCTTTTTTTAGAAATTTATACGTAAAGGCTACATTTTTTATGTAGTTTTTTTCATTCTGTTGACAATATTTTTCATTTTCTTAAAATAGAATTTTAAATAACTATGCTTTATACTTTGCTCAAAAAATTAAATTTTGATAGCAAAATTATAATTATTGACAGTAAAAATAATGACCATGAATTTGGTAGTGGCGAACCATTAATAAAAGTTAAGTTAACAAATAAATCTATAGAAAGAAAATTATTTAGAAATCCAGCCCTGCACCTTGGTGAAGGATATATGAATGAAGAAATATTAATAAAACAAGGAACAATTGAAGAATTAATAGATGTTGTAACTTCAAGTTATGATGATTTTGTTCGTAATAACTCTTTATACAGAACTTATGAAAATTTTTCTGGTTATTTTAAAGTTTTTCACCAACTAAATGAAACTGTTAAGTCCAAACAAAATGTGTCCCACCATTATGATC
>CABXJB010000019.1 GCA_902512415.1 uncultured Alphaproteobacteria bacterium
ACTATAATATCATTAAATAAGTATTTTATATTAAAATATCGATAGGTCTCAAAAATTATTATTATCACTAAGCAACTAATTGCTAATATCATCACCATTTTGAATATTTTTGTTGTTTTTATTTTTAAACAATTTCTTGATTAATATTTTTATTGGATAATAAAAAAAAGACAAAATCATTAAAAATATTGCACCAATAAAAAGTAACAGCGTCATAATTGAACCAATGCCTAATCCAGGACCTAAATATGCAAAACCGTATTTAGAATAAAAAATTATTGATATGATTATAATTACACTTTTAATCTTTAATAAATTTAATATCATTTTTTTTAAATACATCCCTTGCACCTAAGAGAAAATTATTTGAGTTATCCAAAGTTGACAAAACTATTTCATCTCTCTCTGAAAACAATACACCAACTCCAGGTTCATCATAATTAACAAATAAATTGTTGTCTATTATTTTATGATATCCACCTGTAATAGTATTAAAAGATGATTCTGTCATTAAGTTTTCATATATTTTAGATGTTTTATTTGTCTCAAAATCATAAATATAAATTGAGTTGTTTCCATAGTATAAAGTTTCATTTGTGCCTCTGCTGAAATAATTTGATACAGTGTCATTTCCAAAAATCGATAAAGTATGATCATCCAAAAAATCAGGATCATGTTGACTTAACCATGGTCCTATCTGATACCATGTAATTTTATTTGTTGAAGGGCGATACAGCATTATCATAGAAAGGTTTCTTAAGGACATCAAAAGATCTCCTTTCTTCCAAAATTTACTATCAGATTTGGCTACCTCAACCTCATTTAAATGATAAGGATCCCACTCTATTGCCCCAACACCTAAAACATAGTGAAATAAATTATTATCTTCAAATATGTCAGTTAAAAAATGTTCACTTATAAGCTCACCTTCTGGAGAAATAACTGCATAACCATCTTCTCTCCATTCATTTGTAACCAAATTATCAAAATTATCTCTAAATTTTACAATAGGAACATAAATAAAACCATCCTCATCAACACTGAGTGTATGATGAAAAACTTCATCTAAGTGATATTTTGGATCTAATTCTAAAAGCCATATTAATTTACTGTTTTTATCAATTTTATAAATAGTATTTGATGTCTCTATACCTCTAAGTATTAAACTTCCATCATTAGTATCTAAATAGCCACCATAAAAAATTTCTTTTAATAATTTGTTATCATCCGTGTATTCTCTTAGATTTGCTGGATTTGTCCATGTATGCACAATATCATTATTAGATAAATCAATTAAATTAATTTTATTATCGCTAACAACTGACTCTAAAAAAAATAAATTATTAACGTTGTTCTCAATGTTAAGATAAAAATTATTTAATTGCCCCTTTTGTGAATTAATTTTTAATTCAATTTTGGTAATTTTATAAATATTTCTTACAAAGTCACTTGGGTAATTTGCATATTTGTAACTAAATTCAAAAAATGGTTTTAAGTAATCTGGATATTGATTTTTAAAATAAAGACTTACAGTATAACCAAAAAACATCAAAGATAATAAATAAAAAGTAAAAAAAAAATATTAATCTCATTATTGTTTTTTTTTATTATTATATTCTTGAATTATTTTGTTAAATAATTTATTTCCATTATGATTCATTTTTGCATCTTCAAAATTATCATATATTAAAACTTCTTTGTATTTTATTAAGTCTTTATTTTTTAGACACAAATAATTATTTAATTTATTTTTAGGCTTATTAATAATAATTAAATCAATACAATTTTTGTTGTTTTTGTTGTCTATAGTTGCCTTAATTTTATCAATTAATTTATTTGTGTCATAAGATAAAATATCGTTATCTTTAAGAATGTTTGTAACAATAACCTTAAAAGCATTTGACTTATTAATTATCCCATTTATATTTTTTGTCATCAATGTTGGTAATAAAGAAGAATTTAGCGTTCCTGATCCAAAAATGATAATATCAGAATCAATTATTGCTAACTTAGCATCAATATTTAATTTAGGTTTAATGATTAGTTTTCTAATTTTATCATTATTTTTTTTTACATTTAAAGGTTTCTTATTAAAAAAAATTTGTTTAATTTCTCCATAAGTTTTTCTATTCACAATTTCGGACTCTGACAAATAATATTTATTTTTATTTATTTTAGCTGAAATATAATAGTTATCATCTGAAACAGATAAAACATTGTTTTTGATACTAAAAATATCAGCAATATATCTTATAGCAATATTATAAGATTTAAATTTTAAAAAAGCTGAAACATACAAAATATTAATTAATGAACAATCAGAGAAATCAAATTTAGAACCATTTAATTTTTCTCTTTTTTAACTGTATTAAAAAATAATCAAATAAATTTTTGATTTTTAAATCTGCATTTTTGTTTAAAAAAAAACCATTCTTAATATTAATATATTTTTTTATTTTATTAATTCCTTGGTTGGTTTCAATATTATTGCTAAAACGATAAAAATATAACTTTCTAATTTTTGAATAATTTTTATTATTTTTATCAAGCATATTTAAGTGAGTTTTTCTAACATCTGAAGGACCTAATAAATCAAAAAATTTTCTTAATTTACCAGTAGAGTGACCATCATCATATAAATTAACTATTGAGGTTAATTTGGCATCTGTTGATGTTATTTTTTTAATAAGATTAGATGAACCACTACCTCCATTTAATATTACAATCTTCATCTTAAATTATTGTAATAATTAATTTGTTTATCAGTAACTTGGTTCATATTTTTTTGATTGATGTAATCATTTAACCATTCTGCGCAGAGTCTTACAGAATCATTAGTATTTAACAAAGGTTTCCATTTCAGATATTTTTTACTTTTATAAGAATTTAAAATTAAATAACTTGACTCATAAAAATTATTTTTTTTAGAATTCTTAATAGTAAATTCAAGTTGTGTAAATTTTTTAAAAGAATCTAATACTTCAATAACAGAGTTTGGTTTTCCATTAGGGCCAAAATTCCATGATGAACTATACTCTTTTGGAAATTTATATAATTTTTCAGCTAAAATCATATAACCATAAAGTGGATCCAAAACATGGAGCCAAGGTCTAACATGATTTGGATTTCTTACTTCTAGTTTTTTTTTCTTTATTATACTCTTAAATATATCAGGCACTAATCTGTTAAGAGACCAATCTCCTCCACCTATCACATTTCCAGATCTTGCTGTCGCTAAACCAACTTTACTATAATTAGAAAAAAAACTTTTATTATAAGAATATGTTATTAATTCACAAGAAGCTTTACTTGCACTATAAATTTCATCACCACCTAACTTGTCATTCTCTGAAAACTTTTGATTAATAATTCCTTCTTGGTAACATTTATCTGTTGTAACTATAACTATAGATTTTCTTTTTTTACTAAACTTTAAAATATCTAATAAATTTGTAGTACCAATAATATTTGTACTAATTGTTTCTAGAGGGTATTTTTTAGCTTCACTGACTAATGGTTGTGCAGCTAAATGAAATATAACATCAGGATCAAAGTCATTAATAGAATTAAACAAAGTTTTATAATTTCTAATATCACCTTTATCAAATTTAATTTTATTTTTTAAATTTAGCAAGTTGAACATTGATTTTTTTTCAATTTTACTAGAGTAGCCTTTAACTATAGCATTTTTTTGAAGAAGAATTTTTGTCAACCAAGTTCCTTTAAAACCAGTATTACCAGTAATAAATACTTTTTTATTTTTCCAAAAATTTATTTTATCCATGGAACTGTTTTCCTTTTATAAAGATCTTCTAAAAATTCTTTATCTCGTAAAGTATCCATAGGCTGCCAAAAACCTTTATGTTTAAACGCAACTAGCTGACCTAACTTTGATATTTTTTCAAGGGGTTCTTTCTCCCATGAACAATTAAAATCTGGTATTAAATCTATTGCTTTTTTATTGATAACAAAAAAACCACCATTAATAAAGTTATTATTATTAGATGGTTTTTCTGAAAATTTTTTTACTACTGAATTTTTTGAAATAACTAAACTTCCAAATCTTGGTGGAGGAAGTACAGCAGTTACTGTAACTAACTTTCCTTTATTATAATGATGATTAAACAATTTTTTTAAATCAACATTAGAGAGTCCATCACCGTATGTTAAAAAAAAATTTTCCTCTTCTATATATTTTTCTATTTTTTTTATTCTTTTAGCTGTTAATGATTTTAAGCCCGTGTCTACTATTTTAACATTCCAATGAGGTTTAATTAGTAGATTAATTTTTTTTTTTTTATTTAATTTGAAATAATCTTTTATAAAACTAGCTTTATATCCAGCACAAATAATAAAGTCATTTACTCCAAAGGCAGAGTAATAACTCATAATATGTAGAATTATTGGTATACCTCCAATTTCTACCATTGGTTTTGGCCTTACCATAGTTTCTTCTGATAATCTGGAACCATAACCACCAGCTAATATTACTAACTGTTTATTTTTTATTTTTATCATTTAATAACTCCAAAGCCAATTTAGGACTAAAATTATATTCAATTTTATTTCTAAAAAGTATTATATATATTGAATATATATATTTTAAAATTTTAACATTAAATATTGAAATGATACATATAAGAATTTTTTTTGAATAATTAATATCATTTGCCTTGAAATATAAATCTTTAAATATTTTATAATTAAAGTGACCATAAGCCCTAGAAGACAAAAGTCTAAATATTGATTTGTATGGCTGTTTAATAATTACACTAGATTTTGACTCATCCGAATAGTTATCTAAAGACCAGATGATGTTTGAAAAATTAAAGTTCCAAATCTTAAAATAGTCAGAAGTCCAAGTTTGTGATTTAACTCGCATTTTTATACATGGGACGCTTAAATAGTGAATTCTATTATTAATTTTATATTCACATACAAGTTTTAAGTGTGAGAAGTAAGATCCAATACTATTTTTATTAAAATATTTTTTCCAAACATTTTTTTTTATAACAATTGAGCCTATATAGGTAATATAATTACCCATTTCTGCTAAAAAAAGATTATCTTGATTACAATCATATACATAATTATTTTTTTTCTTAAATCTATACTCTTCAATTATTTTATTTTCTATAAATGACGAACTATTTAAAATCAAGACATCAGGTTTATTTTTTTTTAAATATTCAATAATTGCATGAAGAGCTCCATCGATTAAAATATCATCATCACCAAATAGCCACACATACTCACCAACACTTAAATTAACAACATTATTAATATTTTCATCCATTTTTAAAAAATTAGACGTATTATAATTTATTATTTTATTTTTAAAAAATGCGTTTATTTCAGAAAACTTATTATCATTACTATTATCTGAAATACATATTTCATAATTATTACTTTTATAATTATCTTCTAAAATTGATTTTATAGCCTCGAATAAATATTTTTTTTTATTATTAGATGGTATTGCTATTGATAAAAACATTATGATATTTTTTTTTGTGCGCTATCCCAACTTAATACAGTTTTCTTCAAATCCGCTGAAAGTTTAGTTTTTGGAGACCAGCCTGTTTTTTTTAAATCAGTATTGTCTGCTAATGACTCCATAACTTCATTTTCTACATATGGTAGAGCTCCAAAATTTAATTTAGTGTTTACTTTATTCTTATTTATTTCATAAATTTTTTTCAATTTACGTACAAAATATTTTAGTTGTATTGGCTTACCTGTACCAACGTAAAATTCTGTGAAGTTATCAAATTTTCGACGTAGATCATATATTTTTAAATAGGCATTTACTACATCATCAACATAAATAAAATCTCTTTTTTGCTCTCCCTTTGTTAAGTTTATTTCATTGGTGTTTTCAGCAAACATAGAAATTAACCATGTAACAAATTTAGTATTACCATCTTTTGGGCCAAACATATGTTCAAGTTTAAAATTAACTACTTTAATTTGACTAGAATAGATCTGAAGCCATTCAACAAATTGTTTTTTTGAAATTGTATAAAAATTCATATTTTTAGGAAGAAAAGTATCTGTATTAAAAAAATAATTAGTACCTGATTGAATTGCAGCTTCTAACAATTCTAATCCAAAGGTAAGATTACTTTTTACAACTTCACTACTCAGTTCATTGTTACGACCATAAATACAAGCAGTATGCACTACAGTATCTATTTTAAATTGATTGAATATTTCTTTAATGTTAATATTTTCTATATCAAAACTTCTATATTGATTATTTAAATCAGATATTCTCCATAAAGATGATTTTTTTCTTTTAATTAATATTACTTTTTTTTTTTTATTTATAAATGCCCTTAATATATGACTTCCTAAAAAACCAGTACCTCCTGTTAATAAAATATATTTTTCTTTTTTCATTTAAAATTATAATTTTTGTATTTATTATAATTATCTAAAGTGCCAATATCTACTAATAGTTTATTTGTTGTATAATTTGATATTCTCCCAAGAAATTTTGGAATTATATCTTTGGAAAAGTCTTTAGCCTTATTATGTTTTGTGAAAATTTCATGAACACATTTTTTAGATAAAGCATAGATTGCACCATTTGCTATCTTGCTATTTGAAAATGAAGGCTTCTCTTCAAAATTTTCAACAATATTATTTTTTAATTCTAACATACCAAAATTTTTGAAGTATTGTGTATGAAAAGATAACAAGGTCATTACACTTTTTTTATTTCTATTTTCATGACATTTTAAAAAATCAATTAAACTGTCTTCACATATATTGTCACAATGGAGGAGCAGTAAGTCTTGATCACACAAATTATTATAATTATTTATAATAGTTCCAGCAGTTCCTAAAAGTTTATCTTCTTTAAAAAACTTTACAAAATTGTTTAGATTTTTTAGTTTGTGAATATGATCAATCACAACGTCCTGCTTATAATGCGTATTTATATATATTTCCTTAAAACCCAAATTGATTAGTTTTCTAATCCATATTTCAATAATCGGAGTATTATTAATATGTATCATGCATTTAGGTAATAAATTTGTTATAGGTTTTAACCTACTACCATAACCTGCTGCTAATATTAGCACTCTCACTCTTGAATTCTTCTCACCAGCGATAACAAATCATTTATATGTATTGGAGAATTACCCACTTTGCTAATTTGAATTGCAGCAGCTATAGAACCTAAAAAAGCAGATATCCAAATATTTTTATTAATATTGTAATTCAAAACTGAAGCAACCATCATACAATCTCCAGCTCCATTTTCATCAATAGGGTTATTTGCAAAACTTTCTAAATTATCAACGACATATTCTTTTCCTTTATTATTATAAATTAACACCCCTTCTTTTCCTAATTTTAAAAGTATATTTTTTACTTTTATTTCTTTAGATAGTTTATCTGCAAGTACAACTAAACCATCTTCAAAGTTATCTAAAGAAACTCTTGCTTCATATTCAGTAGGAGTAACTAACTCAATTTTATTGAATTTTTTCAAATCACCAATTTGTGAAGAAGATTGAGAATCCGAACTAATAATAATATTATTTTTTCTTGCTAAAGTATTTATTTTATTAATTAAATCTCTTGTTAAACAGCCATAGCTAAAATCAGAATAAATTATTATATTTACATTATTAATAATTTTTTTAATTTTATTTAAAATTTCATTTTCTACTTCCTGACTTATAAAACTAGAATTTAATTTACTTAGTTTAAAGACAGTCTTATTATCAGATTTAAATCTTTGCTTAAGTGTTGTTGGTCTGTCAGAAAGTCTAATGATATTATTTTTAATTTTTAATTTCTTAAGAAATTTGTCAGCAAATGAAGCATTTTGATCGTTACCTGCTATAGTAAAATAATTTACTTCACATCCAAAACTTGCAGCATGTGCAGCAACTACTCCTGAACCACCAACATATTTTTTAGAAGTCTTTGGGGTAAAGACAACTGATGGATCTTCTCTTGACATTCCTAAAGGGTCGCAGAAAATATATTCATCAATTATTAAATCACCAATTACTAATACTTTTAATTGAGAAAAACTTTTAACAATATTTGGAATATCTGATAAATTAATATTATGTTTTTTTACAAATTTTTTATAACTATTGATATTATAATTTGAGTTTAATTTTTCATAATATGATTTTAATGGCAATGTATCGAATACTGTAGTTCCTGAACCAAAAACAATTTTACATTTAATCTGCTTAATATATTCATTTTCAGGATTATTTAGATTTTTAAATTCATTACCCTTTACAATAAAATCAGGTTTTTTTGACAAAATAAATTTTTTTAATCCTTTATTAATTATTTCAACTTCATCAACGTAAACACAGCTTTTGACAACCTCTAGTCTACTTAATTGATCATTAAAATTCCCCCCCTTACTAGAAAGATCTTCATCACTTACAATACCTACAACAAGTTTCTGACCAAGGCTTTTAGCATAGCTTAATAAGCGAAAATGTCCGTGGTGAAAAACATCAAAAATTCCAGAAACTAAAACAATTTTCATAAATAGATATCAAATAAATAATTATTATATGGGACCCATGATATTAAATTATTACCATAATTAAGCCATACATATAAAATCAAAACACTATATAAAATAATTAGAAAAATATAAATATTTTTAAGATAATTATTATTCTCAAATAGATTGATTGCTTTAATCATTATAATATATTGAAAAATATAAAAATAAATAAAGATTCTGTCTATTGCGATCTCAATTACAAACACAAAAGGAAAGAGTAATAAAGTACAGATACAAAAATAATCTAAAAAAAGTCTTTCCTTTTTAGACAAATATAATTTGTTTTTAAAAATTAAATAAAAAATACAGCTAAAAAAAACAATTGATACTCTTATAACGCCACCTCTAAAATGTAATTTTTCATTGAAATTTGTAAAATAATTTGAGTCTACATAAAATATTTTAATATTTTGTAATATTATTTTTAATAAATTTAAATTAAAATTTGTTAATTGATTCAACTCATCTTTACTGCATAAGAAATGATCTTTAATTGGAATGTTATTTTGTATGCAATAAATATACAGATTATTAAGTGAAGCTTTTAAATATAACTGAATATGATCAAAAATAGTATCTCTAAAAAAGAGTATAAAAATTGACAGAAATATAAATATGAAAAAAAATGTAATACTTTTGTTATTTAAATGATTGTATAAGATTAAAGGAAAAAAAATAATAATTTGCCAATGAAATAGAATTGAAAATAAAAAAAATAAAGAAGTTAAATTGCGATGATTATTTTTTGCATAATAGAAACTTATAATGAAAAATGAAGCAGCTAGCATTTGTGCTATTAAATTCATTCCAATACTTATAATAAAAGTAGGAATAAAGAGTATGAGGTATAATTCTCTATATTTTTCTTTATTGATAAAATAAAATATAGGTAAAAGAGAAATCAAAAAAATAAATGCAAGTAAAAGATTAAAATTTTTAAAAAATAAAGCTAAGAAATAGTAAAAAATAGAAAAAGTAAAATCTGTATAAAATTTTTTAATATAATTTAAAAAATTTAATTCTAATGCATATTTAAAGTTATTAAAATATTGAGGATAATCAGGTCCTATTTCAAATCTAAAACCTGCAAAAAAAGAAAAATATATAAATGTGATACAAAACAATATATTTTTTTGATATTTATTTTGAATAAAAAAACTTATTAAGGGTATTATAAATAAACTGTAATAGATTAACATTATCCTAATAATATTTTTTTCAAAATTTTACTTCTTATATATTTGGAATTTAGTATACAATAAATTATTATTTTTAAGTTAAATAATTTTAAATATTTTATTCCCTTTTTTTGGATCTTATTAAGTAGATTGATTTTTCTAAATTTGCTCAATATTTCAATATATTTTCTAAATTCTTCTTTTTTTAAACAAAAATTATAAAAAAATTTGTAATCAAAACTTAACATTGAGGTAATTGAACCATGATGAATTCTTATTCTTATTAAAGGTTGATTTATCCAAATAATTGAATGTTTTTTTGATAGATAATATAAAAAAATAGTATCAAAAAAATGACCTCCTTCTAGATAGTTAGGAGGCTTAAAATTTATATCCCTAATTAAATTCATATTATAAACATAGCTAGAAAATGGCGCTATAGGTCCTTTGTCAATGTCTATCCATCTCTTAAATAATTCTTCTGAATAAATTTGAATATATTTTTTTCTATCCTTAAAATGTAAAACTGTATCTTTAAATATTTTATTATCATAAAAACTAACAGATGAAGTTGCATATGCTATTGAGTCAGGATATTTTTTATATGCAGAAACAATTTGTTTAAAAAAATTTAAGTCCAATATATCATCATCATGAGAAAAAAATAATAAATCAGAAAAAGTATCATTTTCAAAACAAATTTTCATATGTTGGGATAATAATATCTCGCCACCTCTAAATAAAAATGTAATTTTTTTGTATTTTTGTTGAAGTTTTTTTATTTCTTTATTATTTTGAGAATTATCTGAAACAACTAAATTTATGTATGAAAGATCTAATTTTAAAAATCTTTTTATATTTTCTTCTAAAAGTAAAGTCCTGTCTCTTGATAATAAATAAATTGTGATTTTCATTTGTTATTATTGATAATTTTGGAATATTTTTTTTTTTTAATAAAATGAATTAAAAACCCAAAGGGAATAAAATATACTATACTAAGATAATTATTAAAGAAATTACCTGAAGGTATAAATGGCCATAGATTAATAAATATAGCTGTATAAAAAAATAATTCTATCTTTTGATTTCTTTCGAGATAATTAAAGTTATTCATAAAAATTAAATATATAATTTTGTAAAAAATAATAATAAAAGTTGTCATTATTAAAGAAAATCCTATCAATCCAGTTTCAGATAATAGCTGCACATAAGTGTTATGTGGATGAGTTTGACATCCAAACTTAACCCAATACTCATCTTTATTACATAACTTTCTAAAATTTTTAGGACCTGATCCTATTAGTTTATTTTGTGTATAAATTTTAAAAGCACTTTTATAATGAGCTTGATGTAAAGCTGAGAAGAGATAAAATTTAAATCCAAACATATTAATTTTATTTTCTCCTTCAGGATCATATAAAGAATCACCAAAAACTTCATTAAAAGTTAAATCTATCATTCTATTTTTAGTTTCGGGTACAATTAAAGAACTTAAAAATACTAAGGAAATAAAAATTAGAATAAATGCTATTTTTATTTTTATTTTGTATCTTATAAATAAAGAAAAAATAATTAATTGAACTAATAAATAGAAAAAAGCCGCCCTTTCTCCACTTAAGTAAATAATAATAGATGAAAAAATTATAATTATCATTATAGCAAAATTAGTATACCTCTTAAATACCACTATTGATAAACCGATTATTATTGGTAAAAATCTAGAAAAATATGAACCAATTATAAATTCTCCGGATATTCCTGATAATCTTTTCCCATCATATTTTATACCCGTGGAGTTTATATCAAAAAAAAATTGAAATAACCCATCAAAGCCAAGAATTATAAAAGAGACAATGATACAATATGTAAATTTTCTAATAAAAGAATTATCGTGATCTAAAACATATATTATTCCAATAACTAAAAAGCCAAACCTAAAATAAAACAGACTCGAACTAAGAGAATGAATTGGAAAATCTGAAAGTAATGAAGATATTATTAAGTATATACAAAAAATAATAAAAAGTAGAAAATAAAAATTTAAAAAATAATGTAATTGTTTTTTACGAAATACTTCTAGCAATAATAGTAATGAAGAAATTACAACAATAAGGTCTGGTAAAAATGGTCCAGTAATTAATGCTAGAGGTATTAAAACAATTAAATTAGATATTATTTTTAATAGCATTTATCCCTGTATACTGAAAAAAGAGTAATGAAAAAAGTGATACAATAACAGATAAAATAAATGCATTAATTATATATATATTTTGAGTATTTATTTCGCTAGGAGATACATCAAATGTTTGATTTATAGATTTAAAAAAACTAATCTTAAAATTTTCACTAATTACATTATAATATTCATCAATTATTTTAAGAAGTTCTAAATATTCATAATTTTGAACTTCTTCTAAATTTTTTCTTAGATTAGGTAACAAAAATAATTTAGCAAAATATTGATCATTTATAATTAAATAATTATTTTGATTATCAGTATCTAAATAAGTATATAATTCAATATTATCGAAATTTTTATTAACTTCTTCTATCTCCAGGTTAATATAATTAAGTAAATTTAATTTATTAAATTCAAATTCTTGCTCTGTGTATGAAAAAATTTTATATTTATTAAATGTATCAATATAATATTTCTCTGTAAAAACGTATAATAAGTTAATTATCTCATTACCAATTTTTTTTAACTCTTCTTCACTATATTTTTTTGTATATAAAATAAATTCTAATTTATTATTATTTGTGATTATATTATGAATTTCTATTGTAGAGTTTTTCTCAATGGTATTGATAATCATTTTTTTATTTAATTTTAAAAAATAATCAAAGCTCTTGAAGCTATCGAAATTTAACTCAAGACCTGATAAATTTTTTTCTGTAAATTGAATTTTTTTTTCGTAAAGATTAGTTAAATCTCTCTCAAGTAAGATAGCTCTTATATCATTAAATGAATTATCTACTAATTGACTAATAACTTCATCCTCATATAAAAATACAATCTTTGAATTTGAAAAGTTATAGATTTGTAAAAGTAAATAAAAAGAAATAAAGGAAATCGGAAAGATAATAAATATTTTTTTCAAATTAGAAAAAAAAATGTTCGATAAATTTATTTTATTATTCATTAACTAGTGTATTTTTCAATAAAATTTTTTATATTTTGATGTAAGTAATTAATTTGTTTAATATTTAAACCGTGATGACAGGCAATTAAAAGGCTATATCTCATTACTTTATCAGCATTGATAAATTCATTGGGATTATTTCTTTTTGAAAGAAATTTAAATGCAGGCTGTCTTAAAATATTTCCAGTAAAAACTGTTCTTGTCTGAATATTATTTTTTTCTAAATAAATTTGCATATCAGTACGATTAAATTTTAATCCTTCTCTTAAAGTAATTGGAAAAGCCAACCATCCGGTTTTGCAATTAGGGTTTTCTATAGGAAGTTCAAAATAATCATTATATTTTTTTAGAAATTCGTAATGTTTTTTAAAATTTCTCTGACGCAAAATTAAATTTTTATTTAGTTTTTCCAACTGAACTAATGCAAATGCAGCACTTAATTCTGAAGGTTCTAGTTGATAACCAATTTCAGAAAAAATAAATTTTTTATCATATTGTAGTCCATCTATTTTAATATCAAATCTATTTTCAATTGCCTCACTATCTTTATAAAGTGAAGATGACCTACCCCATGAGCGAAGCAGTTTAGATTTTGAATTTACTAGGGAATTTGAAGTGCAGAGCATTCCTCCGTTTCCAGCCCCATTAATAATATGAGATCCATAAAAACTTGTAATGGAATGGTCAGCATATCTTCCTACATTTTTTTTATTTAACTCTGAGCCTAAAGCATCTGCTGAGTCTTGAATTGTTATGAGGTTATATTTTTTAGTAATTTTTTGAATTTTATTCCAATGACAAATATTACCTATCAAATCAGGAGCAAGTATTGCTTTTGTTTTTTTTGTTATTTTTTTCTCTATTTGCTCTTCGTCAATACAAAATGTTTGATCTTTGACATCAACGAAAACAGGCACTAATCCATTTTCGAGAATAGAAGAGACTGTTGTTCCAAATGTTAAGGCAGGTGTAATTACTTCTGAACCTTTTTTTAAATTTAAAGATTTGAAAACTAAAAATAAGGCTGAAGAACCAGAATTTGTCATAATACCATATTTTTTATTAAATAATTTAGATATTTTTTTCTCAAACTCATCAACTCTTGAACCCATCTGAGTAGAAGAATTTAAAACTTGTAAAACAGCATTAATTTCTTTTTTTCCATGAACACTTTTTCCATAATTTACTCTCATAAGGCTAGGACTCTATATTATAATATTTATTATACCATTTAATAAAAGATTTTATCCCTTCTTCAATAGTTATTTTAGGCTTGCGTTTGATTAATTTTATCAATTTATTATTTGAGGCATGAGTTTTTTTAATATCACCTTTTTGCAAAGGTAAATTTTTAACTTTTACATCTTTTTTTAAATTATCTCTAATAATTGATATATATTTTTTTAAACTCTGAGGATTATTAGATCCAATATTAACTACACGATATTTAATTTTATCTTTCGGAATTTTATCCATTAATTTGAAAATCGATTCACATACATCATCTATATAGGTAAAATCTCTTGTATGATTTCCATTATTAAATAACTCTATTTTTTTATTATTAAGAATATTTTTTGTAAATTTAAATAATGCCATATCAGGTCTCCCAAAAGGCCCATAAACTGTAAAAAACCTTAATGCTGTAGTTGGAAGATTATAAATATAACTATAAGAATGTGATAAAACTTCATTAGATTTTTTTGTTGCAGCATAAAAAGACAATGGACTATCTGTTGATTCACTCTCTTCTAATGGAAAATTTTTATTATTGCCATATACACTTGAGGTAGACGCATATAAAAAGTGCTTAATTTTATTATTTTTTGATGCATCTAAAATATTAAAAAAACCTAATAAATTTGAGTCAAAGTATTTTTTTGGAAACTGAACTGAATAGCGTACACCAGCTTGTGCAGCAAGATGAATTACTATATCAAATTTTTTATTATAAAATAATTTATTAACTCTTTTACTGTTACAAATATCAATTTTAAAAAAACTAAAATTTTTGTTTTTTTTTAAAATTTTTAATCTGTCTTTTTTTAATTTTGGATCATAGTAATTATTTAAATTATCAACACCAACAATATCAAATTTAATATTTTTTTTTGATAAAAGTAATTTACACATTGAGAAGCCAATGAATCCAGCGCATCCTGTAATTAAGATTCTTTTATTTTTTTTCATATTAACTATTATGAAGGTTGTTTAGTTTATAACTTAACATAATTTTCAAAAGTAATTAACAAATTTTCATAATTATCTTCTTCACAAATACGGATTTGATTTTGTTTAGCAAATTTATAATTCTGATTAATTTCTTCAGTTTTAAAAGCTTTTTTCGTATTTACAATTGAGTCCTTAATATAACCTGCTTTCATTTCAATGTAATTAGTATTTAAATTAAAGTTACAGAGAGCGACAACTCCTCCTGGAGGAAAGTAGTTGAAAAAAGCCTCTTCAAAAAGTGATATTAATAATAGAACATTAAAAGATCCCTCATGAAAAATCTCGAACTCATTAAAAAGGTTATCAATTTCCCATGCTTTATCCGTATCTGGAATAATAATTACAGAAAAATTTTGTTTTTTTAAAAATTGAGCAAATTTCAACCATTCAGATAAAATAGAATTTCTAGGTGTATCAAAATCCTGATGTCTAATAGTTAATGTAATAATTTTTCTATTTGATAAATTTTTTTTTAAAAGAAATTCTTTTATGTATTTTTTGCCTTGTGAAGGTGCTTTTATACTAATCTCCTGCAAACTTGATATTTCTGGTAATACTGTTGTTTCAGATCTTATATCAAAATTAATATTGTAATTATCAGGATATAATTCAAATTTATTTAAATTTTCATTAATTTTATTTTTGTTTTGCAGAACCTCATATCCTATACATTTATCTTCTACACACAAAAGCAAAGGAAGTATTATATTATTAAATCTCCATAGTTGAGATTCTTGATTAACTAATGTGTTGTAATTTTTATCACTTAAAATTCTATGTGAAAAACTTCCATAATTTTTTTTTATAAAAATTATCTTATATCCAGTAAATTTTGAATTTTTTAACTTAAAATTACAATTGATTATAAATTCAACAAAATTAAAAGTTATTGGGTTGAAATTTAAATCATAGATTGCAATAAAATAATTATTTTTATTTTTATTTTTTAGAAAAAAATCTAAAAAATATATAAACAAAAAAACTACTCTTTTACCAAAATAAGTACTTGGAGATTTAAATTCATTAAAAATTCTAAAAAATAGCCATTTAAAATTTAAAAACTTCATTAATCTTTAAGAAAATAATTATGAACTTTTATAAAGGCATTACAAACATCGCGAATATCTTTATATGTATACTTTTCATTAAATAATATATTGACACTTTGATCTCTAAATTGAACAGCATTTTTGGAAAAATATTTTTTTTTAGTATATTTTTTTATCCAATTCCATTCACATGCAAGATCCTTGTATTCACCATTTATATCTATTCCCTCAAATTCTAAAGCCTGAACAAATTTTTTTTTATTTACTCTATATTTTGAAAAATTTAATTTTACCGTATGAAAGTATAGCGAAGGAAACGTATTAGGTAACTCTAAATTATTACTAATAATCACATTATTTTTGATTAATATATCATCTATTTTATTTGCTATTTGTCTTCTTTTTTTGATTATTCCTGGCAATCGATCAATAACAGACGATCCAATAGCACATGCCAATTCGTCAGAATTAAAATTAAGAGCAGGATAGAGATATTTTTCTGTGTCTTTAAAATAAAAGTTTTTTTTATTAAATGGTTTTCCCCTGTCAGCTAGTGATCTTATTTTCCAATAATTATTCTTTTTTTTAGTAAAGATAACTCCACCTATTCCACCAGTTGATAACGTTTTACTAAACATTGTACTCCAACAAGCATAATCACCAAATGTTCCAACTTTTTTTCCTTTATAGATCGTGCCGTGAGCTTGTGAGCAGTCTTCAATCAATTTAATCTTATTTTTTTTACAAATCTGAACAATTGGATACATATCACTAGCATGCCCACCTAAATGAGTGATAACAGCAGCCTTAGTCTTTTTTGTTACTGATTTTTCAAAATTTTCTGGAGATATATTAAAAGAATTTGTCGATGAGTCTGGAATTATTAAGTTTTTGCAATTCAATGCAACAGGCATAATTCCTCCAGGATTTGATACTGGTGAAATGATAATCTCATCCTCAGGTTTCAAATTAAGCGCCTGAACACATAAGTATACAGCAGAGGTTCCTGAATTTACAACATCACAAAAACCATCTTCACCTAAAAAATCAATAAATTTTTTACAAAAATTTTTTTCAAACTTTCCCTGATATCCGAAATCACGTTTTAATTTCCAACTTTCTTTAAAAACTTTTGTAACTGCCGCTAATTCTTTTTTTCCAAATTGCCGTCTAAATGGCATAGGTGATTTTCTAACTTTTACCCCACCTTCAATTGCAATTTTTTGTTTTTTTTTTATCATTTAAAGCAAAATATTTATAACAAAGATTCATGCATAATTGTACTTAATCCTCCATCAACTATTATGGACTGTCCAGTAATGAAAGATGATTGATTTGAGGACAAAAATAATACTAAATTTGCAACATCATCAGAATTGCCAATTTTTTTAAGAGGAGTTTTTTTTATAATTTTAGAAATAACTTTTGGATTATCTTTAAAATATTTTTTATTTTCTTTTTTAATTATAGTGCCAGTCATTACTAAATTACACCTGGTACCATATTTTCCTAAATTAACAGCATTATATTTCATCAGATTAATCTGTGATGCCCTTGTAATATGATAAGAAAAATTCACATTCTCTGAAATGTATTGAGATGCTGGTGATCCCACAAACGTAATAGAAGAATTTTTCTTTAATTTATTTTTAAGTAACTTGATAATTAGTTGAGTGGATTTAATTATTATTTGATTTTCATCTTCATAATTATCACCTCTATACCTTTGAGAAAAAATTAAATTATCAAATTTAATTTTTTTTTTTAAAAAATTATCAAAAAATATATTTATATTTTGTGCATCAATTAGATCTAGTGAATAACTATTTTTATATTTAATTTTATCTCTTGAAATTATATGTACATTATCTCCTCTTTTAATACACGCTTGAGATATTGATAATCCAATCCCTTTAGATCCTCCAATTACTATAGTGTTAGTCATATAAATACATGTATTTTATTTTTTAATTATTTTAAAATCAGGAAGAGGGATTAAAATTTCACCACCATTTTCAATATACATTTTTAAATTTTCTAAAATTGGTTTTTTATATAACCAAGCCAATAATATAATTACTTCAGGCTTATCTTCATCAAGTTTTTTTGAATTATAAATTGATAAGTGTTTACCCGGTGAGTATTTATTTAATTTTGCAGGATTATCATCAACTAAGTAATCAATAAGATCAGTAAGTTCAAACAGGTACATTAGTCCAGTTGTGCTATGAGATGCGCCATAACCAACTATTTTTTTACCTTCTTTTTTATATTCTAATATTTTATTTTTAACTTGATTTTTTATATTTAATATTGTTTTAAAGTATTCAATATGAGTTTGTTTATTATGCATACCATCAATATTTTCTTTTTTAATTAAATCTTCAACTTTTGATTCTACTTTTATAGATTTGTTAATCAATTTCTTGCAGTAAAATCTAATGCATCCACCTCGAATATTTATCTTATCATAATCAAATATTTTCATTCCAGATTTCATCATAATTTCATCTAAAACTTTTAGTGTAAAATACGAGAAATGTTCATGATAAAACCAGTCAATCATGTTAAAATTCATTTGATCAGGATGGTAACCAGTTTCAATTATATAAACGCCGGTATCATCTAATATTTTTGTTACATTATCAATAAAATCATTGATTTTATTAATATTAGCAAACATATAGTTAGATGTTATTAATGATGCTTTTTTAAAATTGGTCAAAACATATTCAACTGCATCATCATTAAAATAACTGTTATGAGTTTTTACACCTCGTTGATTAGCTACTTCAGATATACTTTTACTAGGTTCAATTCCTAAAATATTTATATTTTGATTTTTAAATGAATTTAAAAATCCTCCGTCATTACTTCCTATATCAATAACAAGAGAATTATTTGGCGTTAAAGAAAATCTATTTACAATTTGCTTAGAATAATCGGCAAAATGGTCTATTAAACCTTTGGTTGCAGCCGTCTCATAATAGTAATTTTTATATATAATTTCTGGACTTAAAAGATATTCGAGTTGCAAAAAACCACAATCTTCACATATCACAGATGACATTGGATATAGGGGTTGGTTTTTGTCTAAAGCGTTAACGTCAACAAAATCACCCTCAATTGGGCAATCGTTAAAATTGTAAACTCTTGAAATACTTAAACTTTGACAAGCTCTGCAGCTGTTAATTTTTTCAAAATTTTTCATATTTATATGCTATATAATGATCAATTAGAAATTGAGCAAGATATAGTTTATTTTGAATTTTTGATTAATTTAATCAAGTTATGACCAAGGCATTTCATCAAGAGTAGAAACAAATATTACTCCTTCTTTATAATTAATTGGCATTTCTTTAATTTTGCTAACCCTGTTCCAAGAAATCTTTTGAGAAAAAATATTTATTTTTTTGAAATTCTTAAAATAGTTGAAAATACTTTTTACACTTTCCTCACCATGTAATTCTATTAATGCGTCACAACTATCCCATAAAGATTCATCAATACTTGGAATTAATTTAATTTCATGACCCTCAATATTAATTTTCATTAAATCAGGTTTTTCTTTAATATCTCTAAAGGTTATAGTAGAAATATTTTCATATTGAATCGGCCCATAACTCTGTTTACTATCAACTATGTGATTAGAAAAACTATTATTAATAATTTTTACAAACTTCATTTTACCTTTTTTATCTGAAAGACCTAAATTAAATAATTTAATATTTTTAGATTTATTAATCTTTATATTTTCAACTTGATTTTTGTAACTTTCCCTATCAGGTTCGTAAGAATTTACTTTATAACCAAATTTATCAAGTATAATTGAATCACCACCAATATGACTGCCTACATCAAAAACAACTTTATATCTTTTTCTATTTGCATAAAAAAAAGCATATTGAATAAATTGATAAATATTAAAATAACTCAGACTATCTACATTTCCTAGTTTTTGAAATTTCCATTTAAGATTTTTAAAAGGTTCGAATTCAAATATTAAATCATTTTTTGTGTTGAATTCTTTTTCTAAAAAAAATTTCAAAAATTGAAAAACATGTGAGTCAGGATTATGATTATCTTTAATACTCGGTAAAAGATTAAAAAGTTTATGTAAAATATCAGAATTCATTTTGAGACTTAATAATACCAATATAGCCATTTGACGATTCTAATGCAAGAAGAATAGCTTTATTCTTTTTATTATAATTAATATCTCTAATACGCTTACCAATTTTTATTTTTTCTATTGTTTTAACTTTTGAAAAATTTTTATCAAAAATTAATCTATAAATTGAGCCTTCTTTTAAAGAAGTAATTAAATAATTATTTTTCCATTTTTCTGAAAAATTTTCATCAATTTCTAATATTTGAGAAATGCCAATAGATGGGACAAAAGAAAAAATAGGTTCTTCAAAATCTAGATTAAAATGATCCTTTAAGAAATAATATTTATCATTTGCTGTTGTGTCATATGGCTCTCCATAAGATGATATTGGCCAACCATAATTTAATCCTTGATTTAACAAATTTATTTCATCTCCGCCTCTTGGTCCATGCTCAGTTGAAATAAAGTTCTTAAATTTATTTATTAATAGTCCGGTAGGATTTCTGTGACCTGTAGAATAAACTGTGGATTTTTTTGTTTCAATATCAATAAGAAAAAAATTAACAAACTTATATGTTAAAAGCTTTGGATTAGAACTATTTTTATCATTAGTAAAAAGGAAACTATTATCAGCATATTTAGATGGTAGACCTGCTAAAATTAATTCTTTGTTCTCATCTTTAAATACAACAAATCGTCCACCTCTTGCACCTAGCTCAGGGCATTGATTTGAATTTATTTTTAAGAAATTAACATCAATACTTAAATTAGCTTTGTGATTGTATACGGTTTGAAATATTAATTTTTCAAAATTTATTTTTGCTCTCGCAATAGTAAATGTATCTGAAGAGCAATCTTTTTTTATTTTAGCATAGGCAACATAGAGATAATTATTAGATATATAAGTATCTGTTAAATCAATATTCTTAGGCAGATTAGTTTCTAATGAACTAATAACATCATTTTTTTTAAGATTAATATTATCAAAATTTTCTATAAAAATTTTACCTTCATGAGATACTATTAGTATAATGTCATCTATACTTTCTATATAAAATTCAGATTTATTTTTTCCAAAAGCATTATGGGTTTTTATATTAAA
>CABXJB010000020.1 GCA_902512415.1 uncultured Alphaproteobacteria bacterium
TATATTATTTTATTAGAAAGCAATATGTTAAAAAATTATAGTATATTTTCAAGGTTAATTCATAAAATGATCTTGAATAATAAAAAAGTATTAGATTTAACATATGATTTAGAAAAAAAACTTTATTTAAAAAAAATAAAAAAAAAAAAATTCAATTTTTTTTTTATTGTAGGTCTTTCTAGATCAGGAACAACAATTTTATTAAATAATTTATACGAGAGCAATGCTTTTGCTTCTTTAAAATATTCGAATTTACCATTTATTTTTTCTCCAAATATTTCAAATAAATTGAATTTACAAAAATTAGAAAAAAAAAATTTATAAGATATCATAATGACAATATATATATTAATACCCAGTCTCCAGAGTCTTTTGATGAAATTTTTTGGAAAAAAAATCACCGGTTATCTTATAATTTAAATGATTATGATGTTGACTTTATTAATGAGGACATAATTAATAATTACTACGAGTACGCTAGTTTAATTTGTTTTTCACAGAATAAAGATTATTATCTTTCAAAAAATAATAAAAATTTTTTAAGAATTAATCATCTAAAAAAAAACACTTTTACCAATATTGTTGTTTTATTTAGAGACCCTCTAAATCATGCATTTTCTCTCTTAAATCAGCATCAAAATTTTCTTAAGATCCAAAATAAAAATTATTTTGTTGCAGAGTATATGGATATGATTGGACATAATGAATTTGGAATGTCACATAAGCCATTTTATAATTCCTATAATAGTAAAATTTATAAACCAAATTCTTTAAACTACTGGCTAGAGCAATGGATTATGGTTTATCAATTTATATATAAACAAATTAAAGATAATGACAGAGGAAATATCCATATTTTATCTTATGAAAAATTTTGTGATCAACCCACTTTTTATAGCAAATATTTTAATAAATTATTAAATATGAATAAAATTAAATTTACCAATATTAAGAACGCTAATAAACATAATATTCAAAATTTTGATAATCAATTATTAAAAAAGTCTATAAAGTTATATAATCAGTTTTTAGAAATATCAATTTAAATGCTTATTTATTTATTTTTCTTGTTATTCACTATTGGTATGATTTTATTAGAAAATAAATTTACACATTATCAAAATCAAATAATTTGGTATATTTTTTTATTTGTTGTTTTGGTATTTGTTAGCTCTGCTGAATATTTAGGTCCTGATCGCAATGCTTACATTAGAATATATAATGAGTATAATGATAAAAATATTAATCAATTATTTAGTAATATCTTCAATAAGGATATACTTTCACTTAGCATTTTTTATTTTTTAAGTAAAAATTATTTAAGTTTGAACATTTATTACTTAATAACTTCTTTTTTATTAGTTTTTGGCATTTCCAGATTAGCTAACTTAATACAATATAAATGGTTATACCTTCTGTTGTGCTTACCATACTTTATATTTATAGTATCAATTAATTACCCAAGACAGGCTGGTGCAATAGGGTTAATTCTTATTTCAATTTCTTATATTTTAAGAAATAAAACTTATAAATCAATTTTACCATTTGTTTTTGCGATTTCCATTCATAGAAGTGCAGTAATTTTTTTAGGTGTTATTTCTCTATTTGATATAATTAAAAATAGAAATTTTTTTATAAAAATATTAATTTATTCCATTATTTCAATTGTATTATTTTTTGCGTTATATCAGTCTATTGTTACTGCATATAACACTTACATTAGCTTAGAAATGTTTAATCGTTCTAGCGGATCATTTGTTAGATGTTTACAATTATTAATTATATTTAGTTTCTCATTAATAATTATGAAATTCTTTAAAATCAAATTAAATACAAATGAAAATATTTTATTTTATATATTTTTAATATTTTCATTTTTTTTAACTTTTTCCTCTTTATTTATAGCAACTTTTGCAGATAGATTAAATTTATTTTTATTCCCAATAGCTTATTTCTTTTTAATAAAAACATTGAATAGAAATAATTATCCAATAATTAATAATTTATTAATTATTTGTATGATGACATATTCAATTTTACAATTTTCACTATGGTTTCAATTATCTAGTTATAATACATTTTGGATTCCATACAATTCGGTATTATGGTGAACAATTATAATATACTTTTATGTATTGTTACTCGCAATAGATCTAATTTATTAAAAAGATGTATTGAAGAAGTTCAAAAACAATCATTAAAACCAGATAAATTACTTATAATTAATAATGGAAGTACAGATAATACCTTAGAATTATTAAAAAGCTACGATGTTGAAGTTATCAGTCAAGAAAATTCAGGCTCTGCTGGAGGTTGGCATAGTGGCATTAAATATGCATTAGATAATAATTATAATTTTATATGGTTAATGGATGACGATGGATTTCCAGATCGTACTGCACTGCAAAGTTTAGTAAAAGAGATAAAAGAAAATATTAATTGTGTTTCATCTGTTCTCGTTGACGAGAACAATCCTAATAAGCTTGTTTTTCCAATGCCGGTTTTGGATAAAAAAAAATTTCCATCAATATTTAGTTTTAAGAGAAAAATTAAAACAACTTTAGAATTACGAATGTATTATAGTAAAGAGGGACAATACCCTTTTATTCATTTTTTTAATGGTGCATTATTACGAATAGAAGCTGTAAAAAAAATAGGGAATATTAATAAAAATTATTTTTTATATGGAGACGAATTAGATTTTTTTTATCGAATATCAAAAGTCGGTGGAGTATATTCAATTACCAATTCATTACATTTTCATCCTGATGTTAATTCAAGAAAAGTTCGAGATACTTGGATTTATTACTATATTAAAAATTCATTGATTATAAACTACAAATATCTTAACTATTCTTTTTTGAGAAGTCTGGGCGTCATTTTTTTATCAATTAATAGAATTTTTCTTAGGAATAGTTTCTTTAGTCTATTTAATTACCTTTTGTTTGACAAAAATCGCTTAATTTTTAGAGCAATTTTAAATGGTTTTAAAAATAAAATCGGTAGAGATCATGAATAAAAATATTGATTTAGTTGTTCCTGCTGCGGGTATGGGCACTAGAAGTGGTCTAAATTATCCTAAAACTCTTTTTAAAATTAAAAATAAAGAAATTATCTTAAATATTTTTGAAAAGACAAACGTTTTTTGTAAAAATAAAATAGTTATAGTAAGTCCTTCAGGTTATTCGTTAATTAAAAAAAAATTAGATTCAAATATTATCGATCATAAATTATTAATTCAAAAAAAACCAAAAGGAATGGGTGATGCGGTAAAAAAAATTTCTAAATTAAACAAATTATCTGAGAATATTCTATTAATTTGGGGTGATATTCCTTTTTTTAAAAAAACTACAATTGCTAAACTTATTAAATTATATTTTAAAAATAAATGTGATTTTGCTTTTCCAACAATTCTTATTGATAACCCCTACACTTATGTAAAAAGAAAAAAAAATGGACAAGTAAATGAAGTTATAGAAACTAAAAATAAAAAAACCAAATATAAATTTGGTGAAAGAGAGTTAGGTATTTTTATTTTTAAAAGAAAATTAGTTTTAGATCTATTAAAAAAAAATTTACCTAATAAATATGATAATATTACTGGTGAGCATAGTTTTTTATATATTATAAAACATCTTGTTAAAGAAAATAAAAACGTTATGGGTTTTAATATATCAAAAAAAATTGAGACTGTTTCTTTAAATTATATTAATGACTTAAAGGATTACATCTAATCATGTGTGGAATATTGGGAGTATTTAATTTTAATAAGAAAATAGATTATCAGTCTCTCAATTTTTCAAAGGCTTTACAAAGATTATCAAGAAGGGGTCCAGATCATAACGGATATTGGCTATCAGAAAGTAGCAATGTAATTTTTGGGCATGCTAGATTGTCTATTAGGGATTTGTCTAGTAACAGTAATCAACCTAAAGTATCAAAATGCAATAGATATGTCATGACATATAATGGCGAGGTTTATTTTCTACAAAAATTAATTAATAAACTTAAAAATAAAACAAACGTTAATTCTTTAAATTTAAACTCTGATACTGAAGTGCTCTTAGAGTCTTTCGCAAATATTGGTATTAATGAAACTTTAAAGACTATAGATGGAATGTTTTCACTAGCTTTATTTGATCAAAAGAAAAAAAAGGTATACCTTGCAAGAGATAAATTTGGAGAAAAACCATTATATTATGGAATCATTTCTAATAATTTTGTTTTTTCGAGTGAGTTAAAATCTTTAAGAGCATTAAATGTTTTTGATAATAAATTAAATAAATCAGCTTTAGATAGCTATTTAAGGTTATCTTATGTGCCAACACCCGAAACAATTTATGATAATATATATAAACTGTATCCTGGTTCTGTTTTAGAAATTTTAGATTACGATATCGATACTTTAATTAAAATTAATACTCTTAAAAACTATTCTAGCAAAAAAATTAATATTGTAAAATTTTTTGATCCATCATTAACCATAAGTTCTTTACAAAATTCTAAAATAACCAATTTTGAAACTGCAATAAATGAAACTGAAAAAACTATTGAAAATTCAGTTATTTCTCAAAAAGTTTCAGATGTACCAGTTGGTTGTTTTTTATCAGGAGGAATTGACTCAACAATTGTTACTACTTTATTAAAAAAAAATTTTGATAGCGTTAATACTTACACTATAGGTTTTAGAGATAAAAAATATAATGAGGCTATTTACGCTAAAAAAATTGCTAATAATATTGGAACAAAACATAATGAATTGTACTTAACCCATAAGGATGCAATAAATATCATTCCAAATCTACAAGATGCTTATTCCGAACCTTTTGCTGATAGTTCACAAATACCTACTATGTTATTATCTAAATTTGTAAGTGATAATGGAATAAAAGTTGCTCTTACAGGTGACGGAGGAGATGAGTTATTTGGAGGTTATAATAAATATAATTATATAAATAAATTTACATATATAAATAACTTGCTTCCAATAAAACTTAGAATTATTTTTTCAAAAATTTTACAATCTATGACTTTTGTTTTATCTCATACTTTGGTTCATAGACTATTCTATTTTCTGCAACAAAATCCTAATTCTTTTTTTAGTGCTAATTTAGGATACAAAATTGGAAAATTTGCAAAAATTTTATCACAAAATGGTTCAGATAATCAATTATTTATTAATTTTGTAAACAACATTCCTTTAGAAAAAGAAATTGTAAGAAATGTAAATCCTAATATTATTGATTGGTTAAACACATATGATAATTCAAATAAAAATCTAAATGTTGTAGAAAAATATATGCTTTTTGATACTTACACTTACATGACGGATGATATATTACATAAAGTTGATAGAGCTAGTATGTATTATGGATTAGAGACAAGAGTTCCTTTTTTAAACATGGAAGTATTTAAAAATTCTTGGAGATTGCCTATTGATTTTAAAATAAAAAATAATAGTAAAAAAATAATTTTGAAAAATATTCTTTACAAATACTATAGTCGAGATTTAATAGATAGACCAAAAGCCGGTTTTGGTGCTCCAATTGCTGAATGGTTAAGGGGCCCTTTAAAAGATTGGTCTATGGATTTGATAAACTCTTCTTCTAATATTAATGAAATTGATACTTCATATTATTTAAAAATGTATAATAATCATTTGAAAGGATATGATCATAGTCAATTATTATGGGTTTTTATAAATTTCCTATCATGGCAAAAAACATATGAAAATTAGAAAAAATCCCTTAGTTTCAGTTATTTTCCCTACTACAAGAATAGATAAAGAATTTTATTTAGCTATTAATTCAATTTATATACAGACATATGAAAATTGGGAAATTTTACTTATCTTAGATGCTCCAAAACTACATTACAATCCCCCTAATAGATATAAAAAAAAAATAAAAATTTTTAATAACAGAAAAAACTTTGGAATTTCACATTGTTTAAATATTGGTATAAATGAGTCAAAAGGGGAATTTATAGCCAGAATGGACTCTGATGACTTTTCTTTTATTAACAGATTTGAAAAACAAGTAAAATATTTAATTAATAATGACTCTATAGATTTGATTGGTTCATCAGTAATCTTATTTGAAGATGAACATAAAATTTTAGGAAAAAAAAAATGTTATGGCAATCATTTAGATTTAACAAAATTATTCTGGAAAGAAATACCTATACCTCATCCTACATGGATGGTTAGAAAAAATTTTTTTAATAACAATTTATATTCAGAAGTTTGTTATAGAGGACAAGATCAAGAAATTTTAATCAGGAGTATGAAAAATAATATTTTTTATTGTTTTAATGAATCTTTGCTAGGATATCGTTTTAATAAAAAGTCAATTAAATCACGGTCTTTAGGAAGATATCGAGTATATTTATCAATTAGAAATAATATAAATTTATTTGAACGTATGAAATTTATACAACATCATTTTTTAGCTTTTCTGAGAGACTGGTTATCAAATTTGTTAAATTTACATACTAATAGCTTATTAATAGGAAAAATAAGTCTTGAAAATAATAAAGAAAGATTAGATTTTAATAATACACTAGAAGAAATAGATAAATGTCAAACAAAACAGTTTTAATTGTAATTAATGATCTTGATTTTTTTATTTCTCACAGATTGGATATTGCTAAAAAATTAATTTCTCAAAATAAAAAAGTCTATTTAGCCTCAAAATATTCAGATAATTATCGACATCTTATTGATAATAAAATTGAATTTATTCAGTTAAATATAAACAGAAGTAAGATCAACATTTTTCGAGAGTTATTCACTATCTTTCAACTTTATAAAATCATTAAAACATTAGAACCTGATTTATTGCATTTAATTACTTTAAAACCTGTAATTTATGGATCGATATTAAACCATTTTTTAAAAATAAATAAAATTGTTTGTTCTATTACTGGAATGGGAACTTTATATTCACATAATAATAACAAAAATATTTTAAAACAAATAATCAAATTAATAATGAAAATTTATTTTAAAAATAAAAATATAACTTTCATTGTTCAAAATTCACAAGATAAAAAATTAATTGAAAAATATAATAATAATATTTTTTTAATAGAAGGAAGTGGCGTTGATCCTAATCATTTTCCTTATAAGGAAGAAAATCTGGATTCTTTTAACATTCTTTTGTCAACAAGATTATTAAAAGAAAAAGGGGTTTATGAGTATATTGAAATGGCAAATATTTTAAAAAAAAAATACCCCTATATTAATTTCTGGTTATCAGGAAAAATAGATACTGATAATCCTTCTCATATTAAATTAAAAGATTTAGACATTATTTCTAAAAAAGGTGTAATTAGTTACTTAGGTTTTGAAAAAAATATGTCTAAATTAATTAATGAGTCTAATATTTTTATTTACCCATCTTATTACGGTGAAGGTTTGGCAAAGGTTTTAATTGAAGTAGCTATGTCTGGCAGACCAATTATAACTACAAATTTACCAGGTTGTAGGGAATCTATAATTAACAATATTACTGGTTTCTTAGTTAAGCCAATGAATGTGCATCAGTTAGTAGAATTTTGTGAAAAATTAATAACTAATAATAATTTAAGACAGAAAATGGGAAAAAGTGCTAGGGAATTTGCATTAAGCAAATTTAATTTAAGCCAAGTTGTTGAAAAGCATATTGAAATATATGATTTATAATTTACTATTTTTTATTGTATAAATAGAAATGCCAATACGGCTCATTATCTGATATTATTATTTCATTATAATGTTTGCTTGACATATCTCTAATTTTTTTACGAGAGTACCTATATTCTACATTAGTAAAAAAGCGATCATAAGCATCTTGTCTAATTCTATTAAATTCTAGATCAGTATAATAGCTAAGTGGTAATTTAATATAATTAATTTTAAGTATCCTTAATAACTTATTAAGTATTATAAAAGGATAATAGGCAAATATTGTAATAAAATATGCAAGAGTATTTTTTAATTTAGGGTTATTAATTGTGCTTAATAATTTTCTAACAATATTTGAAACTTTAAAGATTAAGATAAATAGTGACTTTCTATTTTCAAAATCATAATATAAGTATAATAGAAGAGATTTACTGCAATCTGATAATTTAGATAAGGCAAACTCAGCTCCACTAGGTAAATGATGTAATACTCCCAAGCAAAAAGAAAAATCAAAAATATTGCTCTTAAAGTTTATTTTTTCAATATCACCTTTTATAAATATCGCATTTTTATGATCTATTAGATTTTTCCTTGCCTCAAATATTGCCGCTGAATAATCAAACATTAATATATATTTAGGTTTAATCTTTTCTAACAAAATTTTAGACCATCTACCCATTCCACATCCAAAATCAGCTATGATACTATTTTCTAGAATTTTTATGTTAATTATATCAAAATATTTCTCAAACTCTTTGTGATGATCTTTATAAATTTTATTAAATGCAATCCATTCATCACCAAAATTTGAAACTGTTTTTTTTTTAATTAAATCATTGGAATTTGGATTTAAAATAATCACATCATTGATTATCTCATATTTATTATCATCAATTATAATATAATTATTATCTAATTTAATTTCGCTGTTAAATACATTTTTTAGTATATCTTTTTTGTCATTATAATAGTTCATATTTTTATTAAAAAAACCTCGAAATTATTATTATTAATGCTAATCTAGTATATAATATACCTTCTAATAAATGAATAATTATATATTTCTAGTTTCAATACCTCTGATATTTATTTTATTTTATATCCTTTTTTATATTGGTAAAAGTGTAAGACTTGTTGATATACCAAATAATAGAAAGATTCATAAAGGAAATGTTCCTTTGGTGGGTGGAATAGGTATTTTTATTCCCTGTACAATTATTTTATTTTTCTTTCCTGATGATTTTTTTATTTTTTGTTTTTTTTTGTGTTCTTTTTTTCTTATTATTGGAATAATAGATGATTACTATGATATAAATTATAAAATAAGATTTTGTTTATTTTTGATTTTAATTATATTTTTTGTTTTATTTGAAAATAGAATCGAAACCCTTGGCTTTATAGAATATTTTGGATATTTTGATTTGGGCATATTAAGTCATTTGTTTACAATTTTATGTATTTTAGTTTTAATTAATTCAATAAATTTTATTGACGGTTTAGATGGATTAGCAAGTTTAATCTTATTTATTAGCTTTTCATCTATGTTTTATATTCTATTGCCATATTTAGAATTAAACTCAAAAATTAATTTTATAATATTAATATTATCTATTTTTATCTTTCTAATTTTTAATATGTCTCTATTTAATTTGCCTAAAATATTTTTAGGAAATTCCGGAGCTATTTTTCTAGGATTTTTGCTTTCAGCTTGTCTGATAACATACTCACAAGCAGAAGATAATTCTTTTAATCCTTCAATGGTTCCATGGTTAGTATTTTACCCTATTGCTGATTTAACATTTATTTTTGCTTATAGATTATTAAATTATAAAAACCCTTTTTATCCTGATAATAATCATTTTCACCATATTTTATTAAAACATGGTTACGGGAAAAGACAAGTTTTATTAATTTTATCATCCCTACATTTGTTGATGATTTTAATAGGTTATTTAATTGTTAATTTTTTGAATAATTTCTTTTCTTTAATATTATTTGTTATTCTACTCTTTACTTATATAATTTTACTATCATCTATAAAAAAAATTGATCTTTAAATTATAATTGTTCTAAAGCTTTTAATAATTTTTGAGTTTCATCAACAGTATTATAATGAACCATACTGACTCTAATAACTCCATCATCTGTACTTATACCCAATGAATTGAGACATCTCCATGCATAAAAATTATCGTTTCTTGTGGCAATATTATTTGATATTAAGGTATTGCTGACTTCTTTCGAAGTTTTATGTTTATGAGTAAATGAAATCGTAGGAGCTCTATTTTTATTTATAATTCTATCTTTGCCAATCAAATTTAAAATTTTATTTGATTTAATATATTCCAATATTGGATTGGCAATTTTCTCTTCATGCTCAGAAATTAATTCATTAATTTTTATAATTTTTTGCCTAATATCAGTAATTTCTTCATTAAAATGATGATTAAACACACTGGAAATATATTCATAAATTCCTAATAATGAGGCCAGCTCTTCATGATTTGGTCCACCAGGGTTAATAGTATATGGATAATTGCCTTCTAAAAATTTATGATTTTGATTTGGTAAATTTTTGAGGATTTCTTCTTTTCCGTATAGTAAAGCCAAGTGAGGTCCATAAGTTTTATATAAGCTGAAAGTATAGAAATCCACACCCAATTCTTTTACATCAGGAAATCCATGAGGAGCATATGAAACTCCATCACCTATAACAATAGCATTTTTTTCATGCGCCAATTTTGATATTTTTTTTAAGTTGTTTACTGTGCCAACTATATTTGAGCAATGAGTTACAGCAACAATTTTTGTTTTGTCATTTAGTAAATTTTCTAAGGTTTCTATTTCTAATTCTGCTGTTTCAGGATTGATTTTCCATTCTTTAATAATAGCGCCTATTTCAGACAATCGTCTCCAAGGACTAATATTAGCTTCATGATCTTGGTTGGTTACAATAATTTCATCTCCAGGTTTCAGAGAATATTTTAGAGCATTTGATAAAACATATAAATTTATTGATGTAGAGCCTCCAATTATTATTTCTGTATTGGTAGCATTAATCATTTTTGCAAAAAGTTCAGTCGCTTGATCCATATTATCACCAGCAATTTTAGACATTGGATATTCAGCATAAGGTTGAACCTTTGTAGAAATCATAAATGTGTTTAATCTGTCAATTACTTGTTTAGGCACATAGCTTCCGCCAGCATTTTCAAAAAAAGACCAGTTTTTACACAAAGGATCATTAAATGAGGGAAATTGAGATCTAACAAAATCCAAATCAAGTTTTGTATTGCTTATATTCAAAAAAAAGCTCCTTTTTTAACTAAATATATTTTATACATTTTATAAATGAAAACTAATAAAAAATTTGACGATGAGGAGCTACAAAATAGAGTTGATTTAGCTGCATCTTATCATTTGGCCGATATTTATGGCTTTAGTGACATCATTTGGAATCACATTACTTGCAAGACATCATCAAAAAAAAATACATTTTTAATTAATCGATTTGGATTAAGATATGATGAAATAACTGCATCCAACTTAATAGAAATTGATTTAGAAGGTAATATCATATCAGGTGAGGGAGATATAAACTATACTGGATTTGTTATTCATGGTGCAGTTCATAAAAGTAGAGATGACTTAAGTTGTGTAATGCATTCTCATTCTAGATCTGGTTTAGCAATCTCTTGTTTAAAAAATGGTTTAGAAATCTTAATACAAGACTCAGCTATGTTTCATAATAGAATAAGTTATCATGATTGGGAAGGGATGTCGACAAACATACAAGAATGTAACTCTATATCTAGAGATCTAGGAAATAATAATACAATGATATTAAGAAATCATGGACTTCTTACTGCTGGTAAAACTATAGGTGAGGCATTTATGTTAATGTATTATCTTGATAGAGCTTGTAAGGTTCAGATTGATTTATTAAATACTAATCAAGATATAATAAAACCATCCGAGAATCTACTAGATTTTGCAGCTGGTCAATACAATGACTCAAAATATCATCTCGGTAAACATGAATGGCCTGCGCTAAAAAGGATGCTTGATAAAAATAATAGTATATATGATCAGTAATGACTTTAAGTTACCAGTTAGTTAAAGAAAAAAAATTAAAATTAAAGTTTCCTTCAGATTTATTTATTAATGGAAGTTATCAGAAATCTATTTCTGAAAAAAGTTTTGATAATATTTCTCCAATCGACGGTAAAACAATTAACCAAATTTCATTTGCCCACCAGGAAGACATAGATAAAGCGGTTGCTTCTGCACGAGAAGTATTCCAAAAAGGCTATTGGTCTAATATGCCTCCAGGACAAAGAAAGAAAATTCTTTTAAAATTTGCACAATTAATTGAACGTGATCGACTAGAGCTGTCCTTATTAGACACAATTGATGTGGGTAAAACTATTAGTGACACTTTTAATGCAGATTTACCAACAAGTATTGATAATATTGAATGGTATGCAGAGATTATTGATAAATTATTTGATGATATTTCTCCAAGTTCAAAAGAATATATGGGACTTATTACTAAGGAGCCAATCGGAGTTGTTGCAGCTATAGTCCCTTGGAATTATCCATTGTGGATGGCAATATGGAAAATAGCGCCAGCTCTTATAACTGGTAATTCTGTTATATTAAAACCTGCTGAACAATCACCTATGAGTGCTATAAAAATAGCATCATTATTATCCGAAGCAGGTTTGCCAAATGGAGTTTTCTCTGTTCTTCCAGGCGATGGACCTACAACAGGTAAGCAATTATGTCTGCATAATGATATTGACTCTGTTGCTTTCACTGGCTCAGGTGAGGTTGGAAAGTTAGTATTGCAATATTCTGGACAATCAAACATGAAAAAGATTCAGTTAGAGTGTGGAGGCAAATCTCCAAATATTATTTTTGCAGATTGTCCTGATCTTAATGCTGCAGCAGAAGCTTCAGCTTATGCAATATTTGGAAATCAAGGAGAGGTTTGTTCCGCCGGTTCTAGACTTATTGTTCAAAAAGAAATTGAAAATGATTTTTTAGATAAAGTTGCTAAAATAAGCAAAAACATGCAGCCGGCTGACCCACTTGATCCGAATTCATTTGCTGGAGCAATAGTAAATACAGAACAGTTAGATAAAATTAATAAATATGTCAATATTGGTAAGGAAGAGGGAGCTAATGTTGAAGTTGGGGGAAATATTACTATGAAAGAAACAGGAGGGTGTTATTTTGAACCAACAATATTTAAAAATGTAAAAAATAGTATGAAAATAGCTCAAGAAGAAATCTTTGGCCCTGTACTTACTACTTTGACTTTTTCAAATTTTGAAGAAGCTATATCAATAGCTAATGATACTGAATATGGACTCGCTGCAGGTGTATGGACAAAAGATATAAATAAAGCTATCAAAGCATCTAGAGAAATTCGAGCAGGAACAGTTTATATAAATAATTATGAGGAGGGTGTTGATTCTACGATACCTTTAGGTGGATATAAGCAATCTGGAATTGGTAGAGATAATGGATATCAAGCCTTAGAAAACTACCTTCAAGTTAAATCTACTTGGATAAAAATTACTTAAATTTTAATATCATTTAAATAGTTAAGTTTTGAAATAACTTCTTCTCTTTCAATATAGTATCCTTTGAGATGTCTGTTACCAGAATTAGGATCGAACTTTGTTCTACCATGCAATATTCTTCTGTTATCAAAACAAAAAATATCACCTGATTTAAGTTTAAATTCTATTTGAAAATTTTCATCATGAAGTTGCTTATAAAAATAAATATAGGCTTCATAAAAATCACTCATAATTGATGGTTCTAAATCTATAGTTCCCATTGCACCTAAATTTATTCTGATTTCTTCATAATCATCTTTATTGTTAATTTTAATTATAGGAGATTTTTGTAATCTAATATTTTTTTGAGTGTAGTCATTATCTTTAAAAATTACCCCATGATTTGTGAGAAGTTTAAATTTATTAATATCATTTAATTTTAAAAAGTTAGAAACAGCAAATCCATCGACTGCAGTTGAATAACCTCCCTCAGCTTCATTGATCAAGCAATGAAGGAATTGATAACCTGGAACATACTCATAATAGGGAAGATCAGTATGGTTAGTTAAAGCATCTGCAGTGTAAGCTTGATTGTTAGGTTTAGGAATATTTATAACTTCAAATGGTGTTCCAAAAAAAGTTTCTCGGTAACAGCCAATTAATTCTAATATTTTAAAAACTGATTTATTCTTAGTAGGTGTATTTTTGATAATTGCTATACCGTAAGTGTAAATTGTATTAATCCATTTTTTAAAATTTTTATCTTCAGAAATAACTTCTTCATAATCAAAAGTTACATTTTTTATATTATTTATAAAATCTTTGTCCCATAGCTTATAAGGAGATTCATATTTTTTTAAATTTTTTTCGGTATAACAGTTATTTCTAAGCCACTTTAAATCATAATTTGAAATATGATTTTCTGATGACCATTTTAATTTTAATATTTCATCTGAGTAATTAAATTTTATTGGATTAATATCATTTGGCACACTTAATATACTGAATTTTCTCATTCTAGTATCTTTATGGAACGCTGAAGGGCAATTATCTCTTAACCAAAGAAAATGATATTTACTAATATGATTGTCAGACCAAAATACTTCAAGATATTTATTTTGCTTGTTAATTTTATTTATTTTATATTTATCTTGCATTTAAATTACTTTACTATTGGCTATCATAAATTTAATTTTTTTTAAGATCTTTTTTTTATGAATAAAAATTTACTTGGGATATTATTAATGACACTTGGTATGTTTAGCTTAAGTGTTAACGATATTATTTACAAGAATCTAACAATGAATTTCCCTGTTTGGGAAGCTGTTTTTTTTAGAGCATTTAGTGGTTCAATAATTTCATTGTATTTGGTCTATCATTCAGGAATTACTTCAATTAAAACTAAAAAACCTGTTAGACATTTTGTAAGAGCTTTTTCAGCAGTTGGATGTGTAGTACTTTATATTTTTGGTATAAAATACTTATTGCTCTCAGAAAACATTGCAATAGCACATAGCGCACCGATAATTGCAGCATTATTAGCAGTACCTATTCTCGGTGAAAAAATTGGTATTCACAGAATACTTGCAATTGTTATTGGCTTTATTGGTGTTCTTGTTATTGTGAAACCTGGGACTGATTTATTCCAACTTAAATCATTACTGCCAATAGGATCTGCTCTATTTATGGCTTCTGTATACCTAACGACAAGATCCTTGATGAACACAGAATCTAGTACTTCCATTGTATTTTATTATTCTTTTACATTACTATTTACATCATTAATTTTTTTCCCCTCAGATTTTGTTATTCCTGATACTTTAAACTTAGTTCTTGCTTTATGTCTTGGGATTATGGGTTCAATGGGGCATTATTTTATGTCTCAAGCCGCAAGACACGCAGATGTTGCAGTTACATCTCCATTTGAATACTCATCCTTCATATTTGTAGGGGTAATGGGTTATCTATTTTTTTATGAAATTCCGAATAAATCAGTAGTTGTTGGAGCTATTTTGATTATTATTAGTGGTATTTATGTAGCTTACAGAGAAAGAAAATGAATTATTTGCTTTCAATTAAAGTTTTAAATTTTTACCCAAAAACCAATAATTTTCCCTAAATTTAAGTTGTTTCTACATAAATAACAGCTATAAAATTCATATAATTAGGAGGAAAGAATATGAAATTTATTAATAAATCATTTCTAGTTCTATCTCTTTTATCATTTTTCTCCCTAAGTTCTTTTAGTGCAAATGCTTGTACTGTAAAAGTTGGAGATTTTGACTGGGATAGTGCTAATATTCATACGGCTATAGGTTCATATATTATGGAGCATGGCTATGGTTGTGATGTTGAAGTTACTAAAGGAAGCACAAATCCAATTTTAGCTGCTTTAATTGATAATCAGCTAGATATTATTTTTGAGCACTGGACTGATAACAACGTTGCTTTAATAGACCCAGAATTAGCTTCAGGAAATTTAGTTGATCTTGGCATAAACACACCTGCATCAGAACAGGCTTTCTTTGTTGACAGGGCAACTTCTGAAGCTCATGGAATTACTAGTGTAGCTGATTTGAAAAAACCTGGTATCTGGGAACTATTTAAAGATCCTGAAGACCCATCTAAAGGAAGAATTACAAGCTGTATTTCTGGTTGGACTTGTTACACAATTAACTTGGTAAAAATAATGGAGTACGGTTTAGGCGATCTATATACTAACTTTGATCCCGGTTCTGGTGGCGCCTTAGATGCTGCAATTGCAGGTGCTTTTGCAAAAGGGCAGCCAATTGTTACTTATTATTGGACTCCAACAAGTTTAATGGGAAAACCTGAAATTGACATGGTTCGTTTAACTGAGCCTGCTTATGATAAAGCATGCTGGGACTCTATGATGGTTGTTGTAAATAAAATTAAAGCTGATGGTCCAGATGCTTATGAGCCTTCTTGTGCTAATGAGTATAAAGATATGGCTTTAACTAAGCTTGCTACAGGTAAATTTGCTGCTGATAATGCAGATATTATAGCCTTTGCAGATGCTTATACTATCACAACTTCAGTTGTTAATAATATGTTAGCATACTATGTTGATGAGTCAGGTGGAGACATGGAAGCTACAGCAATGCATTATTTAGAAAATCATTCTGAATGGGAATCTTGGGTTCCTGCAGACGTAGCAGCTAAAGTTAAAAGCTCATTATAAATTATAAATTAATCCAAGGCCAATTAGGCCTTGGATAAAAACTTAAAATAAAATTCATGAACAAAATAACTAATTTAAATATAAAAATTGTAAGTTTTGTAATTTTTATTGGACTAATAGTCGCTACACACAATCTAATTATACCAAAAAATATTTTATTTTTGTTTTTAAAATTAGTTTTTTTAATACCATCAGTTGCACTTGTTGTTAATTTAGTAAATATAATTCCAAAAAATATATTATATTTTTGTTCTAAAATAATTGCTGTTGTAGGTTTGGTTGCACTAATAGTTGTTAGTTATCTTTCATCAAAAAGAAAACCTGATAATGTAAATGAACTATATACTGATTTCACTTGGTTGATTAATTGGCCTAAATGGCTTGATACACCTTTTATGCATTGGATTAATAAGGGCTGGAGAAGCTTCATTGCTGATTACGGATTAATATTTGATGCAATTGGATACGGGCTTTTAAGAGGGTATACTGAATTAAAAGGTGTTATTGTTATGGCACCTTGGCCAGTCGTTATTATTGGTGTAATTGCTATAACTTACTTTACTAGTGGAAGAAAAGTTGGAACAACAGCCTTTGTTGGCTTTTGCACTTTCTTCATTGGATTTTTAAATCCTCGTTTCTGGGATAAGGCAATTGAAACAACTACAATGGTTGTTATTGGAATAGCAATATGTATTATAATAGGAATACCAATTGGTATTGCAATGGCAAGAAGTGAAAAGGTACGTAATGCAATTTTACCTGTACTTGACACAATGCAGGTAATTCCAGCCTTCTGTTATTTAATTCCAGGAATTATATTATTTGGCTTAGGAGCTATACCCGCCATCATATCTATTTTTATTTATGCTTGTCCTCCACTTATTAGGTTAACTGATCTTGGTATTAGATTAGTTGATAAAGAAGTAATTGAAGCTGCAAGATCTTTTGGAGCAAGTAAAAAACAAATGCTTTTAGGTGTTCAGCTACCTTTAGCCCTCCCGAACATTATGCAGGGAATAAATCAATGTACAATGATGGCCCTTGCAATGGTTGTTATTGCCTCTATGATTGGGACTCGCGGATTAGGAGATGAAGTCCTTCTTGGTTTACAACAGTTAAATGTAGGGGCTGCATTAGAAGCTGGTTTAGCAATTGTTTTATTAGCAATTGTATTAGATAGAATGACACAAGCATATGGAGATAAAATTCAAGAAAGAACCCAGCCAGGTAAAAAGAAAAATTAAGATATGTCAAAAATAGAGATTAAAAATGTATATAAAATTTTTGGAAATACTCCTTCAGAAGTATTGCCTATGGTTAAAAGTGGTGCAAATAAAGAAGAAGTTTTAGAAAAGACAGGACATACTGTTGGCTTAGATAATGTATCACTTTCTATAGAGGAGGGTGAAACATTCGTATGTATGGGATTGTCTGGCTCAGGCAAGTCAACTTTAATCAGGCACTTAAACAGATTAATTGACCCAACTGACGGTAATATTGTTGTTGATGGAACAAATATTATGGAATTAGATGAACAACAATTAATTGATTTCCGTAAACATGAATTGAGTATGGTTTTTCAAAGATTTGGTTTATTTCCTCATAAAACAGTAATTGAAAATATTGGATATGGATTAGAAATTCAAGGGAAAGCTATTGAAGAAAGAAAAAAACTTGCCATGATACAAATAGAGTCTGTAGGTTTACAAGGCTTTGAAGATCAATACCCAAGTCAACTTTCCGGGGGAATGCAACAAAGGGTTGGTTTGGCCAGAGCGTTAGCTACTAATCCTGAAATACTTCTTATGGATGAAGCTTTTAGCGCTTTAGATCCTCTAATTAGGAGTGATATGCAAAATCAACTTATTGAATTACAAGCAAAACTAAAAAAAACAATAGTTTTTATTACGCATGACCTAGATGAATCATTAAGATTAGGTGACCATATAGGTATTTTAAATGGTGGCAGATTAGTTCAAGCTGGCACACCAGAAGAGATTATAATG
>CABXJB010000021.1 GCA_902512415.1 uncultured Alphaproteobacteria bacterium
ATTATCTGTCAAAATACCGTGAATACCTTTGAGAGATGCAAAAGTTATATATTTTGTATTTTTAGATATAATTTCTGAAAAAACAGCAATACTCCAATTTAAACTAATAAGACTATCATGACGTGGATCAATCTCAGCCATTTCTAATCTTCTTTTATAAGGGTTATTCGCAAGATCTTCCCCATATGGATTAAAATGCATACCAAGAGTTATTGGTCCAATATGAATAGGAGTATCATTAGTAAAATTTTGAATTGTATTTAAAATATATTTTAGCGAATTTGGTGTATCCAATACTCCATAATCACTTGCATCATGAACAATGGGTGTAAATGAAAAATTTATACCATCAAATTCTCCATCTGGTCTTTTTCTATTCAACTCTGTAAAATTAGTAACCATACCTGAGAATATTTGAACATCGGGAAAATGTATTTTAGCCTCTTTATAATAATCTCCTAAACTTGGAACTGATGGCCATTCGCCATCAGGCTGAAAGCTATTTAAGTAAATTTTAGGGCAAATAAGAAGCTTATCAAGTTTTATGTTATTTAAAGCTATGTAATCTTTTATATCTTTTATAATATCATTAATCTCTCTAGAATGATCAATGAGTGCAACTAAATAAACAGGTAAACTGTAAATTTTTTTTTTGTTCTCCGTTTTGCTTTCAAAATCAACTAAGTGATATAAAAAATCAACATTTAAACTTTCACTTACAACAGTTTCATTATCAACTTTTATACCTACATTAGGCATTCTATATTCCTCATTTGTATTAATAGGTAAAATGTTTTGACTTTGAATAGTTTCAGTCAAATTATTTTTTTTCTTTACTGTAATTTCTATTTCCTGATGAAAGGCAGAGTCTTTATTTTCTTTATAGGGGAATGGATCAAGCAACGATCCGCTATAAATTTTATAAGATGCATCTCCCCAATTGCGCTGATCTTCTATCTCAAAATGAATACCGCTAAATCTTATATTAAGATCAATAGAATTAAACATGGCATAAGAAAGATTATTAAATTTAACCATTGGTTGATCAGGTTTTATGGTTAAGGGATATTTTAATGTTTCTATTGTCTGATCATTTTTTGTAACAATTACTTCCTGATCAACAACGCCTTCTAATGGCAAAAGAAGGTTAAAACCAATTCTATTAGTCCAAAAATCAGTTAAAAATTTACCATTTGCAATTAATTTTACAGAATCATCTCCAATTGAAAGAAGAATTTTAATTTCTAATTGTTCGGCATCACCATATTTTAAATCAAACTCAAAATGTAAATTATTATGTTTATTATACGATATAGTCTTTACAATTTCTGGCGTGTAATTATTCCAATTTTTATCTCTTACTAAAAAAGAAATTAGCTTTAATATTTCAATATCATTATATTTTATATTTCTCAGGAAGAGCTTATCTCTTAAAAGTGAGAAATTATTGATTTCAAATTTTTCAAATATTTCATTTGGTAGAAATCCTAAAGAGTCAAATTTACGCATAATTTACAACACTATTTTTTTTTGAATTAAAAATATTTTTGATTGTTTTCTTTAACTCAGATTGATCGTTATGGTTAAGAAGTCCAAGTAAAATAATTTCTCGTTGAGCAAAACTTCCCCCTAGTTGCTGAAAAGCATTATGCATCACTTTTGTATCTATCTCTTCTCCGTTTTGTAGATTTTTGATTACTGGTTCTAAATAACTATTCGTAGTTTTCTGAAATTTTGTATTTCTATATTGCTCATTTATACCTTTTTGAATTATACTTAAGTGTTCTGAGTCATCAAAATATTTGTAAAAAAGAACAAGATGATAATCTATAAAGGGTATTAATTGTTGTTCGCAAAAATAATTAGCTAGAGGTTTTAATTTCAACATTCTTTGTTCCACATCAGCACCTTGGTAGTGCAACCTAAGTAGCAAGGAACTTGCATTACAAAAATCTAAATAGAATTCATCTTCACTACAAATAAAATTATCAAACATCTCTAGACATTTAATAAAATCTTTTTTATAAAAATGCATAAGTGCTTGATGCCACCATATATGGCGTTTGATTGCACCATATTGAGACCAATCAATCGAAGTAAAAAATTCGTTACTTTCTAAATCAGAAGATAATTCGTTATCTTGGACGTGTAACAAAGCATGCCAACTCCATAAATCTTTTTTTGATATTGCTAATGAATCATTGGCTAAATTTTGAGCTAAAGATAACTGGTCATTTTCCTCATAAGCAAAACTCGTCATACCTAAAATTATATTATATAAAGGATCTTTCTTTGACCAGTTTCCTAAAATCTCTTGATGCTTACTAAGAAATTTTGAGTCTATGCCAATGAATATACTATTGAAATGAAGTAGTCGAATTGCCAATATATCTTTTTTATGATCAGAAATAATATTTTGAAGACTCGAAATTACTGAGTGCAAATCACCCTTTAGCCAAAATGATATTACAATAAGGTATTTTTTGAAGTGATCATTTAAATCCTCAATATTTATGTTACTCAATAATCTTTTTGCATCTTTTATTTTATTATTATCGCGTGCGAGCAAAATTAAGATTATTTTTAATAATTTAGGGGCATTAAAAGTAGGATATTTTTCAATTAATAAATCACATCTATCCAAACTATCTTTTTTAAACAATAAGTAAGAATTTAACGCATCCAAAAAAAGTTCTCTTTGATCATCATTTAAAGAATCAATCCATGCTAAATCTAATTTATCAAGTTCACTCACAGTATGAGTATATAATAAAAATCTTTAGATAAAAAGAAGGTAATTAAATTCAATTTTTATTCTGTCGACGATACATGTATGGTTTCATGAATTCACTTTTCCAAATTCCCAATTTGTTATCGCGTGCATATTTCTCTTCAACAATATAATCTGTTGAATAGTAGCGGTACGCAATAGCCCAGCCACTTTTTACCATCCACTGATTAATATTAATTTCATTAACAATGCAAATAGCAACATATCTATTATAAATATCAATATCATTTGTTAAACATTCCACTTGTTGATTATTTATTAATTTTTTTAGTTCTTTTGTAGATTGCATACCGCAATACCATTCTGCAGAATTAATTTTACATGTCTGTTTAGTCTCAGGAGCATCTATACCGTGTAGTCTTATTTTATTACTCTTTATATTAATTGTATCCCCATCGATAATCCGAGCATTACCTATGATAGTTTTAGAAAAGGAATTAGTAGTTGTTAAAAAAAATATTAAAAAAAAAATTATATTTTTCAAAATTATTTATTATTAATCCATTTAATGCAATCTTCTAATCTATCATCCCCCCAAAACACTTCACCATCATAAATAAAAGTTGGACTACCAAAAACACCAGATTTATAAGCGGTCTCGGTATTTTGTATATATTGTTTTTCAGTCTCTGATGATTTTGCCTCGTTTAATGTTTCTTCTTTATTTAAATTTAATTCTTGAAATACTTCAGTAAGATTAGGTTCTGTTGCAGGCTCTTTCCCTTCTTGGAACCACCTTTTATATGTCGATATAACATAATCAATTCCCCAGCCTTTATTCATTCCTAAAATAGCTAGTTGATTTGCAAGATCAAATTCTTTTAAAGGATATGGGGCAGGAACCTTTGCTTCAAAGCCATAAAACTTAGCCCTTCTTTCTATATCCCTCCACATATAATCTGATTTGATTTTTTTAGATGGAGGCGTAAATGGTATATTATCCATATCCATCATAATTTTTCTAACACTAAAAGGTTTCCAATTAAGTTTTATATTTTCCTTTTTTGCAATATCTGAAATTCTATTTACAGATAAGAAGGTGTAGGTACTGCCAATAGAAAACCAAAAATCAATTTCCGTCATAGATTATATTATATATACAATAAATATTAAATAAAGATTACAACACTAAAAAAAATGCTGATATAGTATAATGGTTATTACAGGCCGTTGGTAACGGTCAGATCCAAGTTCGATTCTCGGTATCAGCACCACTTTTGAGAGATTCTGATTTTACGATTATTATTATTTACTATTAATTAATAAATATAAAGAAATTATAGAGGCAGCAGAAAATACTATTGCATTGAATATTATAGAATCTAAGTTTGATTCTCCGGGACTATTTGTTAAAATGTATCTCCAAAAATTTATACCTATAATAAATTGAACTAAAAAGTTTGTTAAAAAAAAAGGAAATTGTTCTTCTATACCTTTAAAAAATATTATTATTAAAGCTAAAAAAAATGAAAAGAAGATTATACCTATTATTTCAGCTAAACCTGCTACAGCATGATTAAAAAATCCTAAGTTTTCTTGAGCAAATTCATCAGTAAAAACTAAAAGTTGAATGGTAAAGTATAAGTAAAATAATATATTAATTGATAAAAAAATTTTTTTTATAATCATAATTATTATTTAAGTATTTTGCTCTCCGCCAAAGTCTTAAAATTTTATATAGCACTCATTTACGAGTGCTATAAAAAATTTATTTAAATTTATAAATTAAAATACCTTATTAGTATTACAACCATTGGTATTAAAGGTCTTATAGCATTTTTAATATGGTGCGGATTTCCATCATGTGTTGGTAGTATATTCATTGTTAAAGCTAAATTATAAATAAAAGCTAAAATAGTAAAAATAAACAACGCTCCAAAAATTTCATTAGCTGAAGTCACTCCACCAATCTGAAATAAAGCTGCTATGGCCATTAACACTAAGCCTGTCATTAAAAAACCTAAAGGTCTCCCCATGTATGTTGCTTGAATATTATCGTAATCAAAGTTTTTTTGAGCAAAATTTTTATTAAAAGCAAAATTTAATCCAAAAAAACCTCCAAATAAAATTAAAAAAACATGACATAAAAAAGGGATCATTCCACCAGCTGATTCAATCATACTTCCTCCTATTCATAAATTGATTAAAACAGATTATATTGATTCCCTCAAATAAATAATTCTGATGAGTCTGATATTTTAACTAAAGTAATCAACAGGAATAAAGAAACATCAGACTCGTTTGAATATTTAAAAGATTTCAATTACATTTCTATTAATATTAATTTAAGGCTGTATTAATAAGTATTTTAATTAAATGATTAATAGAATCGAAGAGATAAAATGATTAAAATTTATTATAGCCACACGCCATTTTGGAGAGCAGAAGTTTTAAGAGTATGTCTTTATATAAGTGAGACTCCTTTTGAAGATATTAGGATAACAAGGGATGAATTCATTACTATGATTAAAACAGGTTTTTTACCTAATGGTAAAAAAGTTCCATTTCATCAATTGCCAGTTATTGAAGTTGATAACAAAATTATAGGTCAGACTGGAGCTATAGCAAGATATTGTGGAAAGGCATCTAATCTTTACTCAAATGATGATTTGCATGCAGCAAAAATTGATCAAATTATTGATGCTGCTACAGATATAACAAATATAGTAAGCCCTACAATAAGAGAAAAAGATGAACAAAAAAAAATAGCAGATAGATTAATTTTAAAAAATAAACTTTTACCTAGATGGTTTAAATATTTAGAAGACCTCTTATCTGAAGAAAATTCTGAGTGGTTTGTTGAAAATAAGATGACTATAGCCGATATTGCTATGTGGCGATTAATTGGATGGCTTAAATCAGGGATTATCGATGGTATTCCAACCTCAATTGTTGATGACTTTCCAAAATTAAAAAATATTCATCATAAAGTTCACAATCATCCAAAAGTTCAAGAGTGGATGTTAAAAACATATGGAAAAGAAATCTAATCAATGACTGCGCTTAGTATAAACGTAAATAAATTTGCCTTAATAAGAAATGCAAGAGGAGAAAATAATCCAAACTTAGTAACAATAAGTAAAAAATGTATTGAATATGGGGCTGATGGGATCACTGTTCATCCTCGACCAGATGAAAGACATGTCAAATTCTCTGATTTACAAGCATTAAAAAATCTTACAAATAATTATAAGGAAATAGAATTTAATATAGAAGGTTACCCTTCAGATGATTTTATAAATAGAGTAATAGATGTTTCTCCTGACCAAGTAACTCTTGTGCCTGATCCTCCAGAAGCACTAACATCATCATTTGGTTGGGACTGTGATAAAAATAAAAATTTTCTTTGTGAAGTAATAAATAAATTTAGAGATAATAAAATTCGTGTTTCAATTTTTATAAATCCTTCACCTAAAACATTATCAAACCTTGATAGTATTAAGCCCGATAGAGTAGAATTATATACTTACGATTATGCTAGAACTTATGCTGAAAATAAAACTTCTGCAATAGAACCGTATCTTAAAGTAAAAGATTATTTAAATAAAGAATTCCCTTACATATCACTAAATGCAGGACATGATTTAAATTTAGATAATCTTGATTATATTTTACAAAATATTCCAGAAATCAAAGAAGTATCGATTGGGCATGCCTTGGTTTGTGATAGTATTGATTTTGGACTTAAAGAAACAATTGAGAAATACAAAAACATAACACAACAAAAAAATGATTAATTGGTTTTGGGTACAATTTGCTGCCATATGCATTGTTGGAGCAATGTCTCCAGGACCATCTTTGGCTTTAATAATAAGAAATTCAATAAAATATGGGAGAGTTTCTGGCTTGCTAAGTTCTATTGGGCACGCGATAGGTATTGGAATATATGCGGCGATTTGTGTTATTGGTTTGCAATTAATACTAATAAATAATATTTTTATTTTTAATACGATACAGTTTTGTGGCAGTGTTTTTTTATTAATTTTAGGCGTATTATTTCTTAAAAACTCAGGAGAAAAATTATCGATAGATGATGATCAAGCAAAATTAAATTCATTTATTCAAGGATTTGCTATTAGTATTTTAAATCCTAAAATTCTTATTTGGTTTGCTGCTATTTTTTCTCAATTTATAGGTGTTTCGTCTACAAGTATGACTAAATTTACTATGGTATTTATGGCATCATCTATTGATGGAATATGGTACATCATAGTCACAATCATCGTTACTGGATTTGGTTTAAAAAAATTCTTAGAAAATAATACGAAAACTATTCAAAATATTTCTGGTATAGTTTTAATTTTTATTTCTCTTATTATTTTGTATAAGACGTTAAGACCATACCTCTTCTAAAACTCTTAAAATATTTTTACCCATAACTTTTTCAATTTCCTCAACGCTATAACCTCTTTTATCCAACTCTTCGGTAATAAGCATATGATCCATGCAATCATTCCAACCTTTTGGTAAGCAATCAAGTCCATCATAGTCGCTTCCTATTCCCACATAATCAATTCCAATCATCTTAATGATATATTCAATGTGATCGATAAAAACATTCATGCCAGGGCAGACAGAAGCTAGTTTTTGTTGAAGAAAATGTTGTTTAGCAATCCATTTTCCTGCTGTAGTTTCTTGTTTATCAGCAAGTTCACTAAGCTGTTGCCTGAAAGTCTTTCTTATTTTTTCTTCTCTGATTTTAAATGTGGGATCAATAAAAAAAGGGTAAGGGTTTAAGCCTATAAAGCCATTTGTTTTTTTTATAGACTCAATTTGATCATCTTTAAGATTACGAAAATGTGGACATAATTTATGAACACTGGAATGAGAAGCTATTATCGGTTTATTTGAAATAGACATTATATCCCAAAAACTTTTTTCACCTATATGAGAAACATCTACTAAAACTTTATTATCCTGGCAGAGACGTATTACATGAGTTCCAAATTTATTTAAACCAAAGTTCTTTAAAGTAGATTTCTTATGTGTCTCTCCATAACCAGAGCTGACCCAATCAAGCGAATGATTCCATGTTGGGCCAAAATAAAAAAGACCTTTTTCAATAAAGTATTCTAAATTTTCTATTTTATTTTCTAATGCTTCTCCACCCTCCATGGCAATCGGAAGAGATAATTTATTATTATATTTTGCTGATTTTATTTCATCTAGCGTGATTGGAACGGAAACTCCATGGACATTTTCTAATGCTTTTAGTTTTTCATACATCTTAGAAGCAAATTCAAAATAACTTGTGCTAGGTTCTTTCTCAGATGCCCAAACAATCATTACTTCTAAATCGATTGAGGATAACTTTAGTCTTTCTATGTCAGTATGGCCAGAGGATGTGTTTTTAATCACATCCTCACCAATCATAATTCTTTGCACAAGATCATTATGCAAATCAGCAACAAACATACTTACTCTGTAATAATTTCCATTTTAATTATTTTATCAGGATCTTGAGGCGGTTCTCCTCGGGTAATATTATCAATCAACTCCATACCCTCTACTACTTGAGCCCAAACGGTATATTGACCATTTAAAAAGCTAGCATCATTGAAGACAATAAAAAACTGACTGTTTGCACTATTTGGGTCTTGTGCCCTCGCCATTGATACTGCGCCTCTGCCATGATTAGCATCAGAGAATTCTGCGGGTATATCAGGTAAGTTTGAACCTCCTGTTCCAGCTCTAGACATATTAAATTTATCATTTGAGGAGTTTCCAAATTCTACATCACCTGTTTGAGCCATAAAACCATCAATAACTCTGTGAAAAACAACGCCGTCATACTGACCTTCACTTATTAATTTTTTTATTTGCGCAACATGCTGTGGTGCTAAATCTGGACGCGTTTCCATTTTAACAACACCATCTTTTAATGTCATATGGATAATATCTTTTTCATCTGCCATAACTGCTCCTCCATTGAATAAAGTTGAGATTGCCAGGCACAGAAATAAAAATTTTAAAGTTTTAATCATATTTGTTCCCTTTACCTTCGCTCAAAAAGTTTTATATAGTGTCTAATGCATTTGTTTGAAGAAAATATCAAGAACTTAGGTTTAAATATTCCAGATCTTCCTAAAGCTCTGGCAAATTACGTTCCATACAAAATTGTTGGCAAAACAATGTATATATCTGGTCAGGCACCAGTGAAAAATGGAGAGCTCATTTACAAAGGCAAAGTTGGATCAGATATTACAGTTGAAGATGGTATTGAAGCAGCTAAACTATGTGTCATTAATATCATTGCTGGAGTGAAAACTGGCATTGAAGGAGATTGGGATAAATTAGATAGTTTTGTTAAACTAACTGGTTATGTAAACTGTCAGAATAATTTTACTGACCAACCAAAGATCATTAATGGGGCATCCGATATGTTAGTAGATATTTTTGGCGACCAAGGTCGACACTCTAGAGTTGCTGTTGGGTCCAATGCTTTACCATTAGGAATTGCCGTAGAAATAGATGCTGTCGTTCAATTAAAATAGATGCCTTCACCAAGGAGTGAAATTTTTTTTATTGATAGCTTAAAAAAAATTAAAAAAGAGGATTGGAATAGCTGTGTCGATAACGACCATCCTTTTATTCAATATGAGTTTTTATTTGCGTTGGAGGAAAGTAAGAGCGCTTGTTCTCAAACAGGCTGGCAACCTTATCATTATATTGAGTACAATAATAAATCTGAGATTATTGCAATATGTCCACTTTATTTAAAAAGTCATTCTTATGGAGAATATATTTTTGATCATGCTTGGGCTGATGCCTATCATAGACATGGATTAAATTATTATCCCAAGCTTCAATCTGCTATACCATTTACTCCAGTAACTGGTGAAAGAATATTTATTAGTAAAAAAATAAAAAATAAAAAAGATAAAATAAAAGAAATTATTAATAATATTATTAATGAAGCAATGAAAATTAATGTTTCATCAGCACATTTTAATTTTATAAAAAATCCAAATGAATGGGAGGCTAAAGAACCTATTATGATACGGGAAGGAATACAATTTCATTGGCAGAATAATAACTACAAATCTTTTGATCATTTTTTATCAACACTCTCTTCTAGAAAAAGAAAACAAATCAAAAAAGAAAGGCAATGCTTAAAAAATAATAACCTTGAAGTAAAAATTTTTAATGGGGAAGATATTCATAAAGAAGATTTTGATTTTTTTTATGAATGCTACTTGGATACTACTGGAAGAAAATGGGGATCGACATATTTAAAAAAAGAATTTTTCATGAATATTTTATCTAACTTTAAAGATAAGATTTTATTAATTATTGCGTTTCAAGATAATGAAAAAATAGCTTCGGCATTAAATTTTTTAAGCAAGACTCATTTATATGGTCGTCTATGGGGTTCAAAATTTGAAGTTCCATATCTGCATTTCGAATTATGTTATTACCAGGCGATTGATTATGCAATTGCAAATAAATTAAAATTTGTTGAAGCAGGAGCGCAAGGTGAACACAAATTGAGTAGAGGATATTTACCACAAAAAACATGGAGTGCTCATTGGATAAAAGAGAAAGAATTTTCAAAAGCGATAAATAATTTCCTTAATGAAGAAGCAAAGATGATCAATTATCACAAAGAAGATTTAGAAGCTCTAGGGCCTTATAAAAATTAAACTAACTCAATCTTTTTGTCTTGATTAGATGAGTATTTAAGAGATATTTCATTTTTATCGATAGTAATATCTACATGACCACCTTTAGATAATGCTCCAAAAATCAATTCTTCTGCCATTGGTTTTTTAACTTTTTCTTGTATTACTCTCCCAAGCTCTCTTGCACCGTAAAGTTCATCATAGCCAATATCAGCAAGATATTTTTTTGCTTTTTTATCAATTGATAAAGAAACACCTTTGTCTTCTAATTGAGCTTCAACTTGAATAATAAATTTATCTACAATTGATAAAACAATTTCTTTGTTCAAATGATTAAAGTAAATAATTGAGTCTATTCTATTTCTAAATTCAGGAGAAAATATCTTATTTATTGCATCACTATTGTCGTCCTTTGATCTTGCAGAATTAAAGCCAATACTTTTTTTAGATAAATCTATTGCACCTGCATTGGAAGTCATAATTAGTATAACATTTCTGAAGTCAACTGATTTACCATTATGATCAGTTAGCTTACCGTAATCCATTACTTGTAGTAAAATATTAAAAAGATCAAAATGAGCTTTTTCAATTTCATCTAAGAGCAAAACACAATGAGGATTCTGATCAACTCCATCAGTAAGTAATCCTCCTTGATCAAAACCAACATATCCAGGAGGTGCTCCAATTAAACGACTAACAGTATGTCTTTCCATGTATTCTGACATATCAAATCGAAGAAGTTTTATTCCAAGTGTTTTACTCAATTGTCTTGCAACTTCAGTTTTTCCAACACCAGTGGGTCCAGAGAATAAGTATGAACCTATAGGCTTACCATCTTCTCTAAGACCTGCTCTTGCAAGTTTTATTGAAGAGGATAATTCTTCTATAGCTTTGTCTTGACCAAAAACAAAATTTTTCAGATCCCTTTCAAGATTTTTTAAATTTTCTTTATCATTTTTATTAACTGATTTTGGAGGTATTCTTGCCATAATAGCAACAACAGCTTCAACATCTTTAGATAATATTGTTTTCTTTCGTTTAGATTTAGGTAACAAATACTGTGCTGCTCCAGCTTCATCAAGCACATCAATTGCTTTGTCGGGAAGCTTTCTATCACCAATATATTTGTTAGATAACTCTACTGCACTTATAATTGCATCCGATGAATATTTAATTTGATGATGCTCTTCATAATAGTTTTTTAAACCATTGAGAATTTTAATAGTTTCTTCTTTAGTTGGTTCCTTAATATCTATTTTCTGGAATCGTCTTACAAGCGCCCTATCCTTTTCAAAATAGTTATTAAACTCTTTATAAGTTGTAGATCCTATGCATCTAAGAGAGCCATTACTTAAAGATGGTTTTAAAAGATTACTTGCATCCATAGATCCACCACTTGTAGCGCCAGCACCTATAACTGTATGAATTTCATCAATAAATAAAACTGATTTTTCTTGTTTTTGTAAATCTTTTAAGACTTCTTTTAATCTTTCTTCAAAATCCCCCCTGTATCTAGTTCCTGCTAGAAGTGCGCCCATATCTAAAGAATAAATAACTGCATCAAGAATAATATCTGGAACATCTTTTTCTACAATACGTTTTGCTAAACCTTCAGCAATTGCTGTTTTGCCTACACCTGGGTCACCAACAAAAATTGGATTATTTTTTTGTCTTCGACATAAAATCTGAATTGTTCTCTCAACTTCAAGCTTTCTTCCAATTAATGGATCTATTTTACCATCAAGTGATTTTTTATTAAGGTTAATACAAAATTGATCGAGGGCTTTTTTTGAAGATTTTTTTTGTTGCTGACCATCTGTTGTTTCTTCAACAATTTCTTCACTATCCTCATCTTCTTGAATTTTTGAGATACCATGAGAGATGTATTGCACTGCATCTAATCTTGTCATATTTTGTTGATGTAAAAAATAAACTGCGTGACTCTCTTTTTCAGAAAAGAGTGCAACTATCATATTAGCTCCTGTTACACTTTCTCTGCCACTTGATTGAACATGTATAGCAGCTCTCTGGAGAACTCTTTGGAAACTATTTGTTAGTTTTGGCTCTCCTGTAAAATTATCTGTTAAATTAGATAAATCATTTTTAATAAAATCTTCTAAATTTTTTTTTAACTCTTCTCTCTCAACGCCGCATGCCCTTAAAACACTAATAGCATCTTTATCATCTGTAAGAGAGTTTAGTAAATGCTCAAGAGTTACGAATTCGTGCTTGTTGTCTGTTGCAAGCTGATATGCATTCCTAAGTGTTTTTTCTAAATTAGATGATAACATTTAATTTTTTTCCATTGTGCATTGAAGTGGATGCTCATGTTTTTTTGCAAGATCTGTAACTGTCTTACATTTAACTTCAGCAACTTCATAAGTGAATGTTCCGCAAACACCAATACCATTTTTGTGAACATGGAGCATTATCTGCGTTGCCTCTTCTTCTTTTTTATTAAATACACTTTCTAATACTAGAACAACAAATTCCATAGGTGTATAATCATCATTAAGTAACAAGACATTATACATTGATGGTTTTTTTGTCTTTGGTTTAGTTTCTAATAGTATACCTTTATCTAACCCATTATTTATATTATTGTCATTTTCATTACTTAATTTCATCATTTATTAAATAAGCACTTTTAAAAGAAATTAAAGAGGTTTTTTCAATTGTTAATAACGAAAGCCTTATGTTAATTAAGCCTAACATGTCTTTATTCAAATATCTATTAATCCCGATCTTTATCACGATAATTTTTATATCATCAGAAACGTTTGCCAAAAAAGCTGCGATAGTCATCGATTTTGATACAAAAGAAGTTCTGTTTGAAGTTAATGCTAATACTAAAAATTATCCAGCATCATTAACAAAAATTATGACACTATATATTTTGTTTGATCAATTAGAAAAAGGACAAATAACAAATCAAACAAAATTAAAAGTATCAAGAATTGCGGCTTCACGATCACCTAGTAAACTATACTTGGAAGAAGGTTCAAATATAAAAGCAGAGGATGCGGTTATGGCTTTAATAGTTAAATCCGCTAATGATGTAGCTACTGTTGTGGCAGAAAGTATTTCCGGTTCCGAAAAAGAGTTTGCAAAATTAATGACTAGCTATGCAAGAAAGTTGGGCATGACTAATACAACTTTTAAAAATGCTTCTGGATTACCGAATAGAGCACAACTAACTACCGCAAGAGATATTTCTATTCTTTCACATGCGCTTATTTCTAACTTTCCAGAAAAATACAAATTGTTTAGTAAACAAAAATTTACCTACAATGGTAAAACTTATAAAACACATAATAAATTGATGCTTAGTTATGATGGAGCAGATGGAATTAAAACAGGGTATATAAGAGCTTCTGGGTTTCAACTGGCTTTTTCAGCAGTAAGAAATGATAAGAGATTAATTGGCGTTATATTTGGAGGTGATACAGGAAAACAACGTGATAATTCTTTAAAAATTATCATGAATAAAGAATTTGCTGAATTAGGTATAAACAAAAAAGAAATAAAAACAAAAATAGTAAAAAAAGAAACAAATAAAATTCAAACAAATTCTTATTCAATAGTTGTTGGAACATTTAAATATCGTAATAGTGCAGAAAAACAAATTAAATTAATTAAGAACAAGTATCCTAAAACAACAACTGCAAAAACAGCCAATATTGTTTTAATAAAAGTCAGCGGAAAACAACTCTATGAGTCAAGATTTGAGAATTTTTCAAAAAAAGAAGCTTATACAGCTTGTAAAAGATTAAAAAAATATAATAGAGACTGTTTTATCAGATCGTAAATTTGTAATTGACACCACTTAAAGATAATTGATATTCAATTATATCTATTAGTTCACGTAAACCTTTTTCAGAAATTGACTCAGCTCTGCACGTAAGTTGGTTTTGCGTATTACTAGCTCTCATTAAAAACCAGCCCTCTTCATTTTCTACTCGAACACCGTCTATATCTATTATTTTTTGATCTTCTTTTTTTAGTCTTTCTTTAACCTCATCTATAATAATAAATTTTCTAGACTCATCAACATCAAATCTTGTTTCTGGAGTTGAATATGTTTTGGGATAAAAATTAATTAAATCACTAAGGGATTTACTCTGATTGGATAAAATGCGTAATAGTCTTAGACCAACATACATAGCATCATCATATCCATAAAAATCATCACCATAACAAACATGTCCACTCATCTCACCTGAAAGCGGTGAGTTAAGTTCTTTCATTTTTTCTTTTATTGGAGAGTGACCTGTTCTTGACATAATAGGATCGCAATTAATTTTTTTTACCTCATCAAAAAAAACTTTGCTACACTTTACATCCATAATAATTTTTGGATTATCATATAATTTAGCAATTTCTGAACACAATAAAAGCATATATTGATCAGCCCAAACTATATTTCCTAGATTATCGATAATACCTAATCTGTCACCATCACCATCAAATGCAAGACCAATATCACAGTCATTTTCTTTGACAGCTTCAATTAATTGGATCATGTTTTGTGGAACTGTAGGATCTGGATGATGATTGGGGAAATGCCCATTAACCTCTTCATTAATAATAATGTTTTCAGAATTAGTAAGCTTGTCAGTTATTTCTCGAGCCACCTTTCCCATTGCTCCATTACCAAGGTCCCAAGCAATTTTTAGTTTTCTTTTTAATTTAATATTCAAGAGATCTCTTTCTATGTATTCTTGAGTGATATCTTGATTAACTATCTGACCCTCTGATAATTCTAGCTTATTATCTTCTATTAACTTTTGAAGACTTTGAATATCTTCGGCAAAAAATGAGTGTTTATTAAGAACCATTTTAAAACCATTATATTCAGATGGATTATGAGAGCCTGTAACCATTATGGCTGCTTGAGCATCGAAATGATAGTGAGCAAAATAAGTCATTGGAGTTGGTCCCATGCCAATATTTATTACTTTTGAGCCAGAGTCTTTTAAACCAGCACAAAGAGCCTTATGCAAAGATGGTGAAGTCAACCTCCCGTCATAACCTGTTACTATAGTATTAGAAGGTAGTTTTGATCTGACAGTATGGCCAAAAGCTCTTCCTATTGTGTAGGCCGTATTATCATTTATATTTTCGCCTACAACTCCTCTGATATCATATTCACGAAGGACTTCTGGATCAAAATTTTCTATTGTATAATTATGTTCCTGTGCCAAAATACTGAAAACCTATATCTCTTAATTCTTTAGGGTTATATATATTTCTTAAATCAAAGATAACTAAATTATTACTACTTTTTTTTATTTTTAAAAAATCTAGAGCCCTAAATTCATTCCACTCCGTTCCAATTATAATAGCTTTAGTATCTTTACATGCCTCATACGCACTGCTGCATAAAATTATTTCGGCATTTTCTATTTTAGCGTTATCCATAGCCTCTGGGTCATATGATTTAATTCCTATACCTGCATTTTGTAATAATTTTGCAATTTTAAGAGAAGTTGAATCTCGAACATCATCAGTATTAGGTTTAAAACTTAATCCAAGTAAACTTACTTGATCTCCTTTTTTTAAATTAGCTTTAACAATAAATTTATTCGTTATTTTACTTACTCTTTCTTCGTTAAATTTATCCACTGCAGATAAAATCGATAAGTTAACATCATGTTTTTCTGCAGTTGTTACAAATGCTTTAACATCCTTTGGAAAACAAGATCCTCCATAACCTGGTCCTGCATGTAAAAATTTATTTCCTATCCTTTTATCAATACCCATTCCTCTCGCGACCTCCTGAACATCAGCACCTACTTTTT
>CABXJB010000022.1 GCA_902512415.1 uncultured Alphaproteobacteria bacterium
TAGATTGATCGCTTGTTCGGGTCTTCCTCGAGTAGGACATAAAAAAGAAATCATTTGTTTGATTTAAACTATTTATAAAATTTTTGAATATAATTTTGTTTTCAGTTTATTATCTTAAATCTTAGTGATAAAATAAATTATGAAAGCAATTAATTTTCTCAATAAAACAGTAGATGGTTTTGATGTTATGGATAATAAAGAAAGAAATAATTTAGTTGAAGAAATTATAAAATTTATAAAATAATTTATTAATATATACTTTTATTGCTATGGAAAAACCGGTTGTCATTTATACAGATCACATAATGAATAGAACATTATGTTATAATTTTGCGAAGGGCGCAGGCTCACCAATGTGTCATATAAATAATTTTAGGGATTATAATAGAACCATTGCAACATATGGTGTTTTAAGAGGTACTTTTGAATTAATTAAAAAAGTGAATAATTTTTTTTATATGGATCATGGTTATTTTAATCAATCTAAAAGGGAATTTATAAATAATAGAACTAATGTAGTAAGTATGGATGGATATTTTCGAATAGTTTATAATAATTTTATACACAATGGTGAAGGAGATTATCCTAACGATAGATTAAAAAAACTCAATCTTGATATTGTAGACCCGAACAAATTAGGAAATTATATAATTCTTTCAGAACCTTCTGAAACAATGAAAAAAATTTACAATAAACCAAATTGGGTAAATGACACAAAAAAAATCTTAAAAACTTATACTGATAGACAGTTAATTGTTCATAATAAATTTTCTAAAGAAAGTTTAGATGATTTATTAAAAAATGCATGGGCTTTTGTAAGTTTACAATCAACAGCAGGATTTAAGGCAATGTTAAATGGTGTGCCTGCATATTTTACTGATCATTCACTAATGAATGTTGCAAATCTAAAGGACATTGAAAACCCAATAATTGATTATAAAATTTTTAATAATTTAGCATATGGACAATGGACCTTAGATGAAATTAGTAGCGGTGAAGCATGGGAAAGTATTTCAAAATAGATATTATAAATTTTTATTAGATAAATTAAAATATATGAAATTAATTTTTATAGAGTTAATTATTTTTTTCTAAAGAGATATTGAAGCTTATAACAATTCTTTTTTTGTTTGATAGATTGGGATTTACAGAATGCTCTAAATAGCTTGGAAAAAGAACTAGCATTCCTGGCTCGGGTTTAATAGAATTAACAGTTGCGTTTAGATTATTGGCTGATTTCGATATTGGATGATTATGAACAGGCGCAGGTCTAGGATCATAAAACACAATATCACCACACTTTTCATGAGCTGATACATAGTATGCAGCACTTAAATCACTATTACTGTGGTGATGTTTTTGGTTCCACGCATCTTTCTCATTAATAATAGCCCATAAACTTTTAATTTTTGCAGACTGCTTATTTAGATCCCAACCCATATCATTTATGGCTATATTAATATTGTTTTTAATTGCTTCTATAAAGTTTTTTGGTTGCTCATCTTTCGTATAAAAATCTTTAGAGTGCCATCCTTTAAAATTACTTTTAGAAACACCATCAGGGTCGTTTTTTCGAAGATTTATAATGTAGCTGAGCATCTCTTCATTAATTTTTTCGTAATCTGGTATTTTTGAAGCCCAAATTGGTGTTGAAAAAAATAAATGCATTATGTGATTAATATTATAAATTTACGAAAATTTACATAGATTTATTTTTTTTTGTCCGCTAATTTTTTTTTTAGATATTTGTCAGTCAAAATAAGGTTTTTTTTAATTCTTTTTTCAAAAAATTTAAAATTTTTTCTACCGCTTGCTATATTAGGAAACATTTTAAGTATTGCTTTTATATAATTTGCTTCCATATTTTTAATGTTTAAAAACTCTATATTTGACAAAATATAAAGAGGTTTTATGTTTTTTTGCATAATTTATAATTTTATTATCGTTTATAGACCCACTTGGTTGAATAATAGCATCACATTTAAGTTTTAACAATTTTTGAATATTATCTGTAAATGGAAAGAAGGCATCAGAAGCACAAACAAAATTTTTGTTTTTAAAAAAGTCTTTATATTTCATTATTGCTATTCTTGTTGAGTCAAGCCTACTCATTTGTCCAGCCCCAATACCCAGAGTCTGTTTATTATTTGCAAAAACTATTGCATTTGACTTGACGTGTTTTGCAACCTTATACGCAAAAATCATATCATCTATTATTTTTTTTGATGATTTTTTATCTGAAACTAGCTTAATTGTTGATCTAGAAATTTTGTATGAATTAAAGCTTTGATATAAAACTCCAGAATTTACTGATTTAAAGTTATTATTATTTTTTTCTTTCAATCTAATTGAGTCAATAATTATTAATTTTTTTCTAGATTTTAGTATCCTTAAAGATGCTTTGCTAATTTTAGGGGTTACAATAACTTCATAAAAATTAAGATTAATTTTGTTAGCTAAATCTTGATTTATTTTTCTGTTAAACAAAACCACACCACCAAAAGAACTTACGGGATCAGATTTAAATGCCTTAAGGTAAGCATTTTTAATATTATTGGCTGATGCTACTCCGCATGGGTTATTGTGTTTCACAATTACACAAGTTGGTTCATAAAATTCATTTAAACAATTTAAACCCTCACTTATATCTAAAATATTATTGTAACCCATATTTTTACCACTCACTTGTGAGGTAAAAAGATTAGCTTTTGAGGAGGTTAAGTAATATGATTTTTGATTTGGATTTTCACCATATTTAATTTTAATTTTGTTATAACTCTTCTTTATAGGGCTTTGTCTAAACCAATTAAATATAGATAAATCATAATCACTAGTTATTTTGAAATTTCTTTCCGCCATTTTTTTTCTAAAAACTAAAGAGGTTTTGCCATTGTGTTTAATCAACTCTTTAATAAGTTGGTCATAGTATTTTTTTTCACATATTGTTGTTACTGACGCAAAATTTTTACTAGCTGATCTAATCATTGATGGACCACCAATATCTATCATCTCTATTTTTTTCGCCGAAGCTATTTGATGTGTAGTTTTCTTAAAAGGATAGAAGTTTACAATTACAAAATCTATTTTAGGAAAATTTAATTGTTTAAAAACCCTCTCATGACTGGAGTCATCTCTCTTAAAAAGAATAGATGCATGTATTTGGGGATTCAGAGTTTTTACTCTTCCATCCAAAATCTCCCTAAATTTAGTAAGGTTAGATATTTCAGAACACTTATATCCAAGAGAAATTATTTTTTTTGCTGTAGAACCTGTTGATATAATACCTATATTAAACATTTTAAATGTAGAACATATCTTCTTTAAAGAAGATTTATCATAAACTGATATAAGCGCATTACTTTTCATATTTTATCAAAAGACCATTTAATTTGGGAATTCAGAGACGATGTTATTCCGCTTATCACAATTTGAGACGTCTCAACAGCAATATCATTTTTTACAAAAATACTTTTTTCTATAACAACTTCTTTGTTAGACTTAAAAATCCAAATATTGTTTTTCTTGGTCTTAATTATGATATTTTTTTTATTTTCTGTAATAGAAGAGGATATCTCAGGCATTAGATGGAACCTAATATGATATACATTTTTTTCAATGCTTGATTTTGTTGATATAATAGTATCTTTACCTTTTATCGAATAATTTTCTTTTTCTATAGATAATTCTCTTTTACAAATTTTTCTATAGTTTGTTAAATAACCATTATGTGAACCTGATAGTACAACTATACTTTCTTCATTTTTTGTTTCAAAATTAACTTTTTTTGGAAAGGTTTTATTAAGTCCTCCCTCTTTAATTTCGCTTATATTTGTATTATTGATGATTAATGTGGAGTGTGCAGCGCTATACTTAAGGTAAGCTGGATTTTTGCCACCAGCTTCTGAACTTCCACAATTTGTTATTATTTTTTCACCATCTGCGCTTATTTCTATTGCTAGAGAGCCTGCTCCTAGTTTTTTATGAAAACCAAAATTAGCAGGCTGAACTACATCAAAAAAAATAATTTTATTTGTATCGTTATATGCAGCAATTCCATTTTTAAAATTGCTTAATGTTTTTGCTTTAAGAAATTGTTCGTTTTCAAAGATTCTTTGGATTGCATAATTATGATTGTTATTACAACCATTGAAAAGCGGCAAAGAACCGTCAGCATGTTGGTATGTTTTAAGCACAGATGTCATTGCTAAAATATTATTTTTGACAAATTGAGATATCTCCACATTAAAGAATAAAAAAATATTTCGTATTTCAATTAAATTATTTAGAAATCTAGCATGCTCTAAGATATTATAACTTTTATGAACTGAGTTTTCATCTAAATGTGAATAAATTAAATTGTTAATTTGGGTATTAATATTTAAACTTAAGTTTTTTTTACTGCACTCAATCAACACTAAGGCAAGAATATCACTTGATGACATATTATCTATTTTTTTCATTCTGATTTCAAAACTAATTCTTTTGATGTGAAAAAATAAAATATAATTAATTTGATCAATTTCTTTTTGATTGGATAAAGAACATATAAAATCATAATTATAGAATAAATTTATAAGTCTTTTAGATGCAAAATCATCAATCCAGGGAAAATTTTTATTATACTTGAATTTCTTAAACCATGTGAAAATATTTTTTTTTGATAAATCTATACCTTTTTTACCGCCCAACTTCTGATAAAAAAAAAGAAAGTTAAATGTATGAATATCGGGTATTGTAGTATTGGCTATATAGCTTTCTTTAAGTACATAATATTTAATAATTTTATAATTAATAAAATCATTATATTTAAAATTAAGATCATTAAAATTTTTATAATTTGTTTTCCTCAATCCTATTCTTAAAAAAAATAAATGAAAATATCTTAAAAAATAATTAAAAAAAATATTAATCATTTTTTATAAATTTTGTTGCATAGAAACCATCAACCATGAAATTATTAAATTTTGAAGGAAAACAAAAAATATCACCATCATTGTCCACAAAGTTTTTAAATTTATTATTTAAGTTTAGATCAAATCTCAATTGAGAGTAGCCACTATTCTCATCTAAAAATTTATTTTTTATATCTTTAGTCTCATCATGCAAAAACGAACACACCATATATATTAAAATACCCTTTTTTTTCAAAAGCCTAGCCGCTTTATTAATTAATCCTTGTTGAGTTTTTTGCAAAAAAATTAAATTAGGTGGTTTTTTTTTGAATAATATATCTGGATTTCTTCTTAAAGTTCCCACTCCAGAACATGGAGAGTCTAAAATAATTACATCGAATTTTTCTTTTTCTTGCATATCTAATACATTAAGATTTTTAATTTCATTTTTAAAACTAAGTCTGTTTAGATTTTTTTTTAAAATTTTTATTCTTCTTGAGCTTACATCATTAAGGATTACATTGTTATTTAAACATATGGCTTGAAATGCTTTGCCCCCTGGCGCAGCGCACAAATCCAAAACTTTTTTTGATTTTATTTCTGGGCTTAAGTAGATTGGAAGCATGGATGATAAATCTTGAATCCACCAATGTCCCTTTTCATAATTTTCAATATTTCTGATTTTCTTTCCTTTAGTTATAAATGCAGATGAACTAGTTGTTTTAACGTGATCTTCTTTAAAGGTCTCTAAGAAATTTTTGTTTTTGAAAACGAGGTGAATTGAAGGCTCATGGCTAATACTTTTAATAATTTCATTAATATTTATTTTGTGTTTGTAAAATTCTTTAGCAAGCCATTGTGGCAAGTTATTAAGATTAGAAGTTTTTTTATCTATTGTGTCACTTTTATTAATCACATTTTTAAGCAAAGAATTTACTAGTCCTGGATTAAGTTTTTTTATTTTGGCTACCTCAACAGAGTCATTTGTAACTGCATAGACTTTAAAATCTAAATAGAGTATTTGTGTTATTGCACAAAGTAATAATATTTTGATTTTAATATTAGTTTTTTTTTGTAGAAATTTATTTAATATATTTTCCACAAAATAATTTTTCCTAATACTGTTTAGTACAACATTATAAATCATTGATCTTTCTTGATCATTTAATACAATGTTGTTAGTAAATTTTATAAAGCTCTCATCGAAATTTTTACTTTTTTGATGAATCTCATAGAGAATTTCAAATATTATTTTTCTAACTTTAACACTCTTTTTCATTTTAAGATATAATCCCTCATGGCATTTTTTAGTTTTTCATTGTTAAAAGAACCTTTTATATATTTATCTACAAAAATTGAATCTAACCAAAAATACTATTCTAAAGATATAACTTTAAGAAAAGAATTGAACAATATAAATAAGACAACTTCTTTAATTAAATTAAATTATGAAAAAAGAATAAATATAAATAAAATAGGCAAAAAATTACTAATCTGTCTTCCTCCAAAGTTTGGATTAGGAGATGCTATCGAATACGGGATTGCTCTTAATTCTCTAGCAAAAAGTAATAAATTCAAAAAAATTGGTATAGCCTTTTGCAATAATCACCTATTTATTTTTAAAAATTTTTTTTCTTTTTTAAACGTCTATCCATTACTAATATCACAGGATCAAATAAACAATTATGATACAATTTTTCACATCACTCTTGAGATTAAGGCCCTAAAGTTTCAAAAATATAATAGATCAAATATTGCTTTAGAGATTTGTAAATATTTTAATGTAAATATGATTGAATTTAAAATAGATGATTTTAGTAATAGTAAAAATAATAAAAAATCTATCTCCGTATTTCCTGTTTCCACATCCACAATCAGAGTTCTTCCGCTTTACATATTGGAAAAGATTATAGATAAATTTAAAGATGATTATGAAATTAAAATTGTATTAGATGATTCTGAATATTCTAAATTTATACTTAATAAAATCCAAAATTACGATGTTGAGTTTATTAACCCTAAAGATGTAAAAAGTTTAGTATTAGAAATATCTAAAATATACTTTGGCATTTTTGTAGATTCTGGCCCTCTTCACATAGCAAAATCTTTTAATAAAAAAGGGATTTTTATTGAAACCAGTGTATCTAAAGAAATACTTTTAAATAATTCAAATAATATTTTGCCGATAAAAAACAAATACATTTCAAATTATTGCACAGGTCCTTGTGGGTTAGTTGATTTGTTCGCATATGATGGGGTTGTGGGCTGTTATGAAACTCATAAAATTTCTTTTGAAGACATTAATTTGTTAAAAAGTTTTAAGAAATTACAAAGGTGGGATAAAAAAGACAATAATTCACATTTTTTTTCAAATCCAGTAGGTTGTGTTAAAAAAATTGATATAAAAAATATTATAGAGTTGATAAAACGTGAATTAAAGGAGTGATTATGAGAGGTTCTTTAGAAACTATTGTAGGAGCAATGTTTGCTGGAAAAACAAGTGAGTTGCTAAAAAGGATCCTGTGGGCAAAACATCAAAATAAAAAAATTGTTGTAATTAAACCTAGTATAGATAACCGTTATTCAGAATCTAAAATTATTACCCATAATGATTTAAGTCACGAATGTTTTGCAATGCAAAGTTGGAAAGATGTTAACAAAGAATATACTTTTAAAAAAGGAAGTATTGATATGGTTTTTTTAGATGAAGTTCAATTTCTTGATACCTCGGAAACACTAAAAAATATAGAGTTAATTTTAAATGAGGGTATTGACGTTGTTTGTGCAGGTTTGGATCAGGACTCAAGAGGTAAGCCTTGGGAAACCTCTTCTATGATACTTGGCTTGTCTGATAAAATTTTAAAAATTTATGGCTTTTGTAATGTGTGTGGTATGGAGGCAACAAAAACATATAGAAAAGAAGAAGGCGGTGATAGAACTCAGGTTGGAGCAGCTAATATTTATGAACCTAGATGCCTAAAGCACTGGACAGCACGTTAAATCAATATTAATTTACTTATTTAGTCTATTACTTACAAGTTCTTCAACAACACTAGGATCAGCTAAAGTTGTTGTGTCCCCAAGTTGATCATGTTCGTTTGCCGCAATTTTTCTAAGAATTCTTCTCATAATTTTTCCCGATCTTGTTTTAGGGAGTCCTGCAGTAAAATGGATTAAATCAGGTGTCGCAATGGGACCAATTTTTTTTCGGACAACTTGTTTTAATTCATCTTTTAAGTTATCAGAATATTCTTCACCTACCTTTAGTGAAACATAACAATAAAGACCATTACCTTTAATCTCGTGTGGATATCCTACAACAGCAGCCTCTGAAACTTTTGGATGACTTACAAAAGCACTCTCAATTTCAGCAGTACCCAAGTTATGTCCAGAAACTATTATAACATCATCAACTCTCCCTGTTATCCAATAGTATCCATCAGAGTCTCTTCTACAACCGTCTCCAGTAAAATATTTTCCATCAAATTGAGAAAAGTAAGTATTAATAAATCTTTGGTGGTCGCCATACACTGTCCTCATTTGACCAGGCCAAGACCTGTTCATACATAGCATCCCCTCACATTCCCCTTCTAGTATCTCACCCTCTTTATTAACAATAACTGGTTCAATTCCATAAAAAGGTTTTGATGCAGATCCAGGTTTGAGTTCAATAGCACCTGTTTGAGGAGAAATCAAAATACCACCAGTTTCAGTTTGCCACCAAGTGTCAACAATAGGCGATTGAGAATTTCCTACAACTTCATAATACCACTTCCACGCTTCTGGATTTATAGGCTCACCAACAGTTCCTAAAAGTTTTAATGAAGACCTTTTTGTTTTTGTTACATGGTCATCACCTTCTCTCATTAGTGCTCTAATTGCAGTTGGTGCAGTATAGAAAATATTTACTTCATGCTTATCTATAATTTGCCAAAATCTCGAAAAGTCAGGATAATTAGGAACACCCTCAAACATTATTGTAGTAGCTCCATTAGAGAGCGGTCCATAAATTATATAGCTATGACCAGTCACCCAGCCAATATCAGCTGTACACCAATAAATATCATTTTGATTGTAATTAAAAATATATTCATGCGTCATTGATGCATAAACTAAATAACCTCCTGACGTGTGTAGAACACCTTTTGGTTTTCCAGTAGATCCTGAGGTATAGAGAATAAATAATGGATCCTCCGCTGACATTTCTTCAGGTTCACAAGTTTCTTCAACATCTTTAACTAAATCATCATAAAAAAAATCACGACCTTCAACTAATTTAATATTTCCACCAGTTCTTTTTACCACAAGGCATTTCTTTACATCAGGACAACTTTCTAAAGCTGTGTCAGTAATGTTTTTTAAAGGAATATTTTTTCCACCCCTAACCCCCTCATCTGCCGTTATTACAAATTCTGATTTACAATCTAATATTCTTCCAGATATAGAGTCTGCTGAAAAGCCTCCAAAAATTATTGAGTGCACTGCACCAATTCTTGAACATGCAAGCATCATATAAGCTAGCTCAGGGATCATTGTTAAATATATTGTAACTCTGTCACCTTTTTTGACACCAATTTTTTTAAGAACATTTGCTGCTATGGAAACATTTTTTAGCAATTCTTGATAACTTATTTTTTTAACATTATTTGGGTCATCCCCTTCCCATATTATTGCAATTCCGTTAGGATTATTTTTTGCATGTCGATCGATACAATTATACGATACATTAAGAGATCCGTCATAATACCACTTTATATCAACCTCATTTTTTGAATATTTTACGTTTTTGATTTTAGTATAATTTTTTACCCAATCTAATCTTTTGCCTTCTTCTCTCCAAAAATTATCATTATCTTCTAAAGAGTTTTTGTATTTTGTTTCATAGGTTTGTGTATCAGCCTTTGCTTGTTTGACCCAATCTTTTTTTATTTCCATAGAAAGATAGATTAATTCTAAAACTAATAAAATTCAATCTTTAATTTTAGATAAAAGAATGAAATTTGTTTAATTTTATTTTTCTGATATTTTTATAATTGTATCCCACTCATTTTTAGTAAGTGGCATAACTGATAATCTTGATTGTTTGATTAGAGCTATGTTTGAGAGTTTAGGTGTAGATTTAATTTCTTCAAGTGAAACTCCTCTTTTAAGCTTTTTTTTTGCTTTTACATCTGTAACAACAAACTTGCCAGTTTTATCTGTGGGGTCTGGATAACATTCTTTAACCACTTCAACAATTCCAATTATTAATTTTTCTGAAACAGAGTGATAAAAAAAACAAAGATCTTTTTTCTTCATACTCATTAAATTATTTCTAGCTTGGTAGTTTCTTACTCCATCCCACATTTCTACACCTGCCTTAACTTGATCGTCCCACGACCATGTTGATGGTTCAGACTTTAATAACCAATAATTAACTTTCATTGATAAACTTTAAATTTTATTAATCCTTATGTCAAAAATTATTATTTTTAAATAGTTAGTCTTGGGTTAGGTTTAAAATTAAGATCATGATTATTTTTATATTTTAAAATAGTTGCCCAAGCAATCATTGCTGCATTATCATTCATCATATATTTGGGGGGGTAAATAAATTCAATATTCTCTTTCTTTTCTAAATTTTTAAAACATTTTTTTAAATAATCATTATTTGCTACACCACCAACAACTGATACTGATAAATTTTTAGTATTATTTTTATATAATTTTGTAATTACTGTATTTAATTTTAAAGTAAGAATAGCACCCACACATTTTTGAAAAGAAGCAGACATATTTCTGATAAAATTCTCATCAATAATATTTTTTTTCGCAATTAAGTTGACCGAAGTCTTAAGCCCTGAAAATGAAAAGTTAAAATTATCCTCATTAATTAAAGGTTGAGGTAGTTTAAAAGAATTCTCATTTCCTTCTAAAGCTTTTTTTTCAATTTCTGGACCACCTGGATATGAAAGACCTAACATTTTGGCAACTTTATCAAATGCTTCCCCTATTGCATCATCAATCGTTTCGCCAATTAATATTATTTTATTATAGTTTTCTAAAAAATATATTTGTGTGTGACCACCAGTTATAAGAAGACTTAAATGTGGAAATTTAATTTCATTATTGTAAAAACTAGATAAAGCATGCGCTTCTAAATGATTAATAGGAATAAATGGTTTGTTGTTTCCAATTGAGAGTGATTTTGCAAAAGTTGATCCTATTAATAAACCCCCAATTAGTCCCGGTCCACATGTAGCAGAAAATAAATTAATCTCATTTAATTTTACACCAGATTCTTTAAGCGCTTCTTTTGTAATCTGTTGAAGTATTTCAAGGTGAGCTCTGGAAGCTAATTCAGGTACTACCCCACCATGTTTGGTATGAATTGCTTGTGAATATACAATATGAGATAGAATAGTTTTATCTTCTTTCATTATGCAAACTGATGTTTCATCACAAGAGGTTTCAACAGAGAATACAAGCATATTTTTTTGGTATATTAATTTCTTCTGTTAAACAACTGAACAATAATGATAAAAAGTCTTAATGAAAAAAACACTTGATTATTTATATATTTTTTCAAAATTAAGCACATCTTTTATACTATTGTTTATATTATTGGTTTTTGGATATTTTTTTTATGTAAGTTTTAAAAATCAAGAAATATCCAATAATGATCAATTAGAGCTTATAAATAAACTTAATCAGAATGTAGAAAATTTATCCAAACTATCTAAAAAAATTGAAATTACAGAAAGTTCGCTTGAACAAATAAAAACATCCATCCAAAAAATTACAAACTTTGATCAATCTAAAGAAGTTGTATCATTAAATAAAAAAATAGAAGACCTTGATTTAAGTCTAAAAAATATCTCAATTGATCTGCAAGAAATTAAAACAACAAAAATTTCAGAATCAAATAATACACTATCTAAAAATAATTTGGATACAGTCATTGATAAGAACAAAAAAGAAATTATCAAGTTGATTAATTATAAGTTTGAAAATAATTTAGATTTCATTGAAGAATTAGATATTCTACAAAATTTTGACGATACCAACAATCAGTACATATATGAAAAAATTAATTTAATTAGATTAAAAAATTTTAGAGGCAACGAATTTTTGAAAGATACTTATTCTCAGGAATTAGATTTATATTTAAAAGAAAAGTTTAATAAAGACTCTAGTAATATTATTACAAAATCCTTAATGAATTTTTTAGAAATAAAGCTATCAAAAACCAATAAAATAAAGAATAGTGAAACACTGCTATTAAAAGAAATAAGCACTCTTTTAGATGAAAGAAATTATCAAACATCTTACAAAAAAATTATTACTCTCAATGATCATGAAAAATATTTCATAGAAACAATAAACCAAATTAAAATCGCAAATGATTTCAAAAAACTAATAAATAAAACTAGCTAGATGTTAAGATTTTTAATAATTTCACTACAATTAATTTTATTAATATCAATTACAATTTTTTTAGTATCAAATTCATTTAATATATCTTTTGACATAGGCGATCTAAGTTATAATTTTAACTCAAATTTATTAGTAATTGCTTTCATTATTTTAATCTTAATAGTTGTTTTGATTAATTTTATTTATTTCAAAACTAAATTTGTTTTTCAAAAATATTCATACGTAAAAAAATTTACTAGAACACAAAAAGGTTATGATTTTTTTGTTGAGTCAATGATAGCTCTTCTTAATAAGGATAATAAAACGGCCATTAATTCTGCTAGAAAGATGAGGGGGATACTAAAAGAAGATACAAGTCTTAATTTACTTTTACAATCTGAAATACTAAAAATTGAAAAAAAATCTGACGAATTAAACGATGTTTATGACCAAATGATAAAAAATAACAAAACCAAAACGCTTGGTTATAGAGGTTTGATGGAACAAAGTTTAAAGCAAGAAGATTATCATCATGCTTTTATTTATGGTGAAAAATTATTTTTGTTAAATCCAAAAATTGATAAGTTATATCAAACATTATTAAACATTATTGCTAAAACAAAAAACTGGAATCAACTAATCAATATTACTGAAAAAGCTTATTCGAATAGGATTATACAAAAAGAGGAAGCTAACGAAAATAAGTCTATAGCTTTATTTGAAATTGCAAAAATAAAAATGAAAAGTGATGGGAATGAATCAATTAAATTAATTGAAAAAGCAATTTCTTTAAAAGGTAATTTTTCACCATATATTAAATTATATACTCAGTTATTATTTATTACAAACAACGACGTTAAAGCTCTAAAAGTTTTAAAGAAGTATTGGAGTCAATCTCCTAGCAGTCTACTGAGATCATCAATAACAGAGGTTCTAAAAGAAAATAAAATTAAAGAAATAGAGTTCATTCATCGTTTAATTTCTAAAAATCAAAATAATGAAGAATCAAAAAAACTATTAATTGATTTTGCTATTTACTTTAATAATTGGTCTATAGCTAGAGATAATATTAAAGGATTAATAGGTCCAAACCCTTCAAGAGAAATTTGTTTATTTATGTCTGAAATAGAGTTAGGTGAATTTAATGATATCCAAAAAAGTGAGAGTTGGAAATTGAGAGCTAACAATGCAGGGTCAGATGATTATTGGGTATGTAAATATACAAACAATCCTCAAAAAAATTGGTCAGCATTATCAGACTCAGGTCATTTTAATTCCCTTGAATGGACACAACCAAAAATGTTAAGTGTGTTATAGTTATGAAAAATCTATCATGTTTTGTTGGTTATGATTCAAAAGAAGACCTAGCATATAGGGTGTGTAAGTACTCTCTACTTAAAAGAGCTTCAATAGACATAAAAATCTTTTCATTAAAGTTAGATGAGCTAATAGCCAAAAAATTTTATAATAGGGGGATTGATCCACTAGCTTCAACACAGTTTACTTATTCACGATTCTTGGTTCCTGCATTAATGGATTATAAAGGATGGGCAATATTTTGTGATTGTGATTTTATTTTTTTAGATGATATAGCTAAAATTACTGAGAATCTTGATGAAACCAAAGCAGTGTATTGTGTTAAACATGACTATACACCAAAAGAAAAACATAAGATGGATGGGCAAAAACAAACTATTTACCCAAGAAAAAATTGGTCAAGCTTTATTCTATTTAATTGTTCGCATCCTAAAAACAAAACTCTCTCAGTTGACTTAGTCAATAAAGAAACAGGGGCTTTTCTTCATCAATTTAAGTGGTTAGAAGATAGTGAAATAGGTTCTTTAGACGAAAGATGGAATTGGTTAGAGGGATGGACATCTGGTTATAATAACAAATCTCCATATGCAGTCCATTATACTAGAGGAGGCCCATGGTTTGATGAATGGCAAGATGTTGAGTTTGCCAGAGAATGGATAAATGAAAGAGATGAATATCTCTCAAAAAAATTTACAATTTAAATAGCTCTCTTATAAAATTTTTATCTTTAAGATTTTCTTTTGAAATAATATTTACTGATTTATACCATGGAGTTTTACCATCTTCATAATCCCAATAATGAAAAGAAGCATGATTTGCTGGTTTAATTAATATAGTTCTAACACCAAGAGCACTTGCCAGATGAGCAGTACTATTACTAACAGTAACAAATAAGTCTAAATTATTTAAAAGATTAGCTAATCCTGAAAAATTATTAAACAGATCTAAATTATCAAGTGTTATTATTTGATAATTTTGTTTTTTTGTAAAACTTTTTAATTCTTCTTTTACATCACCATATTGTAAGTTAAAGATTATTGAATTGTTTACATTAAATATATTCTCAAAATCTTCCAGTGATAAAGACTTTTCTGAGGAATATCTGTTTTTAAAACTTTTCCATGAAATACCAATTTTTAAACCCTGAACTTCACTTAATATATTATCAAGCTCTAAATCTTTATAATTTTCAATGCTCTTTAGATAAGGGTTTTGTGAAAAAGAATTTAAATCATTCCTGAAATACTTTCCAAGACTACCAGCATAAACTATATGATCAAAATTATTTATTTCATTTACATCAGAAGAGTAAGTTCCTAGTTTAACAAATTTATCCTTATGAAGCTGAAATGAATTTTTAAATAAAGGTATTAACCTTTCATCACACTCAATAATTAAATCTGAAAACTCATTTAACAAATCAAAATACATTGTGCCATACAAAATTTCATCACCAATTCCTTGCTCTCTAATTACTAAAATTTTTGATTCTTTATTTAAAATATTTTTAGGAATTTTTTTTTCTATTAATGTTAAAGTAGGATTTTTTTTATTAAATTCTGATAAACGCAATCTAGAGTCAAAAGATAACCATGCATTTTTAAAGTCG
>CABXJB010000023.1 GCA_902512415.1 uncultured Alphaproteobacteria bacterium
ATTAATAAATAATAATTTATAAATAAAGTGATTTTTCAAGAAAACTATCAATATCACCATCCAATACATCATTAACATTTGAAGACTCGTGAGTTGTTCTTAAATCTTTTATTAGTTTATAAGGATGTAATACATATGATCTAATTTGACTACCCCATCCAATTTGTTTTTTTTTGTCATTTAAAATATTTTCTTTTTCTTTTCTTTTTTGTATTTCAAATTCATAAATTTTAGATTTCAACATATTTATTGCATAGGCTTTGTTTTTATGTTGGGATCTGTCATTCTGACATTGTACAATAATATCGGTAGGAATATGCTTAATTCTAACTGCACTATCAGTTGTATTAACATGCTGTCCACCAGCCCCTGAAGCTCGGTAAGTGTCTATTCTTAAATCAGATTCATTTATTTCAATTTCAATTTTATCATCTATCTCAGGGTATACCCAGACACTTGCAAAACTTGTATGTCTTCTTTTGTTGCTATCAAAAGGTGATATTCTTACCAACCTGTGAATTCCACTTTCGCTTTTTAGCCATCCGTAAGCATAATCTTTTTCAATTTTAATTGTTGTTGATTTAATTCCAGCCTCCTCACCTCTTGTTTCTTGCAAAAGTAAAACCTTTGCTTCTTTTTTTTCTCCCCAGCGTATATACATTCTTAAAAGCATTTCTGCCCAATCTTGACTTTCAGTCCCTCCTGCACCTGCATGTATTTCGAGAAAGACATTATTCGGATCGGCACTTTCATTCATTAAATTTTCTAGCCTTGATTTATTAGATATAGCAAGAAGATAATCACATTCGGTCATAAGCTGATCGAAATATTCCTCGTTGTTTTCAGAAATTGCAATTTGAAATAAATCTTGAACATAATCAAGGTTATCTTTGATAATTTCAAAATCCTTAATTTTATTTTCTATGTTTTTTATTTTTTGAAATATTGATTTTGCATTATTATACTTCCAGATTTCTGGATTTTCACTTTCAGTTTTTAATTTTACCAATTCTTTATTTAATGCTGAAAAGTCAAACCCCCCTCCTCAGTAAATCATAATTATTTTTTATATTTACTAAGTTTGTTTCAATTTTTTCTCTAGAAGTCATTAATTGTTTAATAAACCACCTGTTCCAGAAATGGAATTATTAATTATACCTAAAGAGTTTAATATACTTATATCTTCTTTTGAATAAGGCTCAGTTCCTTCAATAAATGCCTCCATAATACTTCCTTCTTTATTTGAAGGAAGTCCAGTTTTTTTATCTATTTTAACAAAACTTAGTCCGGAAGGCACTCTAAATGGTATCTTATTTTTATTAGTGTTAGAATTTGTTATAAAATCCTTGAATATAGGTAATGCAACAGAAGAACCTGTTTGCTTAAAGCCTAAATTCTTAGGAGTATCATGACCAACATAAACTCCAACGACTAAATCAGGAGTAAAACCTATAAACCATGCATCTTTATTATCATTTGTAGTTCCTGTTTTTCCTGCAAGAGGTATTTTAAGATCTTTTAAACTTCTTGCTGTTCCTCTTTGAATTACGCCTTCCATCATTGAAGTAATTTGATAAGCTATTTTTGGATCAAGAACTTCCTCTGATATATTTTTAATTTTTGGTATTTCAGAAATATTATTTATCTTATCTAAGATACAATTTTTACATACTTTATTTGAGTTATCTAAAATTTTTTTGCCATTTCTAGAATAAATACTTTTTATAATATTTGGTTTAATTTTTTTTCCACCGTTAGCAACAATACCATATGCATTTGTTAAATCAATTAATGTAACCAAACCTGACCCAAGTGACATTGACATATTTTTGTCTAAATATTTATCAATACTAAAATCTTTTGCCGAAGATAAAATTGTATCAATACCAATTTTATTTGCCAATCTAATGGTCATTAAATTTCTTGATTTTTCAATACCAGTTCTCATTGTGGTAAGACCATAAAACTCATCTGAATAATTTGCTGGTTTCCATTTTGGCAAACCTGGTCCTTGATCTATAACATATGGAGCATCTAATATTAATGTAGATGGTGTATATCCATACTTTAAAGCAGAAATATATACGAAAGGTTTAAAAGCAGATCCAGGCTGCCTCTTTGCTTGAGTGGATCTATTAAATTCACTTAAAATGAAACTAAAGCCTCCTGACATTGCAAGTATATCACCTGAAAAGGGCTCAATAACTATTATAGCCCCATTAACTTTAGGAATTTGTCTTACAATATGAAATGAATCTTTTTTTTCTATAAAAAATAAATCTCCTTTTTTAAATTTCTTATTAATTAGCCATTTATTTGACTTTATACTAAGATCTACTTCAATTTTTAATGACTTATCATTAGTTAAAAATAACTTATAAGAGTGAACCTTATCTATTTTCGCTAAAAACCATTTATTTGGAAATGGGTTTTTAAAATTTTTTATTATTTCTTCAAATGTAAGATTTTGATCATTTAAATTCCCAATTACCCCTCTCCATCCTTGAGCTTTATCATATTGAATTAGACCATTAATAAGAGATTGCTCTGCTAAAGATTGTAAATTTGTGTTTAAAGAAGTTTTTACAACTAAACCTTCAGCATATAGAGCTTGAATTCCATAATTTGAAAATAAATTTTTTCTAATCTCCTCGTAAAAATAATCAGCTCCAACAAAGATGTTATTTTCTCTATCATAAATTTGGAGAGGCTTATTTTTATAATTTAGATCAGAATATTTGATAAAACCATTTTCATACATTCTGTCTATTACCCAATTTCTTCTTTCTATAGCTTTTTTATAATGTTTTTGAGGATTGTAATTATTAGGAGCTTTAGGTAATGATGCTAAAAAAGCAATTTCACCTATGTCTAAATCATTGATTGATTTATTAAAATAATTTAAACTTGCTGCAGCAACACCATAGGATCTTTGACCTAGATAAATATCATTTAAATACAATTCTAATATTTGATTCTTTTTTAAAATATTTTCTATTCTAATAGCTAATATTATTTCTTTAATTTTTCTATTAAAGCTAACCTCATTTGATAGTAGTAAATTTTTTACTACTTGCTGAGTAATTGTCGAAGCACCTATTAGTTTTTGATTATTAAAAATTGATACAATATTAGAAAATGTGGCTCTAAATATTGCAATAATATCTATTCCAAAATGAGAATAAAATTTCTTATCTTCTGAAGAAAGAAAAGCGTTAATCAAATTTTTTGGAATTCTTTCTATAGGAATATAGATTCTCTCTTGACGATGGTATGATTTCAATAAAAGCCCATCAGAACTATAGAGTCTGGAGGATAAGTCTGGTTTATATTTAAGAATTTTACTATAACTTGGTAATTCTGGACTATATTTCCATAAAATCGAGAAAAAGAATATAAATAACATAAATACTGACAATGCAAATGTTACTATTAAAATCTTTAAAATTTTAAACATAATACTAAAACTAGATTGTGAAATAGATCAAAATATGACAATAGGACATAATTAACAAAAAAAGATTACATATACAAATTCTATTCATAATGAAAAAATTATTCAAAATACACAACGGAGTTTCCCCAAAATGCCAAAAAAAATACTTATTGATGGATCAAATTCAGATCAAACAAGAATCGCAGTCACAGTTAATGATAAATTAGATGATTTTGAGATAGAATCTAATAAAAAAAATTCAGTTAAAGGTGATGTATATTTAGCAAAAATTACCAGAGTAGAACCTTCTTTGCAAGCAGCTTTTGTTGAATTTGGCTCTAACAGAAATGGTTTCCTGCCTTTAACTGAAATTCATCCTGATTATTTTAAGATTCCTTCGACTGATAAAGAAAAAGTTAAAAAACTTTATGACAAGTTAATTGAAAATGATGAAAATGATGAAAATGATGAAAAAGTTTTAAATAAATCTGAGACTAATACTGAAGAAGAAAATGAAAATAATGAGAATGAAGAAATAAAAATAAAAACAATTAATCCAAAAAAAAATTATATAAATTTTTTTAGAAAATACAAAATTCAAGATGTAATAAAGCCAAAACAAGTTATTTTAGTTCAAGTTAACAAGGAAGAAAGAGGTTTAAAAGGGGCAGCCTTAACTAGCTTTCTATCATTTGCTGGTAGATATTGTGTTTTAATGCCTAATAGTCTTAATAATGATGGAATTTCTAGAAAAATTGGAGATATAGAGGAAAGAAAAAAACTAAAACAAATTTTAACTTCAGTTAATATACCTCAAAAAATGTCAGTAATAGTAAGAACTGCAGGAATCGGTAGAACAAAAAAAGAAATTGCAAAAGATCTTTCTTTTTTAATATCACAATGGAATAAAATTAGACAATTAACTATTAAATCAGAAGCTCCTACATTGATTTATGAAGAAGGAAATATATTAAAAAGAACTATAAGAGATATGTTGACAGAAGATGTAGATACAATTTTTGTTGAAGGAAAAGATGCATTTGATAAAATTAAAATATTATCTAAAAAACTAACACCTAGTCAAACAAAAAAAATAAAAATTCATAAAAATACTGAAAAATCTCTTTATGCTGAACATAATATTGAGAATCAAATAAATGATCTTTTTAGTTTAACAGTAAAGCTTCCCTCAGGCGGCTCTATAGTGATAAATACAACTGAGGCTCTAGTTGCAATTGATGTTAACTCTGGAAAAAACACAGCAGAAAGAAATATTGAAAATACAGCTTTAAAAACTAATTTGGAAGCAGCTATTGAGGTAGCAAGACAGCTTAGATTAAGAGACTTAGGTGGCTTAGTTGTAATTGATTTTATAGATATGGATGATTATCGAAACAACTTTAAAGTCGAAAAAGCTATTAAATCAGCATTGTACAGAGATAGAGCTAGAATTCAAGTTGGTAGAATTAGTATGTTTGGGTTGCTAGAACTGTCAAGACAAAGATTAAGGTCAAGTCTTATAGACAAAACTTTTGATAAATGTAATTATTGTAATGGTTCAGGACTTATTTTAAATTCAAAAGCAATAAGTGATCAAATCATAAAAGTGATAAATGAAAAAATTTCTGAAGAGCAGGATATAAATGTTAAATGCAATACTTCACTTGCATCAACGCTGATTAATAATAAAAACAAAGAAATAGCAGATTTAGAAAATAAATTTGGATCGAAAATTAGTTTTATTTTTGATTATCAATTTTCTTTACATGAACCTTTAGTTGAACTTCAAAATAAAACAAAAAATATTGATATAAAAAATGATGAAAGCAAAATAATAAAAACGAAAAAGAAAGTTATTAAAAAGAAAAAAAGAACTGTAGAAAAAAAGGAAAAGAAAAAAATTCAAGATGATAATGAATCTAAAACTGTCAAATATATTAAAGGAAGAGCAAAAGATAAAAAAGATACTAAAGAAGATATTACCAATATACAAAATACAGAATCGAAAGCAGATGAAAAAACTGGCTGGTGGTCATAAATTTTATTATAATTTTTTTTTTTATTTAATTTTAATATTTTCTAAAAATTTATTTGCTGTACAGATTTATGATTATCAAACAGAAGAATTTATAAAAAAAATTAATACTGAAATTTTATCTGTTAATTCTTATAATAAAGACATAAATTTTAAAATTTTTAAAGATAATTTTCCTAATGCTTTTGTTACTGAAGATAATACAATATATTTATCATCAGGTTTGTTAGCATATTCTCCAGATTATGTTTCTCTTTTAGGTGTTTTAGCTCATGAAATTGGCCATATTGAAAAATACCATGTTGCAAAAAGGAAAAAAGAAATAAACAATTTAAAAAATATAAGCTCTTATGGAAATTTGGCAGCTGTAATTGGTTCAATGATAATGCAAGAACCTAACATAATTAACGCTATAGTTGTTAATCAAACTACACTTAATAATCTTTTTATTAATTTTTCACAAGATCAAGAAATAGAAGCTGACTTTTATGCAATAGAAACCATTCATAGATTGAAACTTCCATCCAATTCCATAAAGAAGTTTCTTTTAGTTTTAGAAGATAAAACAAAGTTCAATTTAATTGATGAAGAATTAAAAAAATTTTCCACTCACCCAATATTTGAAAAAAGATATGAAATTCTTGATTATAAAGATATTGATGAATCTAAAAATTTTAATCAAAATTTTCAAAAAGAGTTTAAATTTATTCAAGTAAAATTTATGGCGTATACAAATATTAACCTAGTTACAAATCTTAAAAATGATTATAAAATATATTATGATTCTATTCAATTTTCCAAAGAAGGGAATCTTATTGAAAGTCTAAAAAAAATAAATTTATTAATTTCTAAATATGATAAGAATCATTTTTTGATAGAAACAAAAGCTGATATTTTATTATCTTATGGCTACAATAATGAGGCAATTAAATTTTATAGAAAAGTTTTAAACTATCAACCAAACAATAACTATGTTAAATATAATATTTTTATCAACTTAGATTTAAATGAAACTGAAATCAAATTTAATAAAAAAATTTTTTTAAATAATCTAAATTTATTAAAATATTTTCTAAATAATAAAAATATAATTACGCAATATTATAATTTAGCAAAAATTTTAGAATATGATGAGTGGATTTTATTTTTTGAAATCTTATTATTTGAAAAACAAGATTCTAAAATAAAACTCAATAAATTAAAAAAGCAAATAGAAGATTATAATTTAAAAAAAATAATAAAACTATATACTTAAATTATGAATGGAGCTTTAGTATATGAAGATTATTTATCTTTATATAATACAGGCAAAATCCAGGGTTTAAAATTTTATAAATTACAAATTCAACCTTCAAGTATCGATTTATCCTTAAGTGATGAATGTTATGAAATAAAGACAAGTTTTTTAAGTCCTAATAATAAAGTTCGAGATAAATTAAAAAAAATTTATTCAAAAAAAATAAATCTAAAAACCCCTCAAATTTTCAAAAGAAACAAAACTTATATTGTTAGACTTAATGAGAAATTAAAACTAAATAAATCTATTAAAGGTCATTGCAATCCTAAAAGCAGTACGGGTAGACTTAATATTTTTTGTCGAACAATTCTGGACTACAGTGATGAATATGAAAAAATTCCTAATAATTATAAGGGTGAAATGTTCTTGGAAATTACTACCAGATCATTTGATATAAAAATCTCTAAAGAAGATAAACTAAATCAGATGCGTTTGACAAAAAAATCAAATAATTATATTAATGATGAAAATTTAAAGAAAATTAATAAAAGTAAATCTCTAATTTTTAGTAATAAAAAAAATCTTATTGAAAATGGCTTAAAAGTAACTGTTGATCTTTCAAATGATAATAAGATTTGTGCCTATGTTGCAAAAAAAGTATCGTCGCATATAAATTTTAGTAAAATTAGCTTTTATGATATTAAAAAATTTTGGAAGGCTCTAAAGCCTATCAATAATACCTTAATTATAGAAAAAAATAAATTTTACATACTTAAATCTAAAGAAAAAATTAGAATTCCTAATAATCTTGCAGGCGAAATGATACCTTATGATACAGGGATTGGAGATTTCAGAGTACACTATGCGGGGTTTTTTGATCCAGGTTTTGGAGATCCATCAGGATCATATGCTGTCTTAGAAATAAAAACTAATGAACTGCCTTTTATGATCGAAGACGGTCAAACAATTGCTCGTATAAAATATGAAAAATTGAATAAAAAAACATCTGTGGTATATGGGTCTAATATCAATTCTAATTATCAAAACCAAAAACTTGCTTTAAGCAAACATTTTAAATAGAAGAAGAATATGAAAAAAATTTTAATAATTAATGGACCTAATTTAAATCTTCTAGGAAATAGAGAGAGAAACCTTTATGGTGAAACAACGTTAGAAAAAATTAAATTATTGTGTGAGCAACATTGTAAAAATAATGAAATTGAGTGCACTTTCTTTCAAAGTAACCATGAGGGGGAATTAATTGAAAAAATTCATTCTGCAAATAAGGATTATGATGGAATTATAATAAATCCTGCTGCACTCACTCATACTTCAATTGCTTTACTTGATGCCCTTAGAGCAACTTCAAAGCCAAAAATAGAAATACATATATCAAATATATATGCGAGAGAAGATTATAGGAGAAAAAGTATTACTTCAGAAGCTGTAAACGGCATTATATGTGGATTTGGTGAAAATGGATATATTCTAGCAATTGATGCAATCAAAAATATAATTTATAGTAAGATTTAATGACAAAAATTGATAAGACAGATATCGAAAATATCAAACTAATAACCAAAGCAACTAAATTAGGTAATTTATCAAAAATTAGAATTAAAAAAGGCGAATATGAAATTGAAGTATCATCTGAATCGTCAAATCTTGTAAATCCTATTTCTAACTTAATACCAAAAAAAGATCAGAACGCTTCTGAAGAAAAGGAAGTTGTTGAAGAAATAAATGAAGAAAATGTAGTTAAATCTCCAATGGTTGGAGTAGCTTACTTATCACCAGACCCTAATACTCCAGCTTATGTTAAAATAGGTCAACATGTTAAAGCTGGAGACACACTTTTGTTGATTGAGGCCATGAAAACCTTTAATGAAATAAAGGCACCTAAATCAGGTGTAATTAAAAAAATAGTTGCCTTAAACAGTCAGCCGGTAGAATTCGGAGATCACCTTATAATTTTTGAATAATGTTCAAAAAAATTTTAATCGCTAATAGAGGCGAAATTGCATTAAGGGTTTTAAGGGCTTGTCAGGAACTTGGAATTAAAACCGTTGCTATTCATTCTGAAGCTGATGAGAGAGCAATGCACGTCAGAATGGCAGATGAAAGTATCTGTGTTGGCCCTGCTTCCGCACAATCAAGTTATTTAAATATACCTGCTATTATAACAGCTGCTACCTTAACAAATGTTGATGGTATTCATCCTGGATATGGGTTTTTAAGTGAAAATCAAAGATTCGCTGAAATTATTGAAGAACATAATATTAAATTTATTGGACCTCATTCTAGTCATATTAAAATTATGGGGAACAAAATTGATGCCAAAAAAATAATGGACGATAATAAAGTCCCTACTGTACCTGGGTTAAATGACATATCAAATAAAATAGAAATAGAAAAGTTCATTAATGATGTTGAGCTACCAGTTATTGTCAAAGCAGCTAGTGGTGGTGGTGGAAAGGGCATGAGAGTTGTTACAAATAAAGAAGAAATTGAAAATTCTATCAACTCAGCAAAGGCAGAAGCAAAAAAATCCTTTGATGATGATAAAGTATATTTGGAAAAATTCTTAACGACACCAAAACATATCGAAATTCAAATACTAGCAGACAGTCATGGGAATGTTGTTAGTTTAGGTGAGCGTGATTGCTCTATACAAAGAAAACATCAAAAACTTATAGAAGAAAGTCCAAGTGAAATTTTAACAAATGAAAAAAGAGAAGAAATAAGTGAACTTTCTAAAAAAGCCGTATCTTCACTTGGTTATGAAGGTGTGGGGACACTTGAATTTTTATACGAAAATCATAATTTTTACTTCATGGAAATGAACACAAGACTTCAAGTAGAGCACCCTGTAACTGAAATGGTAACTGGTATAGATCTTGTAAAACAACAAATTTTAGCTGCTTCAGGTGAAAAATTAAAAATTTCACAAAATGATATCAAGCTCAAAGGTCATTCTATTGAATGTAGAATAAATGCCGAACATCCCGAAAGTTTTATTCCTTCACCGGGTAAAATTACACAATATCATCAACCAGGAGGTTTAGGTGTAAGAGTCGACTCTTCAGTTTATCAGGGTTATTCTGTTCCTTCACATTATGATAGTATGATAGGTAAGCTTATTACATATGCTGATAATCGATCAGAATGCATATCAAGAATGAAAAGGGCTTTAGAAGAATATGTAATTATGGGCATTAACACCAACATTCAACTTCACCAAAAAATAATAATGACTGAAGAATTTCAGTCTGGAAAATATGACATTAATTTTATGTCTAGTTTCAATTGAGCACAATAATTCCTCCAAAAAATTTAGTTGAATTTTATAAACAAGGCCTTTTCCCAATGGCAGATAATGCTTCAAGTGAAATTATTAATTTATATCAACCAAAAAAACGCTTTATAATTCCTATTGAAAACTTTCATGTGCCAAAAAAATTATTTAAATTGTTTAAAAAAAATACTTGTATTTTTAAAATTAACCATAATTTTGAAAATGTTATTTCTAAATGCCAATTAGCTAATAGAAAAGATAAGGGAACTTGGATAAATAATATAATTTTAGATACTTATATAAATTTACACTACCAAAAAATGGCTCATAGCGTTGAATGTTACAATCAAAATAAATTAATTGCAGGATTATATGGCGTGCATATTGGTGGATGTTTTTTTGGTGAGAGTATGTTCAGTGATTTAACAAATACAAGTAAATTTTGTTTACTTTTTTTAATTGCTATTCTAAAAAAAAACTTATTTTCAATACTCGACTCTCAATTTTACAATGACCACCTAATTCAATTTGGAGCATTTGAAATAAGTAATGAAAGTTATTTAGCAAAATTAAAAAAAAACATTAATTATGATAGGAATTTTACTTTTATTGAAAATTTTCAAGAAGTTTTATTATTACTGCAACCTAATAGCCATAAATCATAAATAGGATGTTCTAAAGGAGTAACATCTGGTGATGAAGATATCATCCATCCTTTATAAATTGACTTGTCTCCATCTTGAAAATTATCCTTTACATCAATTAAAACATAATCTTCAGGTATTTCATTTGGAGGTTCTGTAAAACATGAATATACTTTAATATTAAGAGTTCCAATTAATTCAGACTCATTAACTTTAATAGTTTTTGCAGCTAATTTATTAGATATTTTGTCTAATAATTTAAAATTTGCATACTGCATAAGCAAAGGCTCGGCAAATACTTGATTAGAATAAAATAAAAGTATTAAAAAAAATTTAAGGAGACCAAGATTCATAATCAGCCTTAATCTGATCTGGCTTATAATCTTTTGATAAAGGATTAGATGGGGGAAAATGAGCATCCTTTGTGCCAGTCATGTTGGGTTTATGATCTATCTGCCATGAATATTTGTGTGAATAATTAAGCGGTGGCTCTTCTATAGATTTATGTAACCATGCATGCCAATGAGGCGGTATTTTTGATGCTTCAACCTCTCCATTAAAAATGACCCATCTCTTCGAATTTATATCATTATGATTATCCCCAATGGTATAATATTTATTACCAATGTCATCTGTTCCAACAATTTTACCATATAGCCAAGTATACAATTTTGTTCCAATACTCATAATATGACTATACGTTTATTTATGATACTTTCCAATCAATTTTTTTTCCAGCAAAAAAATTTTTAACCTTTATATTTCCTTCTTCAGTATATTCTGGAACAATCATCTCTTCTTTATTCAAGGTTAAAAAATCATTATTAATATCTAAACCATAAAATTTAGGTCCATTTATTGAAGAAAATTTTTCCAAATTTTCCAATGCATTCTCTTCTTCAAAAATACTAGCATATAACTCTAATGAACATGGGGAAGAAAATATACCTGCTTTAAGTGAATCATGTTGTATTTTATCTTTTGCTTGATGAGGCGCAGAGTCTGTTCCTATAAAAAATTTATTGTTTTCAAAACAAGCAGCTCGTCTCAATGATAAAAGGTCTGACTCATTTTTAACAACTGGCATACAATAATGATGGGGGTTAATTTGTTTATCTTTAAATACATCATCTTTTGTGAGTAACATATGATGTGGCGTAATAGTTCCAGCTATATTATTATTTGAATTAACAAAATCTACACCGTATTCACTCGAAACATGCTCCAAGACAATTTTTAAATCCTTAAAGGTATTCCTAATTTGAAAAAGTTCTTCATCTATGAAATATTTTTCTCTATCAAAAATATCAATATTATTTCTATTTAATTCACCATGTATAAGTAAAATACTATTTTCTTTTTCTAAAATTTCAAAAATATTATAAATTTTTTTTATATCATTAACGCCATGTTGAGAATTTGTTGTAGCATTAGTGGGGTATAATTTCCCTCCAACAAAAATGTTATTTTGCAATGCGTAGGTAAAATCATCAATATTTAAACTTTCTGTTAAATAACATGGGATCAAAGCTTCAAAATTTTTACTATGAGAATTACTTTCAATTAATTTTTTATAGCTAACAGCCTGATCTGATGAAGTGATAAGATTTGATGTATTGGGCATTGCTATACATCTTCTATTTACTCTGGAAGAATATTTTGTGACTACTTTTAGCATTTCATCCTCTCTAAAATGAACATGCCAATCATCAGGTTTAATAATTTTAATATCAGTTGTCATCTATAATTTTCTCACATTCTTGGAGCACTATCTCCGGTTTAATTGAATTCATATATGATTTATTTTCATCAATGTTTAAAGATTTAAAATAATCAAAATTTTCTGAAGTTCTAATTACAATATTATTGCTACCATATGGCCCATAAATCTTATCGTTTGTTGGGCCAAATAAAGATATTACTTTCAGTTTGTTTGCCACAGCTAAATGCATCAAACCTGAATCATTGCCAATAAACAAATTACTTTTTTTCATATAAGCAGATGTTAAAGTTAAGTTACAACCAAATAAATCAATTATTAAATCTTCCTTAATATCTTTAATTAGTTGATTATAAAATTTATTTTTTTCTTTTAAAGATCCAACTAAAATAAATTTAATCTTAAGATATTTAGTCAATAATAGTTTCATAGTTTTATTAAAATTATCTGCAGACCATAATTTTGGAGGCCAGTTTCCGCCAGGAAATATAACTATATGCTTAAATAAGCTGTCTAAATCATCATTAGCTTTATTTTTTTCATCATCACTAGTTGGTATAAATAGGTTTGAACAATTAAATCCAAAAGATGAGGTTAATTGTTCAATATGATGAATATTTTGATGTTTTTTAAAAATATATTTTTTATTATTTCTTAAGACATGAGAAATAGCTGAAGATCTAAAATCAATCACAATATCCCATTTCGTACGATAAGTTTTTTTAAATATATAAAACCAATGAAGGTTAAATTTTCTTTTTTTAAATACTATAATTCTTTCTATATTTTTATAATTTTTCAAAAGAGGTGCTGCTGTTGGACCTACAATAAAAGTAAGTTTTGCATCCTTATTTTGAGTAACAAAATGATTAATTACGCCTGAAGATAGAATCGTATCACCAATTAAGTTTGAGCAAATAAATAAAATTTTCACAGTAATTTCATTACAATTTTATAAATAGTATATATATCTTATAATATGACTGTGTCATACTTTTATAAAAACAGCAATTCTAGATTTTTATCCGTTGAAGGGGAAGATAGTTCTGATTTTCTTCAAAATTTAATTACAAATGACATTAATAAGTGCACAAAAGAGAATATTCTATATTCTTGCTTACTTACACCTCAAGGAAAATTTATTTCTGATTTTTTTATTTTTAACAAAAATAAAAAATTTAC
>CABXJB010000024.1 GCA_902512415.1 uncultured Alphaproteobacteria bacterium
TTATTTTTAATTTTTTTAACAATCATATTTTCACAAATATCAGTATTTTTTAATAGTTTATTCTTAAGTTTGATAAATTTACTTATTGAATAAAAATCTTTTAGAGATGTACCTCTAAATTTACTAACATAGTCTGAATAAGGTTTTTCTATTCCATTTAAAAACTGAAATTGACAGCTATCTCTTAAGGGAATAATTTTACTTTTATTATTCCATCTGTCTCCTACAAAATTTAAGCAATACAGATTTTCAAGCTTAATAGTAATTTTCGTTAATTTATGAATATCATATCTAGGTTTTCTATCTTTAGAAATTTTTTTGGCTTGTAAGTAATCATAATATGTATCACCTGAATGAATTATATGCTCTTCAGAGTTTTCTTTTTGAAATTTTGATCTTATCATTTGTTTGGTATGTTGAATTTTATTACAATAAATTGTCCTAAAAACACCATTCCACATATGCACATATTCTGGATTTGTATTATTTATAAATACAAAAAGCATTTCTTTGGGAAATTTTCTTAGATAAAAAAGTTTTTTAAGTAAATAGTAGAATGGGACAAATGAATATTTATAAATCCTGTATGCATCATAAAAAAAAAATAGTGTATATTTTTTTCTTATTATTCTTTGAATTTCAAATTTTTTTTCAATTATTTCTATTATTTCATTTTCATTTTCTGATGCGTTTGCCCAAATAATAAAGTAGTCTAATTTTAATTCATTAATTTTCATTTTATAATATTAAATGATATAGCAAATAGTTTACATTAAATATGATTTTGGGTAAATAATAATTTCTATAATGAAACAAAAAGTTTTTATCTCTATGTTTAACCAATTAGGTAATCAATTGTACATGTATGCATTTGGAATTAGCTTACAAAACAAAAAAAAAGTTAATATAATTTTTGAAACTTCATTCTTTAAAAATCATAAATGGAAATTAGAAATTAATAAAATTTTTGATTTAAAAGATTTTCAACATAAAAATATTATAAATAATAAATTTATTTACTTAAAATACTTATCATTAATGCCGTCAGCTTTCCAAAAAATCTTAATTAAAATATTTAGTTGGGGCAAAATAACTAATTTTATATCTGAGAAAAATATTGATTTAGAAAAATGGAAACTAAAGCACGACAAGAAATTTAATAATATTTATTTTGAAAAAGTTTCTGATATGACTTTATTTCACGGATATTGGGAGTCAAAGGATTATTTTTCATATTTAGAAAAAGATTTAAAAGAAAATTTAATTTTTAAAGAAAAAATAATTAGAGCTTTTCAAAATAAAAATAAACCAATAATAAATGATAAATGTGTTGTACTTCATATTAGAAGACTTGATAAAGCTGAATTATATAAGAATAATACAACATCTAGATATTACGTAAATTCAATAAAATATTTTAAAGAAAAAATTAAATTTCCAATTTTTTATATTTTCTCTAATGATATTGAGTATTCCAAAAAAATAATAGAAGAATGTCAAAATGAAATTGATTTTAAGTATGATTTTATTTCTTTTTACGATCTAACTAAATATGAACAATTTTATTTTATGACCCTTTTTAAAAACTTTATTATTCCGCAGAGTACATTTTCATGGTGGGCATGTTATCTTTCTAAAACATATCAAAAAAGAATTACATTACCTAAATATTGGTTCAAAGATAAGTTAATAGACAGTGATAGAGTATTAAAAGGTTCAGTGCTAATTGATATTTAATTTTTTAAACAATTATTTGGATTTAAAATCTGCTGATATATTATTTGTAAAATAAATTCCTGGCAACGACCTACTCTTCCATATCTTAAGATAAAGTACCATCGGCGCTAACAGCTTTCACGGTCGAGTTCGGGATGGGATCGGGTGTTTATCTGTTGCTATTGTCACCAGGAAACTGGTTTGTATAAAACTTTTCTCTGTACGATTATTGTAATCAAGCCAATCGAGTTATTAGTACTGGTAAGCTTCATGTATTACTACACTTCCACACCCAGCCTATCAACGTGGTGGTCTTCCACGACTCTAATTGGGAAATCTAGTATTCAGGTGGGTTTCCCGCTTAGATGCTTTCAGCGGTTATCCCGTCCGTACATAGCTACCCAGCGATGCTCCTGGCGGAACAACTGGTACACCAGAGGTACGTTCATCCCGGTCCTCTCGTACTAGGGATAAATCCTGTCAAATTTCCAACTCGTATAGCAGATAGGGACCGAACTGTCTCACGACGTTCTGAACCCAGCTCACGTACCACTTTAATTGGCGAACAGCCAAACCCTTGGGACCTTCTCCAGCCCCAGGATGTGATGAGCCGACATCGAGGTGCCAAACACCCCCGTCGATATGGACTCTTGGGGGGTATCAGCCTGTTATCCCCGGCGTACCTTTTATCCGTTGAGCGATGGCCCTTCCACGCGGAACCACCGGATCACTATGACCGTCTTTCGACTCTGCTCGACATGTACGTCTCGCAGTCAGGCAGGCTTATGCCATTGCACTCTAAAGCTGATTTCCGACCAGCCTGAGCCTACCATCGCGCGCCTCCGTTACTCTTTAGGAGGCGACCGCCCCAGTCAAACTACCCACCATACAGGGTCCCACATCCAGATAATGGATGATGGTTAGATATCAAAAAAATAAAGGGTGGTGTTTCATCTTTTGACTCCACAAAAGCTAGCGCTCCTGCTTCAAAGTCTACCACCTAGCCTACACATTATTTTTCTAATACCACTGTAAAGCTATAGTAAAGGTGCACGGGGTCTTTCCGTCTAACTACACGTACTCCGCATCTTCACGGAGAATTCAATTTCGCTGAGTTGATGTTGGAGACAGCGGAGAAATCGTTACGCCATTCATGCGGGTCAGAACTTACCTGACAAGGAATTTCGCTACCTTAGGACCGTTATAGTTACGGCCGCCGTTCACCGGGGCTTCATTTTAGAGCTTGCACTCCACCATTTAACCTTCCGGCACCGGGCAGGCGTCAGTCCCTATACATCGTCTTACGACTTAGCAGAGACCTGTGTTTTTGATAAACAGTCGCTTCTCCCTATTCTGTGCCACCAATCTTCAGTTGCCTAAAAATTGGTCCCTCTTATTCCGAAGTTACAAGGGCATTTTGCCGAGTTCCTTCAACATCATTCTCTCAAGCGCCTTGGTATACTCTACCTTCCTACCTGTGTCGGTTTTGGTACGATCTATACTCTGTGGCTATTTCCAGGAACCACTTCACAGCACTCTCAATCCAATAAGAAAGTACTATTTACGTGATCCGTCAACTCACAGAAGGTACAGGAATATTAACCTGTTTCCCATCGACTACGCATTTCTGCCTCGCCTTAGGGGTCGACTAACCCTGCGCAGATTAGCTTTACGCAGGAAACCTTAGGATTTCGGCGAGAGTGTCTCTCACACTCTTTATCGCTACTCATGTCAGCATTCGCACTTCTGATACCTCCAGCATTTCTTTCAAAACACCTTCAACGGCTTACAGAACGCTCCGCTACCCCTTATAAATATCGCAATATTTATAAAGTCACAGTTTCGGCAAATGGCTTGAGCCCCGGTACATCTTCGTCGCGGAAAGTCTTAATTAGAACAGTGAGCTGTTACGCTATCTTTAAAGGATGGCTGCTTCTAAGCCAACCTCCTGCCTGTCTTGGACTTTCTACATACTTTCCCACTTAGCCATTATTTGGGGGCCTTAACTGGTGATCTGGGCTGTTTCCCTCTCGACTATAGACCTTAGCACCTATAGTCTGTCTGCTGTGCATAGAATATCGGTATTCAGAGTTTGGTTAGGTTTGGTAGGAATCGCTTCCCCCTAGCCCATCCAGTGCTTTACCCCCGATATCATTCACACAACGCACTACCTAAATAGTTTTCGCGGAGAACTAGCTATAGCGGAATTTGGTTGGCCTTTCACCCCTTAACACAAGTCATCCAAAAACATTTCAACGTTTCCTGGTTCGGTCCTCCGATGCATGTTACTGCATCTTCAACCTGCTCATATTAAGCTCATCCCGCTTCGAGTCTAATCCGTACAACTAACGCCCTATTAAGACTTGGTTTCCCTACGCCTACACCTTACGGCTTAAGCTTGCTGCACAGACTAAGTCGCTGACCCATTATACAAAAGGTATGCCATCACTTCTCAAGGAAGCTCTGACTGCTTGTAGGCATTCGGTTTCAGATACTATTTCATTCCCCCTATCGGGGTGCTTTTCACCTTTCCCTCACGGTACTTGTTCACTATCGGTCATCAAGGAGTATTTAGGCTTGGGAAGTGGTCTCCCCATGTTCAGACAAAATTTCACGTGTTCCGCCCTACTCGAGAACAAATTTACTTTTTACCTATAAGGGACTATCACCCACTATGGTCTTACTTTCCAGAAAGTTCTAGTTATTATAAATTTGTTACTGGCCTGGTCCGCGTTCGCTCGTCACTACTAACGGAATAGATTTCTTTTCCTCTAGCTACTAAGATATTTCAATTCACTAGGTTAACTCTTATTAACTATGTATTCATTAATAAGTAACTCTAAAGAGTTGGGTTTCCCCATTCGGATATCTAAGGATCAAAGTTTGTTGACAACTCCCCTTAGCTTAACGCAGCCTGCCACGTCCTTCATCGTCTCTTGATGCCAAGGCATCCACTAAATGCCCTTTTGCGCTTGATTGCAATTACGTACAGAGAAAAATTTTGTACGTATTTTTAATCAATAATAAAATTATTTTGATCAGTTATTAGTTTCATATTTACAATATTAAAGAACAAATAAGATATAATATTAGAAGTATGGTGGAGGATAGCGGGATCGAACCGCTGACCTCCTGAATGCAAATCAGGCGCTCTCCCAGCTGAGCTAATCCCCCTTGAAAATTTGGTGGGCCGAGGAAGACTTGAACTTCCGACCTCACGCTTATCAAGCGCGCGCTCTAACCAACTGAGCTACCGGCCCAGTTTGATTAAGGAAACACCTAGCACTTAGCTAATATTATAAAGAGATAAATAGACAACAATCCGGATGCTTGCCTAAACAAACATCAATATCCTTAGAAAGGAGGTGATCCAACCGCAGGTTCCCCTACGGTTACCTTGTTACGACTTCGCCCCAGTCGCTGACCCTACCGTGGACGGCTGCCTCCTTACGGTTAGCGCACCGGCTTAAGGTAAAACCAACTCCCATGGCGTGACGGGCGGTGTGTACAAGGCCCGAGAACGTATTCACCGTAGCACGCTGATCTACGATTACTAGCGATTCCAACTTCATGGACTCGAGTTGCAGAGTCCAATCCGAACTGAGATGGTTTTTTGGGATTAGCTTTACTTTGCAGTATCGCTGCCCACTGTCACCACCATTGTAGCACGTGTGTAGCCCAGACCGTAAGGGCCATGAGGACTTGACGTCATCCCCGCCTTCCTCCAGCTTATCACCGGCAGTTTTTTTAGAGTGCCCAGCATAACCTGATGGCAACTAAAAATGAGGGTTGCGCTCGTTGCGGGACTTAACCCAACATCTCACGACACGAGCTGACGACAGCCATGCAGCACCTGTGTGTGTGCCAGCCGAACTGAAGAATTACGATTCTGTAATTCATACACACCATGTCAAGGTCTGGTAAGGTTCTTCGCGTTGCTTCGAATTAAACCACATGCTCCACCGCTTGTGCGGGCCCCCGTCAATTTATTTGAGTTTTAATCTTGCGACCGTACTTCCCAGGCGGAGTGCTTAATGCGTTAGCTTCGACACTGAAACTATTGTCCCAGCGACTAGCACTCATCGTTTACTGCGTGGACTACCAGGGTATCTAATCCTGTTTGCTACCCACGCTTTCGTATCTCAGCGTCAAAAATGGCCCAGTTAGTCGCCTTCGCCACTGGTATTCTTTCCAATATCTACGAATTTCACCTCTACACTGGAAATTCTACTAACCCCTACCAAATTCTAGATCACTAGTTTTAAATGCAGTTCCTGGGTTGAGCCCAGGGATTTCACATCTAACTTTTTGATCCGCCTACATACGCTTTACGCCCAGTGATTCCGAACAACGCTAGCCCCCTTCGTATTACCGCGGCTGCTGGCACGAAGTTAGCCGGGGCTTCTTCTTCAACTAATGTCATTATCATCATTGATGAAAGAGTTTTACAACCCGAAGGCCTTCTTCACTCACGCGGCATTGCTGGATCAGGGTTTCCCCCATTGTCCAATATTCCCTACTGCTGCCTCCCGTAGGAGTCTGGGCCGTGTCTCAGTCCCAGTGTGGCTGATCATCCTCTCAAATCAGCTATAGATCGTAGCCTTGGTGGAGCAATTACCTCACCAACTAGCTAATCTAGTGCGGGCTCATCTGAAGGCGATAAATCTTTCTCTTTGCAGACACATCCGGTATTAGCTACAGTTTCCCGCAGTTATTCCGAACCTTCAGGTAGATTCCCACATGTTACTCACCCGTGCGCCACTAGGTCCGAAGACCTCGTTCGACTTGCATGTATGAGGCATGCCGCCAGCGTTCGTTCTGAGCCATAATCAAACTCTTAAGTTAAGTAAACTTGACCGAAGTCAAAAATTTACGGAACGTCCGTTAAAGCGGAATACTTCTTGTATAAACAAAAGTATTTGTTGATACGTATTCCATTAACTTTCGTAATTTATTAATTACGAATTGTTGTCTACGTATCTCTTTATTATCTTATTAACTTGTTAAAGAGCATAGAAACCCTCTAAATAAATATTTATAATCTATTTAGTGGATGTCTACTTTTTTTAAAATTCAATTCTAAAAAAAGAAATCAAGCCTATAATAGTTTAAAAATTGCCTGTCAAATCATTAAAAAAATAAAAAAATGGCTATTTCTGGGGATATTTTTAAAAAATATATTATTTTCTAAGTGATAATCAAGAATCGTAAAAAATTTATTAGCAAACTTATTATCTAAATTTAGCTTAAATTATTTATTATTAATATATGTAAGTTAAAGTATTTTAATTCCACTTTTTACTGCGTCTCTATAAAACATTTTAACAGTTTCAAGAGAGAATTGATCAAGGTTTTTATTAATTAGAGAAAGTTTATTTAATAAATCTTCAGTAAGTGTAATAATATGACATTTACTTTCTTCAGCTTCAATTAAATTATAAATTTGTCTTGGACTGGCCCAAATTATTTCAATATTTTTATAACTTCTAAAAATTTTTACAGCATATTTTATAATTGGCATAGGGTTTACCCCAGTATCCGATATCCTTCCAGCAAAAATAGAAATATAACAAGGTGTATTTTTATTAATTATTTTTCTAATTTGATTGATTTGTTTAATTGTCATTACTGCTGTAATATTAATATTTACCCCTTTATTGGTAAGTTTTTTAATTAATTTTAAAGTAGAAATTTTCTTTGTATTTGTAATAGGTATTTTAACGTAAATATTTGGAGCTAGAGAACTTATAAAGTGAGCCTGTCTTTCCATCTCTTTAAAAGAATCAGCAGTTACCTCAAACGATACAGATTTTCCTTTTATTTTAGAAATAAATTTTTTTGCGAATTTTTTAAAATCAGTAATATTATTATTATTAATAAGTGTTGGATTTGTAGTAAAGCCTTTGATTATTTTTTTTGAAGCAATATTACTTAAATAATCTAAATTTGCTCCATCTGAAAAAATTTTAATATTTAAATCTTTAATTTTTACCATTTTGTTTTATTTACTTTTAACAAAGGGTGAGAGACTATACAATGCAATATTAGAGATTGAAAAGATTCCGAAAAAGGAGTTATAAGATCTTTAGAAACTTCTGGGATTATAATTGAATGATCTGAGTTTTTCCCTGCATAACCATCTTGCTTTCCTAAAATGCTAAATGTCTTTACATTTTTAGCTTTTAATATCTTAAATAATTTAATTATCGGTAAACTTACTTTTTTTAACGAACTACCTCCGCCAACACTCAAAATTATAACTAAATCTTTTGATTTAATATTACAATTATAAAAATAGTTAGTAAAAATTTTCTCAAAACCCTCATCGTTAGCTATTGCTGTCAATTCAGATACATTATCTGTAGGGGTATATGCCTCAATATTGCATAATTTTCTGAAATCATTAACTGCATGACTACAGTTTGCACTACTACCTCCCAACCCAACAAAAAAAACTCTGCCATTATTTTTTTTAGTTTTTGATATAAGTTTTATAGCAATCTCAATATTATTAAAATTTATTTTATTAATAATTTTTGGAACATCTAAAAAAAAATCTTTAACAAAATCACTATTATTAATCATATATTCAATGTATATAATGGAAGTTTACAAAACAATATATAAATTAACTAATGTTTTTTAATAAAAGAATTTCACTAATTGCTATTATTTGTTTTCTATTTTTTATATTATCGTTTTATTTATATGTAATAAAGTATCCAAATACTCAATTTAGCTCTAATACTTTAAAATTAATTCCAAGCTATATTAAGAATATTCCATACTCAATGAAATTTTATGGCAAAAAACATAATATTAGTTTTTTTGGAAATTTTGATTACGAATATTTAAATGTTAATAATATCAAAGAAAAATTTAATTTAGATTATTACCCTGAATTTTATAAAGTCCCAGTTAAAAGTAAATACACGGGCACAAATCATTCTTTTTACATAGATACTTTTAATAAAAATATAATATTTGTTAGTAAAAATGCAGAATTTTTTATTAAAAAAATTAAGCAAGATAATATTGAGATTATAGATACTAATTTTAACAAAAAAATTAATAAATCAAAACAATATAACAAAATTTTAGATACTCTAATAATTGATAATAAAATCTATGTTTCATTTATAAAAAATATTAATGATTTTAACTGTTATAATACATCTATTGCAGTAGCCGAAATGGACACAAAGACTTTAATGTTTGAAAATTTTTTTACATATAAAGATTGTGTTAGTAATAAAAAAATTAGGCAATTTAGAAAAAAACTAAATAGCATAGGTGATACAAGATCTATATGGCCAGTTAAAAATAACATACCAGTTGTTTTCAATAAGTCAGGAGGTCGAATGGATATAAATCATAAAAAAAATAAGTTATATCTTACAATTGGCACTTTTGGCATTAGAGTTCTTGCTCAGGATAAAAATTCATATTTTGGCAAAACTATAGAAATAGATATGATTAATAATAATCATAAAATCTTTACAATTGGTCATAGAAATGCGCAAGGATTAACATTTAATGATAAATACAATTTATTATTTTCTTCTGAACATGGTCCAAAAGGTGGAGATGAAATCAATATATTAATATCAGATCAAAATTATGGATGGCCAATTTCAAGTTATGGTGAGTATTATGATGGAAACTTTAGAGAAGAAGCTCCACTCCATAAGAATCATAAAAAATATAATTTTGTAGAACCAATTATTCATTTTCCTCCATCTACCGCTGTTTCACAGATTCAATTTTTAAATGATGAAAAAACTTTATTGGTTTCTTCTTTAAAAGCAAAAAAACTATATATTTATGATTATGATAATATGAAACAATCAATTAATTTAAAAAAAGAATTTTATCTAGGTGAGAGAATTAGAGATTTATTAGTAAAAGAATCAAAAATTTATCTATCTTTAGAGAATACTGGTTCTATACTAATCTTAAATCAAGATTCATTTTATTAATATTAATGATAGAAATTTCAATTGTAATTCCATGCTATAATGAAGAAGAGGTAATTGAAGATACCTTAAACAAGATTCTAAATTGGGTTGAAAAAAATGATTCTAATAAATATAAATTAATAATTGTTAATGATGGAAGCATAGATAATTCTTTAAAAATTATAGAAAAATTTAAAAAATTAAATATTGGATTTTCACCAATACATATTTTAAATACTGACCATCTAGGTCAACAACAGGCCACTATTAAAGGAATTAATTATATTAAATCTGATTATTATTTAGTAATAGAGGCTGATTATCCTGTAAAAATAGATTATCTAAATGAAATGCTGAATTACAGAAAGAAATATGAAATTGTGCAGGGATCAAAAAATTTAAAAATGTCTATTATAAAGAATAGGTCTTTTACAAGAAATTTATTATCAAAAAGTTTGTTAATAATTTTTAAATTTTTATTTTTAGTGAAAATTACTGACCCTCAAATAGGATATAAATTATTTTCAAATAAAATTGCTTTAAATGTTATAAATAATTTAAATATGAAACATGATGGAATGAAAATGACAGAGATACTAGTCAGGTCATATACTTTAGGATACAAATGTAAAGAGATACCTATAATTTATGAAGAAAATTCATATTCCAAACAGGTACCAACAAATTTTTTTAAAATATTTAAATTAATTAAAGTTGTTTTTTTTGCTTTTTTAGCTTTAATTAAAATGTACTTAAATTTTCTTGATGAAGATAGAAAAGGATTAATCAAATATGACCCGTTTAGAAAAAATTTTCTATATAAAATTCTAAGATGATTTTAACAAAAACACCATTAAGAATTTCTCTAGGTGGAGGAGGTACAGATCTTCCAGTTTGGTATAAAAATCATGGCTCTTTTTTAATCTCAATGACTATAAATAAATATATATATGTGACAGCTACAAAAAGAAAATATGACAATAGGATTTGGTTAAGTTATTCACATAATGAAATTGTACAAAACATTTCTAAAATTAAAAATGAATACTTAAAAGCATGTATAAAAAAAATAAAAAAACCAGGAGGGTTAGAAATTCACACAATTTCTGATGTTCCAGGAAGTTCTGGTTTAGGTTCATCCGGAGCTTTCTTAGTTGGTGTTAATTCAGCATTAATGAAACTCTACAATATAAAATATAATAAAAAGTATTTAGCTGAATTATCATGTGAAATTGAAATGGATGAATTAAAAAAAGATTGTGGCAAACAAGACCAATACTCCTCTGTATACGGAGGTATTAATTCAATAAATATTAATACAAAGGGTAAAGTTAGAATAAATAATATAAAAATCAATGAAGAAATTTTAAAAAAATTTAACAATAATATTAAAATATATTTCTCTGGACAGTACAGAGATTCGAATAAAGTTTTAAGTGATCAAAAAGAAAAATTAAGAAAAAAAAATTACCAAGTTCTGATGTCAGAAATTCAAGAAATAGGAAAAGAATCTTATAAATCATTAATTAAAGGTGATCTAAATAATTTTGCAAAATTATTAAATAAACATCAAAAAATTAAAAATAATTTATCAAAATATATGACAAATAATTATTTAAATCAACTTTTTGATTTTGGTTTAGAATCTGGAGCTACAGGTTGCAAAAATATAGGAGCCGGTGGCGGAGGTCTATTTATGTTTTATGTCCCCAAAAAAAATCATACTAATTTTGCAAATGAAATGAAGAGAAAAAAATTAGTTGAGCTAAAATGGAAGTTTGAAAAAAAAGGAAATAGAACGATTCTAGCTAATTCGATTTAAAATATTGCCTGGTTTCATTCAATTGTTTTGAATTATCTATAGTAAAAAATTTACTTCTTGTTTTATAAACATCTATATCCAATTTTTTATTAATTAAAAAAGGTATAAAATCTATAGCGAAATCAAAATGTTCGCTTTTTAATTTTGATAAATATTTATTACTAATTAAATATATTCCAGAATTTACCCATAAACTCTTAGATGTGTTTTTATTTTTTTTTTCTATAAAACTAATAAGTTTATTTTTTTGTAATACACATACACCGCTATGTTTAACATTTTTTTTTCTATGGACAACCATCAAAAAATTAGATTTTATTTTAAAATAATAATTCACAACTTTTTCTAAATTAATTTTTGAAATAGTATCACCATAAATTACTAGTAAATTACCTATATTATTTATATTTATTTTTTTATTTAATAATACGCCAGAAGTACCACTTGGTTTAACCTCTTTTATTAATTTTGTTCTATGCTTAACTAATGGATATTTACTAATAATAGAATCAAAAATTTTTTTATTATTACAAATATTTACAAATAGTTTATTAAATTTCAAATTAGATATATTTATTAAATTCATTTCAAAAGAAGAATTATAATCAATATTAATTAATACTTTACTCAAATGCTTACTTAAGTTTCCTAATCTAGATGATTTTCCACCACAAAGTATTATACAATCATAGTTACCCATACTTACCTTTTGAAATAAATTTGATTAAATTAGATAAATAATTAATTTTAAATACCCAATGTCTATTTTCTTCATATGCAACAATAAGTTTTAATAATTTCTTCTTTTTAATTTTTTTAAATGAATTATCAAAAGTATCATACAAATATATATTCTGAAAATTAACTTTGTATGATCTTTTAAATTTATAATTTTTGATATAATTTTCATTTACTTTTATATTATTTGATATTGAAATAAAATTAATGCTATTATCACTACAAAAAGAATTTACAACCCAAGGAGTCGCTAGAAATTCTATATGGTCAAAATGTAAAAATTTACTGTATCTATAGCCTTTTATGAATATTGTAATAGCATCATCATTATTAACAAACTTATTGCATAAAGTTATCATTTCTTTTTTTACAATTAAAGATTTATAAGAAAAATTTTTCCAATGAAAAGATGTGGGAATGATTGAAACTATAGAAATTATTAATAAAAAAAGTAAAAAATAAAATAATTTATTATATCTAATTAAAGTTATTATAATCAAATAAACCATAATAAATACATTAAAAATATTTAACCGATTACCTAAACTAAATGAAATATATGGATAAT
>CABXJB010000025.1 GCA_902512415.1 uncultured Alphaproteobacteria bacterium
TTTTAACATTCTCTGAAGCTGTTGATGCAGAAAGTGGAAATATATTAATTAAAAAATCATCCGATGATTCAACTGTTGAGACCATCGATGTTACAGGCGGTTTGGTATCTGGCTCTGGTTCCACCACTATTACTATTAACCCCTCAAGCACACTGGATGGGGAAACTGACTATTATATTACTATTGCTGCTACCGCCTTTGATGATGTTGATAGTGCGTCTTATGCAGGGTTCACTAATTCAACCACTCTTAACTTTACGACCGAAAATTCAACTACCGATCCATTAACAAATAAAGATGTTGTCGGATCAATTGAAGCGCAAACAGAAGCTCCAAAGAGAATTTTACAATATGTTACCACCCCTGTGCTTAATCGTATGGATTGGCTAAGACGACACAGAAAAGACAATAATTTAACTAAGCAAAATATTCAGTTTCAATTCTCCAATGAAATGCTGTCCTCACTATCAAATGTTATTCCAGTAGCTGCTATAGTTGATGACGCTTCAAATCAATTATCTGATAAATGGTCATTTTGGAGCGAAGGTAGTATCAGCGTGGGAAACATTGGCGATACATCCTTATCATCTGCCAAAGATATAAATAGTAACGGCATAACCATAGGAATGGATAAGAGAATTAATGAAAACAAAATGTATGGCTATGCTCTTCGCTTTGGTAGGGATAAAGTTGAGGTAGGAACATCAGGCACCTCCCTAGATACGAACGCTTATAGCTTATCTTTGTACGGAACGTTTCCTCATGCGGATACAAAATATATGGATATTATTTTTGGTGTCAGTTCCCTCAAGACAAATCATGTGAGAAAAAGTGGGAGCAATACCTTAACTGGAGATAGAAACGGCAGCCAAGTATTTGGCTCATTGAATTATAGTACCACTTTTAATAAAGATAAATTTAACATAACACCAAGTGGCAGGATAGATCTTGGTTACACGGAGTTGTCAAGTTATAGCGAAACAGGAACAGATGCACTGACTTATGATACACAACACATAAAAACAGGCATGGTATCTTTTGGAATGAGAGTCAATGATGTTAGGCAATTTAATAATATAACATTAAAACCAAGTGGCCTTTTAGAATACGGGGTAAACTTTAGTCCTTCTTCCAATGCCACCGTTTCATATGTCTCCGATCCAAATACAGATTATACGTTATCCGTTGCTAAAGAGGCAACGCATAATATAAGAGCTGGTCTTGGATTTGATTTCATTACAAAAAACGGTGTAACCATAATGACTAATTATGAAAGAGATCAAAGTGATAATTCTTACAGTGATACTTTATCTCTAGGAGCAAGTTATATTGCAAACAACGATACTGAATATACTTTAGCAATGCAGGATACAGCAAATATTAATGTTGAGGTAATAAAAAATATCGCTTGGGTTGATCTAAAGGTGAGTCTTGATTACGATTTATCCAGCACAAGACCTAATCAACTTGCAAGTTTATTCTTATCGAAAACATTTTAGGTGGCAAAGATATTTTTCTAAAGTATATTACGCGAAGTATTTACATCCAAAATTAATTTAAGCTCCTCGGTAATCTTTGCAGGACTCTCAATAATTTTGCATTGGCCAATATTTTTGTTACTTGCACTTTTTAATTCTAATGTTTTTCTTTTAATATAATTTTTTTCTTCAGTAAACTTCGGTCTGAAATATATGTTTTCAATATCAAAAACTAAGCGTCTTGGGGCTTTTTTAATTCTCCCATCTTTTTTTGTCAAAATACTGTATTGTAACATGCGAGAACAACCAAAAAATAATCCCACAGATTGAAGTGGATTATTTTCATTAAAACAAGCAATGGATTTTCCTGTTAGATCATTAGTTTTAGTACAAGTTGTTTCAAAATCTGTAGCTTCACTTATAGCAAATAAAGATGGAGAGGAAATAAAGCATGAGATAAAGATGAATGTTAATAAAATATTTTTCATTTACGATTATTTACAATCAAATTTATATTCATGTAATGTAGTTAATATTTTATAGTCACGACTTTCTGATTTATTTAGTACTTGCACCTTTTCTTTCTCACTACAATAACCTTTTGCATAAATGTTTGCTGCATCAAAATTCTTTTCAAACGCACTTAAGGTGATGGAATCTTCCTTCGATTCAAGAACTTTAAATGGGGCTACTGTTGGCATGACAACTAAAGTAACTAGTACACTGGCTAAGGCTAAAAAAGGCATCATAATGTTATATTTTATATGTTTTTTTTATTGAGTGCAATATTTGAGGTCATCTTAAAGGTGAATAATTGCTTATATTTAGAGACTAGTGCTACATTGCAGGGGGGAAACTATTAGGAATAACACCCTCAATATTAGTGGAACTCTAAAGTAACTTCCCTAAATATAATATTCTACAAAGTACAGTATTAAGCTTATTTATTTATCAAAATAATTTTCACCTGAATAATGACGCCATGCATCAATAGTACTTTCTCCAGTAGATGATGTACCCGTTGGAGAGAGCACGATAATACTATCTGTTCCTTTTGTATTATCTTTCACATCTTTAGCAACAGCTGCTGCTGAACCAGAAACACCAAAGCCAGATCCTGTTTGTTCTAAAATATCACCTCTGTTATACGTACCTGCTGTCCCTGCATTGGAGACACCAACATATATCTGACTTCCTTGGGTTGTAGCTCCTGTCGCCACTCCGGCGCCAAGTGCTATTACCAATCTTTTATAATTAGGACACATATATCCGTAGCTTCCTAAAATTGCATCCCCGGGACTACATAATTTAGTGGTTGGTTCATAAACAACAAAATAAATTTGCTCTTTATCAAATAGTGCTTTTCTTCCCGTTGTTTTTCGTTGCTTCGGCAGTGTGATATACCACCCAATATTTTTTGATCCTACATTGGTGAGCACGGGGCAAGTAGAAGAGGTAAGGGACGTAGAGTTAAAACAATCTCCTAATTTGTAAAGCGCATTTTTATTTGCTGTATCGTCAGCTGGTTGCCATGTTATACCAAAGTCAGTAAATGTTAAATCAGATATACCGTAGAGACGATTAACAATTTTATTAGATCGATCTCCCAAATTATCCATATCGCCAGTTCCCCAATATAACCGTAAAATATTGCTCTCAACTTTAGAGCCACCCATCGGAACATTTTGGCTTGAATCGAGTACTGGTAAAATTTCTTGATAATTGCGGCGACCATTATCATCGGTAGCAACATCTTCAAATAATTTCACTTTACGACCAAATTGCGCGCCTGCTTTATCTGTTAAATCAATCTTCCATAATTTATTTTCAAGATCCGTTACATAGGCAATGGCTCCGTAGTAATCAGCTTTTGTGGTACCGTCTCTTTGCACAATAGAAATATTAGCATTAACAGAATTATAAATAGAGTTATTTGGATCATCAGGAATAACGATTTGTTTTATAATCTCCCCTGGACTGTCTTCTAAATCCATTACATAGACAGCATTACCGGTAGTACAGTCTTTACCATAATTTTGACCAGCACCAAAAACAGCTACCCATTTTTTATTGCCGCTCACTTTCACATTAAGAATTTGTGGCATCGAAGTAGTTAATCCTAAACGGGTATAATCGTATTCAGTTGGAACATTTGTTGAAGCAACGGTGCAAGAAGAATCTTGTGATACTGATGCACCTTTTTCAAGATCAATTGCATTAGAATTACCACTCGTATCTTCGGAGCGGATTAAATCTTTAAGTTTATTTCCGCTTTTACTCGTATAATAAATAACTTCATTATTTCCATCACTATTAATCACCGTTATATATCCAGCACTTGCAAATTTACTCGTATCAGCAACGGTAATGTAATCTTTGAAAGTGGAGCTAATAGGATGTGTTAGTGTTGTTGTCTCAACGTTCATGCTATAGGCATGATTAGTAAATTTTGTTTCATAAACTTTAGCACTTAAATTATACGTTGTTTGCCAAACTTTAATACTTCTTGCTAAACCTGGTCCTTCAATACTATTAAGAATACTAAACATATGAATTGGATTATCAGGATTGGTGATATCAAGCGCTGTTAGACCACGCCCTCCCTTCCCGTATCCTGCTAGAGCAACCGTTTTCCAAGAACCACCTGTAAAAATATCTTTTGCCACTATAGGACCATCCACACCAAATACAGAATATTCAGGTTTTCGCACCGTCGTTTCATTATAAACGATATCATCTGATGAATGAGCTATAGCACTATCACAAAAAGGAGCGTTGCTCGTACAATCATATCCTCTTGATACGCCGGTAAAAGTTGTAGAAGTTTTACCAGTATAGTGCATGAACTCATTGTTAATGCGTATTTCCCCCATGCTAGGGAAATTTGAAGTACTATTAACAGTAATAGTTGTATCACTAGTACCTATATCCCCATCAAGCTTATCGTATTTTTGAGGGGTAACAATATATTTAAAATTTTGTAAGATAGAAGGTGGAACAAAAGCCCACAATTCAGATCCTGGATTTGAAGGAGTAGTACAACTAGCATTTGCAGTTTTACAACCATTATCAAAGGCATGAATCATTCCACCATTGGATCCAATGATTAGAGCATTTTTTCTGTTTTTATGTTTATTTTTAAAAGCTGCAAAATTATTTATATACCGGTATTCACTCTCTGTATTTTTGATATCAGGAGAAGCTACAGCTGTTGGAGGACCCACATAGGCTGGAACGGAGTTATAAAAATCATGGAGTTTATAAAGTAAGGGTGCTTTTGCACTTCCTTTATCTTCTGTATAACATTTTTTATTAAAGTTTATTGCTTTAATATTTTTACAATCTGAATCTTGATCGAACATATCTTGTCCGCGCATAAAACGCATGATACGCGCAACATCACGTTTACCTATAACTGTCTCCCCGCCCGTCATAAGATCATACGTACTTGCATCTACTAAATTTTGACTACCTGTAGAATATTCAGGATCAAAATTATTATTTTGATAAACACCTGATGTTGGGTTTTCGATATCCTGATCAACAGTCCATACTTTTCGGCCGTTGGAATTAGTAACCAATGAAGAACGACCATCTAATTTTTTATGGAAACGAATTGTTTTATTAGGATCTTGTCCTGTTGGATCATCAATACTGCCGTCTTGTTTAATTTCATAACGTGTAAGCAGTCCTTGCCATTGATCAGCTTCTTTATATTTAAAGGAAGGTTGACAAATATACCCATTAGGCGTCGAACTAAAATCAACCTTTGGCGATGTAAATGTCAAATTACCGTTGATAGCCGCTAATATAGCAGAGCGTAATTGCTGCGTTAATGTTGTAACATTATTAGCAAATAGTGCGCCTGGAGGAGTTGTATCACCGTATTGTGATTTAGCTAGATTAATATATTTTGAGGATCCCCAAATAGAGTTTCCAAGCCCCACAATAAAGCTTTTAACAGGCATTGTACTATGTTTAGATAGTATAGGCATCTCGGTCTCCGGAGTTGGGCTGCCCCAATACTGCCCATCACTGATGATTAAATTGAAATTGCCCTGACATTTTGCCCCGAGATCTATTGGTGTTTGACCTGATTTATGCCAATATCTAGTTCGAACATAACGCAAAGCTGTTCCTAAATATGTCCCGCCCCTTGGATAAATTTGCCGTAGCGTTTTATTTAATATTTCATTTGCCCCTTTTGGAGAAATTTTGGTACGAATAACAAAAGCTGTTCCCCACGACATAATACCAAAATCTGCCCCCGCCGTTAAATCAGGATCTTTTAGGATAGCGCGAATAGCTGTATGAGCCACTTTCATTCTGTTTCCTTGTTGTGCTGTTTTGGGTCCCCGTGATACATATGTACCTGCACTAGTAAATTTAGAGATATATGTTCTGCTACTACTTCCCCCCTCAGGAACATATAGATTGCCGCTTGGATCAACTCCTATTCCTTTATAGATATTCCAGATTTGTCCTGCGGAGGTACCTCTTCGAGCAAAACGCGTAACAAAGGCACCGGAGTTTGCATTAAATTTATTAATCGTTCCTGAAGAAGAATTATGATGAGTCCATGTATATAAAAAATCATCAGCCGTTGACGTGGTTGTTTTCCCTGAAGCCGCTAGCCCTCTCCACTGATACCAAGGTGAAGTAATGCAATGTTGTCCATTTGAAAAATTAGCATTGCTTAAATTAGACGCATTATAGCGGCAAATTTTTCTTTGCCAATAACTTGAAACATAAACATAATCCCCTACAACTGCGAGGGAGTCATAATGGTAGTTATACCTTCTATTAAAATCCGTGTTCTTTATGTTATTTCTCCTTATAACAAAACTTAAATCAGATTTATTGTATTTTTGAATATGCATTCCACCATAGGTTAGGGCGTAAACATAGTTTCCTTGGACGGCCAAATCCATAGCATAGGATTGATTGTCTTGCCTGTCGTTAACGGCGACAAGTGTTCCAGCTTTCGGACAGGCAGCTGTAGTTGTGATACCTGTGCACACTTTAAGGATTGTGCTATATCTTGAGCTTGATCCAAAACTTCCAGCTCCTCTTGCCTGATAGCGGCCTACAAAAACATACTCATCGGTGCTGTCCCCTTGATCCAATGCAACGGTCCGAGGTTGATAATAGGCTGCGATACCACTTACATTACTATAAAAATTATATGATCCCCCGAATGTTGCTTTAATTTTATAAGCAGAATCAAGGCGGGTAACTTTGTGATAGCAAGGGTCTGCTGTAAATATGTCACCATTATTAGCAACATCCACATCATAAGTACAATAAGACATTCCTGGCGAAGGATCGGTGGCACTCATACTCCCTGAATCATCCAACATAATCATGATGTTGGCCTTTACATCTCCTACTCCTGTTCCAGGAGGAGGTCCTTTAGCCAAAATAGGAAAAGAGAGTAGTAATCCAGCTATGAGAAGAATAAGAATAGAGCGCATTAGTTCTCCTCTCCAAGAGTAATTGGTTCTAATGGAGCCATTTCATATGTATCCCAGTTAATATTATCTTCTTGTTGATATTGATATTCAAAAAGATCATCATGTTTTGTTGAAATTAATACAACATTTTGAAACGTCACATCAGGTAATACACCAACAAATAACTGGATAATGCGGTTACCATCTTCTACTTGTATAACTTGTTCCGCTTTAGCTAAATCACGCTCTTCACTAATACCAAATTGTTTTTTCCCCCATTCAAATAGCTCGAGCTTATCCGTTGTTTGTAACACTAGTTCAATGGCAACTAATTTATCTTTAATAAAGTGATAGAAGACATTTGTTTCTCTTCCAAGTGTTGATTTTTTTAGTTCAGGACAAATGGTTTCAAAACTTGTAAATATTTCTTTATTAACATTTGGAATAGGTTCAAAAGAACCCCACTCACTTACTGATTTTTCAATTTTACTTGCTGACGTGCCAAAGGGATGGGTATCAATTTTGCATTTTGCCAAAAGAGGATTAGCTATAATAATACCTATTATAAGAAACCACCATTTGATCATATTTTCACCCTGCTACTTTTATTTAATATTAACAAATTATTGAAGATAAAACTATGTAATAAAAAAATTGTTAAACGTAAAAATGGATGTTTACAACATTTAAGGGTCCATAATGGTGCATAAAATATTATATTCACTGCTTTTTGGTAAATAGGGAATGGTATATTAAACATTATTTATCTAATTTAATCCTTGCTTCTAAAGATTGTATTTGTTTTAATTTTTTATTTTTATCAAAAGAAGCACCGCAAGAAATAACTTTATAATAATAAGCTGTACCTTTACCTGTAGCTGCGTATTCAGTTGAGGTACCAATTGATCCTGTTCCAACAGAAGTTGAGCTTCCAGCAGCGCTTGCTTCGCCTTCATAAAAAACATAATAACTAAAACCAAATCTTTTAAAAAAATTTATTTCGTCCGTATTAGAGCTCGAATCATTTTGCAAATCAAATTCACAATCCATCCGACGATAATTTGTATCCCCAGAAGAATTGAACGTAACGCATTGACCTGCACTTAGGGTATCTCCATTTTGTATAGCGGGAAATCTGTAGGCATATTGTCCGCCATCCTTACCCAAGGTATCATATTGTGTACCAATCCCATCTTGATAATCAGCCAGACATCTATTTTTAGGAATGCTATTAATAGGACCTTTTGCATTTCCTGGATATCTATTTTGTCCAGACTCATTTTCTAAATAGCGTCTGGCATGTTCTATCCCAGCTTCTGCTGCCATAAACACGTGTTCAGAGCGGTCATATTCCACTGACATATTGGTATTTAAATTTGAACGTGCCATCATAGCCACTCCCATCACAGTCATCATGAGCAATAAAAGTAAAGAAACAACAAGTGCAAATCCTTTTTGTGTTTTATTAATTTTCATCATAAGTTGCGCAGCACCATCGTTGCGTTATAAAAAGTTAAAAACCGTTTTCCCTTATCAGGATTATCACTCGGATCATCAGGGACACTACCTATCTCATTGCCCGAGACAATACTTAAATTCATATCCACGGTACGTGCCCGGTTAGGATATTGTCCGCAAGCAACATTCTTCGTAAAATCATTAATGCAACCAGAGTGAGCATAGTTATGAGATGATTTTGCTGAACGTGTTAACGGATGAAGACGTCCGGCAAAATGATCGTATTTATAATCAGAAAATGAAAAACTTAAATCATACAAGTAATCCAAAACAGTTTCTTCTTCACAAGGATACTTCGAATTATTATTTATTTTACTAAATTTTGCAGTTGATACAACATATGCATAATGACATTGATGACGCTTTAAACGACACCGTGATAAAGCGGTAACTCCTCCTGGTGCGTATTTTTCTCCATAATATTTTACTTTGCGTCTTACAAAATTATAATTAGTCATATCATTTTGACTTGGAACAATATCATACATGACTGAAATTATTTCTCCACAATCAGCGGGAAGCGTACCACTTGGATTAAGATTGGTTGTAGGAGATTCTAGTATAACGGCTTGATTAATAGGAACAGGACTTCCTTTATTAAAATCCTTATAACCAGCATTACGTATTTCCTCGACCATAAAGTCTAGTGTCATACGTCCGCTTTCCTGATTACGCGTCATTTCGCGTTGTAATTCATACGATCGTTGAAACATTATAAAAGAAACAAATAAGGCTGCTAAAATAATAGCACCAATTGCGGTTGATACTAAAATTTCAGGAAGTGTAAATCCTCTGATAGTATTGTTGTTATTCATGAAGAATTTTCCTATAAAATTTTTTTTGTTCTCTATTGCGAGAATAATGCTCAATGCGTAACCCGATTACTTTATACTTTTGTTGATATCCATTTGCTGAAATTGTGACATCACGAACAAACATTTTGCGTAGATCACTTTTACCTCCCTTACTACCAACATCTCCCATTCCGCCTTTCTTGAGTTTTAAGAAATTGCACCATCGTATTTTTTGTCTTTCCATTTTCTTAGATGTTCCTGTCGGTGCTGCTCCACAATTTTTACTTAAATCAAGATTATTATATTTAGAAGAAGAGATTGATTCATGATACGCGCTATCTGCTACTGAAAATTTATCCAATGCCATATCATCCATAATCATAGAAGTAGATAATGTATCATTATCACGTAGGGAGGCACTATAGATCATGCGTGTTGCGGTGGTGGCCATGGTGTAGACAGAAATAAAACCAATACCCACAATAACAGCGGCTAATAAAGCTTCGATAATGGATACTCCTTTAGTATACTTATTGCTGTGCATTATTCCTCTATCCAATTTGTCGAACAACTAAGGTTGCTCGATGATATGTTGGCATACTGAGCTCCTCCTTTACACGCAAACGTTTCAATAAAAGAAGTTGTTTTCCAAACAACAAATTTATACGCATTTTTTGCATGAGCTGTATTATCGCCTGCTGCATGAAATATATACCATTCTTTTTTATTCTGAGTGGCAGCGGCAGACCCATTAGGGAAAAAACAAATTCCCATATTAGTCGAACTGGCATTTCTACAAGCTTTCCCCCCTGCTTGACATCCAACTACACGAATATTTTTCAAGGAATCAAATAGACGTCTTTCTTCAAAATTAGCATCATTACTAGAAGTACAACTTGATTGACGGGAAGTAATATTCTTATCAATATAGGCGTCCATTTCAAATATGTTTTGTCCAAGATTTTGATTCAATCGTACGTAATATTTATATCCATCACGCATTGATTTCTTTTGATAATATTTTAATAAACTTACAATCTTCGATTGTGCGGCAGAGACTTCAGTGTTCCACCGTGATGTTTTTGGCGTGTAGAGAAAAATAGATAATACACCTATTAAAGCCACAACAACCATGAACTCAATCAATGAAAATCCTTTATTTCTTTTCATTTAAATTAAATTATATTTTCCCCATTGCTTTTAAATTTGCGACAGATTTTTCCATCGTTACCATACCTTCTGCCATAGCCGTTTGCATAATGCTTGGAATTTGAAAGACTTTATCTTCTCGAATTAAGTTTTGCACTGCATTATTACAAACCATAACTTCATACGCTCCCACTCTTCCTGATCCATCTTTTGTTTTATGGAGTTGTTGTGTTACGACTAAACGAAGAGATTGGGATAACATAGAGCGAGCTTGTGCCTGTTGGGTAGGAGGAAAAACATCAATAAGTCGGTTAATAGTATTAGGCGCTCCGTTTGTATGTAAAGTTCCTAAAACTAAGTGCCCGGTTTCTGCAGCCGTTAAGGCAGCAGATACTGTTTCATAATCGCGCATTTCGCCGAGTAGAATAATATCAGGATCTTCTCGTAAAGCGGCTTTTAGTCCGGCAGCAAAACTAGTGGCGTGCTTTCCTATCTCTCTTTGAGAAACAATACACATTTGATTTTGATGAATAAATTCTATGGGATCTTCAATTGTAATAATATTTTCTTTTCGTTGTAAATTAATACGATTGAGTATTGCTGCTGAAGTAGTAGATTTTCCCGAACCGGTTGGTCCAGTAATAAGTATTAATCCGCTTTTATATTCACAAGCATCAAGTACAACAGGAGGAATATCTAATTCTTCTACGACAGGAATAATAGTTTCAATTTTTCGCAGCACCATACAAGTACCATTCAAAGATTCATATATATTAGCTCTGTAGCGAACGCCCTGAATAACAAAAGCCGTATCTAGTTGCATTTCCTTGTTAAGTTTTTCATAATGAAAGGTATCAAGATGTTTTTGAAGAAATTTGTTGATTTCCTGACCAGAGACTACATCATCCGGTAATATAATAATTTCACCGTGTTCTCTAATCGCTATTGCTTGGTTAGATCTAATATGTAAATCGGATAAATGATAGGTATCTACACATTTTACAATTAAGGCTTCTATTAATAGCTCGCTACCATTTTTCAGCAAATCTTCTTGTTTTGTCATTTTTCCTACCCTTTTTTTACTTTTATTGCTTTTTAATCACTGTTGAGACCTTATATATATCTACTGTACAAAAAAACTATTTAGTTAAACATTTTTCAACAAAAGCATCTTTTCAAGTCCAAATTGACCTACTAGGCTACTAAGATGTGAACTTTATCCCAAATATGTGCCCAAGTTGGATCCCTTTCATTTTTTTTAATGACAATGCTTGAAATTCAAATATTAATCTCAGAATCATTATGGTTTTTGGACTTGGGAAGAAAAAAAAAGATAAAGGGCAAAAAGTTAATGCTCCTATCCGCGCTAAAAAAAAAGGTGGGTTATTTTCTCCGCTTAGCAAATACTTTTTTAATCTTATTAGTAAATATAGCGCATCTCAAGAAGAGGTAGTTGGGATAGAAGTAACGCCGACAGCTGTTAAAGTTGCACAACTTAGAGAAGACAATGATCGTTGGACACTTACTAAGTTTAGTTACCGCAATGTTGACAATGGTAGTGAGGAATTACTCCGCACAAATCCAGAAATTTATGTTGAACAAATCCAAACAGCTTTACAAATTGCAAAAGTTGACACAACAAATGCTGCTATAGCACTTCCAGTATCAAGTGCGATTATTCGTGTTTTGCAAATGCCTATCATGACTGATGAAGAAATAGACAATGCCATTGCGACAGACTCATTATGGGAAAATTTAACGCAATTACCAGACGCATTAGAAAATTACTCAATTTT
>CABXJB010000026.1 GCA_902512415.1 uncultured Alphaproteobacteria bacterium
AAAAAATTAAAAATGATTAGTCATAAAATTAAGCCAATTTTTGCCAACAATTTTGTATGCAATTTTTTCACTAATCCCATTTGAAACCATTCCAGATAATAAATTAGATAAATCTTCAGGTTTTGAGTACCATGATACAGGTTTAGGCCAACTTGCATTTTTATCTTTAGACTCTCCATAATCTATTTTTTTTGTCCATTTTCCATTTCTCATCCACATGACTACACTATCTGGCCAGTTAACACATAGATCAGATCCAATACCAACACTATCCTCTCCGATCATATTGATTAACTTTATAATCATTTGACAAAAATCTTTTAACTTACAATCACCGTGATTTTTTAAATGATAGGGGTAAAGGCTTAAACCTATAAAACCATTTTTATCAGCTAATTTTTTTAAAACTTCATCATCAATATTTCTAATCGATTTATGAAAAAAAGTTGGATTAGCATGTGATATTGCTACAGGTTATTGCATCTAAACATGTTTGTTTTCCAGCATGACTTAAATCTACAATCATTCCCAAACGATTCATTTCTTCAATTACCATTTCACCAAATCGTGATACGCCAGAATCATTTTTTTCAAAACATCCTCCAGCTAAAGGGGTTTGATTGTTGTATGTAAGTTGCATAAAACGTAAACCTCTTGTAAAAAATTTTTCTACTAAAAAAATATCATTTGCTATTGGTGCTGAGTTTTGAAAGCCATAAATTATGCCAATTTTATTAGATTTTTTAGCTTCAAGAATATCTGAAGATTTTTTAACATGAGCTAATATATCACTATTTGATTGTATAAGATTATCCCAATAATCTATTTTTTCAAAAGACTCTTTGGTATCTTCCCAATATACTAGGGTTGCATGAATTGCTGTTAAGCCTCCAGCGTGAGCCTTTTCAAACAAGTCTCTATTCCAGTTTACATATTCAAGACCATCTATGAGTATATTATCAATATCCATATTTTTGTATTAACTTCTAATAGTGAAAAAGATAATAATCCACTATATATATTTGTATATGTTACAACAAAACATAAATTCCTCAGATATTATGACTCTAGATAAAATGGGGTCTAGATATCCTTCCAGATTAAGCTTTTCTAGAAGTATGCTGAGAAGATTATTATTTGATAATTGGAAAATTTCAAAATCAAAGTTTGACCTAGATGACGATGGCTATGGAACAGTAGTTTATGAAATCTTTGTAAATAACAATATTTACTCATTAGTTTGTTTCTCACAACACCTAGATAGTGCAGATAGAAGTGATAGAGTAATCGCAGAAAAATGGGATACTGCCTATTCATTGATCAGTGGCAAATTGAATGTTGATGAGCTAGGTAGATTAAGAAAAAATGTACCTCTACAAGAATCAGGACGTAATTCTTCAAAAGAATTAGTTTTAAGCAGAGCAAATAAAAGTGTTCGATTATTCGAGTATGTCGTAAATTGTTTATCTAAAGGTAAACAACCTGACATAAATGAAATCAATAAAGTTGGTTATCTTTTACGTACAACAGCTGTGTATGGAAGTGGAAAATTTGGATTATCAGACTTTACCAATACAAAAGAAGTGACAGACTTTAATCAACCTTTTAGAGCAGAAATGCTTGCAGTTTATATTATTAGAGAATTTAGTGTTGATTTAGTTGAGCATGTGGCAAGAAAAAAAAATCCTAATAAAGCAGTAAAACTTGAAAATACAATTAAGCAACACCTTGGTATTGGTAATTCTACTGGCTTAGGGATGGCACCTTTTATTATTAAACATCCAAAATTAATCAATAAATGGATGGATCAATACACTAAATCTTTGAGTCAAGTACTCAATAAAAATATAGATTCAATAAAGCTTTCTAATTATTCAAAGTTACTTGAAAAAGCTCTTCTCTATTTAAAAGAAGTTACAACATTTGATGAATATCAAATTAAAAAAAATACAAAAACTCTTGAGGATTTAAAAAAATTTATCAATCATATTAAAAATTACAGAAATAAAAGCTATAAGTATGTGCATTGGATAGATTTAATTAATTATACAACCAAAAATTTTAATTATGATACTCAAGAAATTGCTAAAGTTCAGCTGCTAGAATTATATCCAGAAGACTCTGAAAATTTTGCCGAAAACATGTCAGATACTGAGGTAATGGAAATTAATGGGACACAAACACTAAAAGAATTAAACAGTGTGATTGAAAAAAATTATAGTTGGGCATTAAAAGTTGATTTTGCAAAAAAAGACAATAACTTTTTGTTTTGGTATATTTCAGCTGCAAAACTTGAGCCAAGATTAGGGGAAAGATATAATGAAGATGGAAGTGAATTAGAACAAAATCTTGGTGTTGCAAAAATGGTTCATAGTTTATATTCAAAAATACAAAAAGAAAATCTTGATTTATCTATTGCTGAATATTTGTTATTCAATCCAAAATTTAGAGGAATTATAAGAAGAATTCAATCTCTTACAAAATACCCGTTTGCAGAAATTCATGATAATATCCTTAGTAAAGACACTATACCGATAAACATGTTGAGATTTAAATTATCTTTTTTTGGGGCTAACAGATATGATCCAAAATCAGATAGATGGCTGCGTGTGAGTTTTTTTTCAGGAGCGCCCTTTCTATCAAATTTAAATAAACATAACGTTGATAGCTGGGGTTTTGCTACAATGAATTCCTACAATTAATTTGTGAGTTACTCTTACTATGAAGTATATACAAATGCGCAAAGAGCATTTGCAAGCCTAGGATTTCCATATGGTGCTGATGAAGATGCTGCTTATATAATAACCTGGTTTGAATTATATAACCTCAAAGGGATAGATTTATTTTGTTCATTTATTGAAAAAAATGATGAGCAATATAACTATAAAATTGATCTATTTAAAAATGAAAGAGTTATTGACTTAAATAATAAATCTAATTTAATTACTGGTCCAGGAGTAATTGATTATATTGTATCTAAATTTAATACAAGCAATGTAAATGAGTTCAGTTTAATAAACTGTTATGATCCAATATTTCTAATTCCGCTACTTAGTAGATATATAAAAAAAGATATTTATGGAAAAATATTAAATGATAAAGAAATTCTTTGTTTGATGAATAAAGAAAAAATTTCAATCAATAAAATATTATTTGAAAAAAAAATAAATAATTCTATTAAAATTATTTTATCAAATACACCTAACAGAAATCAAATATTAGATATAGATATTAATTTAATAGACTCTAAAAAATATTTATCTTTAGGATTAAGTCCAAATCAAAATAATTGGAATAAAATTGCAGCACTAGCTTTTCAATCTTATGTACCTGAGTCTGAGGAATCAAGATCTAAAGGTGCTGGTGGTGGAGATGATAATGATTAATTTACTTTACTATGTGCAAATCTCTTGAAAAATTACAAAATAATTCACACCCATCATTTGTAACTCTGATGCTCTCACTAAGCTCTAACCCCCATGTATCCATCCACATTCCGCACATTAGATGATAGGTCACATTAGGTTCTAAAACTGTCATTTCGTTTTTTCGAATACTTAATGTATGTTCTCCCCAGTCTGGAGGATAACCAAGACCTATGGAATAACCAGCTCTTGATTCTTTTTCTACACCATGCTTTTCTAAAACTTTCCAAAACGCAATGGCAACATCATGACATGTATTACCTGGTTTAGTTGCCTCTATAGCTCTTTCAATTCCTTCATTTGTAATCTTCAAAGTATCTGCAAGTTTTTTATTAGGTTCACCAATGTAGACTGTTCTTGATAAAGCACAGTGATATCTATGTTTTACTCCCCCCAACTCTATAATAGTTCCTTCATTATTATTGAACTTTTTATCTGTGGGTGTCAAATGAGATGCAGAAGCAGACTTGCCACTTGCTAAAATCATATTTAACCCACCATATTCACCTCCTATATTAATATCTGGATTACCTCCTAAAAGTGTATTTTGTATTTTACCTGCGACAGCACTTTGTCTAACACCTGGTTTTATTTCATCAAAGGCTGTTTGCATTCCAGCTTCAACTAATTTTGCACCTTCTTTCATATATGCAATTTCTGCATCAGATTTTACATACCTTATCCAATTAACTAATAAATGGGCATTCTTAAATTTTGCATTAGAGCATTGTGTAAATAAACGATTATGAATTTCAGCTGTGTAATAATAACTATCCATTTCAACACCAATATTTTTATTACTCCAATTATTTTCATTAATAAACTCAGCAACAAAATCATATGGATGTTTTGGAGGAGCTTGAATTAGATGTTCAGGATAACCTAATATATTATCATGATTAAGATAAGTCGTTATCATTGCCCCTTTTGAATCTTGCTTTCTACCAAACCAAATGGGCCCATCCTTATCAAGCGAAACAATAACACCTTGCGGTACATAAAATGACCAACCATCATATCCAGTTAAATAATTCATATTGGATGGATCAGAAAGAATTAGAACATCTAAATTTTTTTCAGACATTTTTTGTTTGACTTTATTTAGTCTTTGTAAATATTCTTCAGAGGTAAAATTCATTGATTCAATTTATTCATTTATAAAAATTTTGTCTATGATATTTATTATCTTTCTAAAATTTCATAACCAAACTGTTTTGAAGACTCTAATAAAAGCTCCCATATGGATAAAGCAAACCCTCTAGGAATAAAAAGTTTATAATTATTATTAGAATATTTAAGCAGTTTAATACTGACGTGATGCATTGCTGAACTACAAGAAGAAGTATCAGGGAACATTTTATCCCTAAGATCTATAGGTAAAAATCTGTTAAGTAACAAAGTAGCATGTTTTCCAGAAATATTTAAACAAGTAAAAGCATGTGACATATCTAAGTTAGTTCCTAAATCTTGAGGTATAGTTATTTTTTTATCTAATATCCACCATTTAAGAGGTTCCATTCTCCAAAATGAAAATTCTTTTTCTACAACACCTTTATTGAAATTTGGAAAATTATTTAAATTTAGTTCTTTTTGAAAAATATCATCCATTTGAGATAAAGTATTTGGCCAACATGCTATTTGTTGTAAATTTAAATTTATACATTCCTTGAAGATAATATCTGTATTATTTTCAAAAGGATATTTACCAGCAATATAATTAGAATCTAAAGTTGAGTATCTTTTAAGCATGCATTCTTTTCCCTTCAGGATCAATCATATGTGGCGAAACAACTTGCAATTCCATTTGTTTATTACGAACAGGATCACTTCCAATCAAAACAGTATTTTTCCACTTTTCTTTTCCTCCTTTAACAAAACCTATTCCTATCCAATGTCCTAATTCAGGAGAATGTGTAACTGAAGTAATCCGACCTATACCAAAGCCTTCTATATTATCTTTTTCACAAACTATTGTTCCAGCATCAAAGTTTTGATTCTTATTAACTGGGAAAAAACCTACAAGTTGTTCTCTTTCCATTGAATCTAAAACGCCTCTTTTTCTCATCGCACTTCCAATATATGATTTTTTAGTCGAAGCCATTTTCGCTAAACCTGCATCTTCAATTGTTGTTCGCCCATCAAGTTCTGCACCAGTTACATGACCTTTTTCTACACGCAACGCTCCAAGTGCCTCTAAGCCATATAGACATCCATTAAATTCTTTTACTTCTTTCCAAAGCATATCCATCATCGTATTTGCATAATCAGAAACAATATAAACCTCATAACCAAGCTCTCCGGAAAAACTAATTCTTACTATTCTACAAGGTATACCGCCTTTTAAATTCGTTGAAATAAAACCCATAAAAGGAAAATTTTCATTTTCAATCAAGGAAGGATCCTCTATACAATTTTGGAGCACCTCTCTTGATTTTGGTCCTGATATAGCCGCTGCAGCCCATTGCTCTGAAACACTTGTTACATTCACTTGTAAATCAGTCCATCGTGTTTGTAATAATTCTTCTAACCATGACATAACTTTACCTGCTTGTGCTGTTGAAGTAGTCATTAAATATTCGTGTTCAGATAGTCTCCAAGAGGTACCGTCATCCATTACCATGCCATCATCACGCAACATAATTCCGTACCTTGTTTTGCCAATAGGTAATTTTGCAAATGGGTTTGTGTATATTCGATTAATAAATTCTGTTGCATCAGGGCCTTGCACTGCAATCTTTCCTAAAGATGTAACATCACAAATACCAACAGATTTTCTTACAATAGTAGTTTCTCTGATATAAGCATCACTTAAAGTCTCATTTTTTTTAGGAAAATACCAAGGTCTCTGATAAAGGCCAGCTTCAATCATAACTGCACCGTTATTTAAATTCCACTGATGCATTGGTGTTATCCTTAGTGGTCTAAAGTGTTTACCAACATTACGTCCCGCAAGAGCTCCTATTGAAATAGGAGTAAAAGGAGGTCGAAAAACTGTTGTTCCAACTTCTGGAATTTCTTTATCTAAAAGATCAGCCATTAAGGAAATACCAATTATATTACCCATCTTACCTTGATCATTTGCCATACCTAAAGTGGTGTAACGCTTCAAATGTTCTACTGATATAAAACCCTCACGGTGAGCCAAGCGAATATCATCAGCTGTTACATCATGCTGGTAGTCTACAAAACTTTTTGAACGAGATTTGTTATATTTAACTTCATACAAAGGTTGAATTGCATTTTTCCAACCACCCTCTTTTGGAAAAAAATAATTCGTTTTAGATAAACCCATTTTATTCATTGCTTCTAAAGTGCCTGCTATACCTGATTTTATACAATCATCTTTATTCCAAATGCCTCGCGCAGAACCTATCATTGAAATTTTTTCTTTTGTATCTCCAGGAAGAAAACATAAATGTTCTTTATTCCAAGTAGCTTTTTCACCTCGATGAGATAGAAGATGAACTGCCGGAGACCAACCTCCAGACATCAAGACATGATCACAGTTAATTGTATCAGTTTTCCTAAAAGGATTATTTGATGTTTCTGCTATATCAATACTATTAATTTCTCTTGAACCGTTAATATTATATGGAACACATCCATTTCTTACTTCAATATTATCTGAGATTTTTTTTTCTAAGTTTATATCTCTTCTTGCATCTAATACAGTTACTTTTGCTCCCGCTTCAAATAAGGCTCCTGCTGTTGGATAAACAGAATCATTATTAGTTGTAATAACAATATTTTTACCTGTTAAAATTCCGTATCTATTTAAATAATGCTTTGATGCATTAACAGTCATAATGCCAGGAATATCATTATTATTAAAAGCTATATGGCGTTCAAATGAGCCAGAGCCAACAATGATATGTTTTGCTCTTATTGTCCAAAAACGTTGTCGAGGCAAACTTTGATTTACTATTCCTGTATGATCAGTCACTCTCTCCAAAAGTCCTAAAACACAGTTATCATACAAACCAAATGCTGTAGTTCTATGCATAACACGAACTCCGAGACTTTTTAGTTCTGTATAATTCGCTTCAATATCAAAATCAGATTCTGCTAATTGATCTCCACCCAAAAGATTATCTTGTTCAACTAAAATTACATCAAGTTTTTTATCTGCTGCCTCTTTAGCCGCCGCGATACCAGCTGGACCAGATCCAACTATCAATATATCACAAAAATCATGCGCATGATCATAATGATCTGGATCAGGTAAACGTGATAATTTTCCCATACCTGCTGCTTTTCGAATAATTTTTTCAAAAAACATCCATATCGAAGTACCACTCCCCCATTCAAATGGAGGAATGCCCATAAATGTTTTATAATAAAATCCAGCAGCAAAAAATCGACTTAAGTAATTATTTATACCTCCAATATCAAAGTTAACACTTGGAAAAGCATTTTGACCTGTTGCTACTAAACCTTGATATAGCTCTTGTGTTGTTGCTCTAACATTTGGATCTTTTCTATCTTGAGTTCCTACAGTAACTAGAGCGCCAGATTCCTCTACACCACAAGACATAATACCTCTTGGACGATGATATTTAAAACTTCTTCCAATAATTTTTATATCATTAGCTAATAAAGCAGAGGCTAAAGAATCTCCTTCATATCCATAATAATTTTTGTGATCCCAGCTAAAAGAAAAAATTTTGTCACGATTTATTTTGCCATAATTATCTAATCTTTTTGAAGTCATTTTTTTAACTCCATTATTTTTTGGAGATCTGGATGACAAGGCTTAACACTCTTTATTTCGTGGGTTATTGTAGAACGATCTACTTCTAACCACATTCTACAACCATTAAGATGGTGCCATGTTTCTTTTTGAAAACCTCTAATATTTTCACGAAAAAATATAGCCTCTGTCCACTCTTCTTTTGAGGCATCTAAGTTAGGATATTTAATTGAAGCATCTCCTCCATAAGCAAATTCACTATGGTCTCTTTCTCCACAATAAGGGCATTTAATTCTAATCATATTAACCGTGCAACTTTGGATCTGGGCCAGCACCACGTTCATCTAAATTTATGCCTTGTTCAAATCTTTCTAAATGATGATTTTGTATGTATTTATGTGGATGTTCATTTGCTATTAAGTCAGCAAAGTACCAACCTGAAGCTGGACTTGCTTTAAATCCACCGTAGTTCCAACCAGCATTAAGATATAAATTGGAAATTGGTGTTTTGCATATAAAAAAAGTTCCATCCATTGACATATCCATTACTCCAGCCCAGTGTCTTAATAAACGAAGTCTTCCTATAGAAGGTAAGATAGCCATAGCTGCTTCAGCAACATCTTGGACTATAGGTAGGTTACCTCTTTGTGCATATGATTTATACCAATCCAAATCACCTCCAAAAACTAGACTTCCTTTATCAGACTGAGATATATAAAAATGTGCTCCTCCAACTCCATATACAACTACATGATCTAAAAAAGGTTTAATAGATTCTGTAACAAATGCCTGAAGTTTATGCGATTCAATTGGTAAATTTCCTAATCCAGCCATTTGCCATAGGCGTGATGTATTGCCAGCTACCGCAAAACCAACTTTCTTTCCTTTTATATTACCTCTTGAAGTTTGAATGGTTTCAATATCGCCATTTTGTCTTGTGACACCCGTAACTTCACAGTTTTGTATTATATCAACTCCAAGTGAATCTGCCGCTCTAGCATATCCCCACACAGCTGAATCATGTCTAGCATTACCTGCACGAGGTTGAACAGCAGCTCCCATAATTGGAAACCGTGCATCATTATAATTTAAATGTGGGATATTTTTTTTAAGCTTATCAAGATCCCATAACTCACCGTCCGTTCCATTTAATCGCATCGTATTATATCTTCTGGCATTAACATCTTTAGCTCCAGGACTATGGAAAAGAGATACGTGCGCTCTTTGACTAAACATAACATTATAATTTAATTCGTGACTTAAGTTCTCCCATAATTTTAGTGAATGTTCATAAAATTCATGATTGCCCGGCAACATATAATTTGATCGAACAATTGTTGTATTTCGACCGGCATTACCACCACCAATCCAACCTTTTTCTAAAACAGCTATATTATGTATGTTGTGATTTTTTGCCAAATAATAAGCTGTTGCTAAACCGTGTAAGCCACCACCAATTATAATAACGTCATAATTTTCTTTAGGCTCAGGATCTCGCCATTGTCTGCTCCATCCAGTCTGACCATTTAATCCATTTTTAAAAACATTCCATGCATTGAATTTAGTCATATTTTTCCTTCTATATTCATGAATATGGCAATTGACAAGTAGATTACAAACATTAAGAATTTAACTAGGAATAAATATGAATACTACTGAATTAACATTAGAAGAAATTTACAACTTAGCTAAAAAAACTTTAAATTTTAACGGCTGTGATGAAATGAATGCTGAAGCTGTTGCTGAAACAGTAACTAATGCTGAACGTGATGGGAGCGTCTCACATGGCTTATTTAGAATCCCAGGATATGTTGCATCTCTAAAAAGTAAAAAAGTTAAAGGCAATGCCAGACCTTCAAATAACTTCATTACTCAAAATGTTATAAGGGTTGAAGGTGATTATAGTTTTGCTCCCACTGCAATTAAGACAGGTATTCCTGCATTAATTGAAACAACAAAAAAACACGGGGTAGGAGTATTAACTATTACTAATACACATCATTTTGCAGCTTTATGGCATGAAACGGAAGCTTTAGCAGAAAATGAATTAATTGGAATTGCATGCACAGCCTACAAACCAAGTGTTGCACCTGCTGGTGCAAAAAAACCTTTGTTTGGAACTAATCCAATTTCATTTGCATGGCCAAGAAAGAATAATACGCCAGTAGTTTATGACATGGCAACTTCAACAATGGCAATGGGCGAGGTTCAAGTTGCTGCAAGAGATGGTCATAAAGTTCCTTACGGAACAGGACTAAATAAAGAGGGTGAAAAAACGGATAACCCAAGTGATATTGCTAATGGCGGTGTTTTATTAACTTTTGGTGATTATAAAGGATCAGCTATTGCTATGATGATAGAGTTATTAGCCGCAGGATTAGTTGGTGACTTATTCAGTTTTGAAGCAAAAGATGAAGATAATAACGATGGCGGACCAGCAAGGGGTGGGGAATTTATTATGGCTTTATCTCCTCAATTAATTGCTGGTGATAACTGGAATGAACATGCTGAAAAATTTTTTGATCAAATGAAATCTCTTGAAGGTGTTAGACTACCAGGAGAAAGAAGACATAAAAATAGATTAAATCGCGGTCCACGAAATATAAACAAAGAACTCATTGAAAAGATAAAATCTTTATCAGAATAAAAATTTGAATAATTTAACTTTCTAATTTGCTGGCCATGTGTCATTTAGTTGATAACCTTCTGGGAAAGGATCATCATTAGAAATATACATTTCTTGTTCACCAGTTATAAAAGCTGATCCTTTAATTGAAGGAATAATCATTTTTTTATTTTCCTCTGTGCACTCTTTAACAATATATGATTCAAAAGTAGAACCAATAATAGATCTTGAAATAAATTTTTCATTTATATCGATTTCATTTTTTTCATGCATGAGAGCCAACCTAGCAGAGGTGCCTGTACCACATGGAGATCTGTCCAATTTTCCTGGTCTAATACACACAGTGTTCCAACCTTCTTTTTGATTTAGATTATTTATTTTTATAGGTTCAATAAATTGACAAAAAGAAATGAAATTTAAATCAGATAAGGTTGGGTGTTTAAAACCCAAATGATAATTTGCTTCCTTTACAATTTCTTTAGAAATTTCAACAAATTTTTTGGCATTCTCAGGTTTAATACTTAAATCAAAATCTTGTGCATTACAAATAACAAAACTATCTCCGCCAAAAACTGTGCTAACAATTATTTCCCCAAATGAAGATGTTTGAAGTTTGACATCTAATTTATCAACGAATGATGGCAGATTGTGTATTTCAACAAAAGTTACTTTTTTATTTTCAACAAATGCTTTTATTGGAATAATGCCGCCCGGTGCTTCAAGTAAGAATTCAGTTGTTGGTTCTTTTATATCTATAATTCCTTTTTCAAGCAGAACGGTAGCGACACAAATACTATTTGAACCACTCATTGGGGGATTATCTTCAGGTTCCATTATTATAAAAGCTGCTTTTGCTATTTCGTTATTTGGTGGAACTAGTAAATTATAATGCTTAAATACTCCACCTCTAGGCTCATTAAGTAAAAATTTTCTTAGTTTTTTATCATCAAATAAATATTTTGATTGTTCTAATATATTATTGCCTTTTAAATTTATATTTCCAGATACAATAACATCACCTATTTCACCGCAACAATGCGCGTTATAGAGTTTAATTTTTTCCATTACCTAATTATTAAATCTTCGATAGCTTTAGAATGGTGTGTAATTTGCTCATAACCATCTTCCGTAATAATAAAACTATCACCTACTTGACCTCGAAAATCTTTTGCACTACTTCCACCATCTACTGCAAAAACCATACCAGGTTTTAGAACTGTTTTATTTCCTACAACAAGTTGAGGTTCTTCTAAAAAACTAAAACCTGTTCCTCTTCCACATCTAAAAGTAGGATAAGGATAACCTTCAGATTGTATAGTTTCTGCATAA
>CABXJB010000027.1 GCA_902512415.1 uncultured Alphaproteobacteria bacterium
AGCTACTAAACGTGCTTCAAGATCAAGTCTTTGAGGAAGTTTAGAATTTTCAACAGTTGTAAAACCTAATTTAGACCATTCCACTAAAGTTTTTGCAATTGATCTCCTTTTTACTGCCCCACAGCCTTTAGGATTTTTTTGCTCTAGTGATGAATAAAAATTTTCAATATTTTTTGGGGGCAAAACTTCTCTGCCCCAAGTGCTATCTATTGACCAGGGGTTGTTATCAATAGACGTTAAATAATTAGCTGTACTAGCAAATGCATCTGCATAACTATTCCAAATATCAATTCCTCCCCCATCCCAATCATATGCACTTTCAATGAAAGTTGTTGGGATCATTTGTGTCATCCCAACTGCTCCACCCCAACTGCCAATTAATTGCCCTGAAGGAACAAGTCCATCATCTAATATTTTTAAAGCTGCAAACAATTGTTTTCGATAAAAATTACTTCTCCTTCGATCAAAGGCAAGTGTTGTAACTGCGGTAATTGTATCGATTTTTCCTTGGTTTCTTCCATAAAAACTCTCCATACCTAAAACTGCTATAATAAACCTAGATTGAATACCAAAGAAATTAGAAATTTCAGATAAGAGACCATCATAATCTTTAAGCATATTTTTACCTGCAACAATTCTTGATTTATCAACTCTATAATACAAATACTCTTTAAGAGTTATTGTTGACTCAGGTTGACATCTATCTCTTAATATAATTTTTTTTTGAGGTTTAACATTGGATAAATAGAAGTCGACTGATTTTTTACTAATTCCGATATCAATTGCTTCTTTTCTTACTTCCTCAAGCCAATTATTCCATTCAACTTCAGAAGGCATTGTTGGTTTTTCACATGATTTTATAGAAGAAGCATAGAGTATGATAATAAACAAAAAATATTTAAAAAACATTATATTAAAATAACAAATTTTTTTTAATTCGTATATTTTTATATCCTTTATATTTTGACTTTAATTTAATTAAAAGTATAACAAAACTCGCAAAAAAGGAGAGATGGCTGAGCGGTTGAAAGCACCGGTCTTGAAAACCGGCAAGGTGGCAACACCTTCCAGAGTTCGAATCTCTGTCTCTCCGCCACTCATTTTTTCAAATAACAATTATTTTATCTTTTCTAAAATCTGCTTTGAAAGTTCAAACCTATTTGAATTTAATTGCCCCATAAAGTCATAAAATATTTTTTGATCTGGTCTCAGGGTAAACTGACTATGTCTATTCATTGATAAATCCAATAACTTTTGAGGATTTTGTGGATTATTTTTATAAAAGCCAATTACTATACCCTTTCTACTAAATTCAAATTTCTCAACATTATAATCGATACACAATATTTTTATCTCGATTAAATTGAATAAATTATTTAATTCTTTTGGAATTGGACCAAATCTATCTCTTAACTCAATGATTAAGTTTGATAATTCTTCATTATTACTAACACTGGATATTCTTTTATAAATTGAAAGTCTTAAATCTAAATCATCAATAAATTCATCAGGGATGAATATTTCTTCAGGTATTTTAATTGAAGGTTGGAATATGCTTTTATGATGACTGTCATTTGATATTTTTTGTTTTTGAAATAAAATTTCTTCTTCTAACATCTGATGATAAAGTTCAGTTCCAATTTCTCTTATAAATCCACTCTGTTCTTCACCGATTATAGACCCACCTCCTCTCATTTCAAGATCTTGTGATGCTATGTTAAATCCAACTCCTAGAGACACTGCTGTATTAATTATTGAGAGTCTTTTTTTGCCGTTATCCTTAAGTTCATTTTCTTTGTATGTAATGTAAGCATAACCTCTTTTTGATGAACGACCCACTCTACCCTTTAGTTGATAGAGAGTGGCTAAAGAAAATAAATTAGACCTATACACAATAATAGTATTAACGTGCGGTAAGTCTAATCCATTTTCAACGATATTAGTACTTACCATTAGAGGAACTTCTTGATTATAAAACTTAGTAATTCTACTTTCTAACAATGAAGGGGCTAATTGACCATGTGTTACCACATACTTAATTTCAGGAAGATTATCTTTTAAGAAATTTTCAATAAATGGAATATCTTTTTTTCTTGGTGTCACAAAATAAACACCATTTTTTCTTCCATAAATTTCTCTTTTAATAGCCTCTTTGATTGTTATTTCATCAAATTTTGCAACATAACTTCTAACGGCTAATCTTTCAAAAGGTGCAGTTAAAATTAGACTTAAATCTCTAACGCCAGATAACGACATAGAAAGAGTTCTCGGTATAGGAGTGGCAGATAATGCTAAGACATGAGCATTTGGCGCAATCTCTTTAAATTTTTCTTTTTGTAAGGTACCTAGTTTTTGTTCTTCATCATAAATAATTAATCCTAAATTTTTAAATATTAACTTATCACTTAATAAAGCATGTGTTCCGATAAGAATGTCAATTTTTCCTTCTCCGCAATCAGTAAAAATTTGTTTTTTGTCTTTTTGCGATACTAAACGTGAAACTTCAGCGATGTTAATATTAAATATGCTAAATCTTTTTAAAAAATTATTATAATGTTGTCGTGATAAAAGAGTTGTTGGAACAAAAACTATTGACTGAATATTTGATTTTGCTGCAAGAAATAAAGCTCTAATTATAACTTCCGTCTTACCAAAAGCGACATCACCTACTATAAGCCTATCACTTGGCGTACCACTTCCAAAATCATCTATTACGTCATTAATGGTACTTAATTGATCATCAGTTTCAACGTAAGGAAATGTACTACAAAATTTATCATATTCTGTATTTCCAATATTAATTGGAAGGGATTGAGATTGTAGTCTTTTTGAGGCGATCTTAATTAATTTTTTTGCAGCATCTCTTATTTTATTTTTAGCATCTGCTTTTCTTTTTTGCCAACTTGAGGCTCCCAATCTATCTAAATTAATAGAATTTTCATCTTCATCTCCATACTTTGTAATATAATTAAGATTTTCAACTGGTAAAAAGAGTTTTTGAGAATCCGCAAACTCAAGCTCTAAACAATCATGAACAGAATCATTTAATTCTATCTTTTTAATATTATTAAACCGGCAAATACCATATTCAGAATGCACTAATATTGAATCTTGGGATAACTTATTTAACTCCTCAAAAAGGAATTTCTTTTTTTGATCTTTTTTCCTCGACTTAACAGCTAATGAGTATCCAAAAATAGTTTTTTCATTAATAAAAATTATATTATTTAACTCAAATGAATCCTCTAGTTCTAAAACTGTTATAAATATTTTGTGCTCAGATAAATCTGATAAATTTTCAATCTCTAAAGGTGAAATAAAAATATTTTCATTTAATAATTTATATACTTTTTCTAATGATCCTTTAGAGTTACAACAGATAATAATTTTTTTATTAACTGAGTTTATATCAAAGAATTTTTTTATAAAGTCAAAATCAATCTTCTCTCTAATTGAAGATATATTATTTATTTTTTTTAAATTTGTTGGAGTGTCACCTTCATTATTAAATAATGATAATTTTGTAATAGGAAAATTAGTTAAAATATGATCAAAATAATCTTTATCTATAAATAGATGATGTGGCTTAAGAAAAAAAGAGTCTTTGGAGTTATTTCTTGCCTCAAAGTAATCGTTTAAATTTTCAGTTCTTTCATTAAATAATTCAATAATATCATTATGAATTAATATTTGACTATTTTTACAATAATCAAATAATGTTTCTAAATTTTCACAAAATAAAGGGAGAAATTGCTCACCTCCAGAAGGCATCATTCCTGAAGAAAACATTTCATACGTTTGACTTTTTCTATAATTTTGAAATATAGATCTAAATTCAGATCTAAATTTTTCTAAATTTTGATTATCTATAATTAATTCACTGCTAGGATTAAGTGTAAAAGACTGTATGTCAGACTCATTAAGTCTTTTCTGTGATATTGGATCAAATTCAAAAATGGACTCAATTTCATCATCAAATAAATCTATTCTAATTGGCTTGTCAAATTGAGGAAGGAAAATATCAATTATTGAGCCTCTTATTGCAAATTCAGATTTATCTCTTACTAATGCAGTTCTTTCGTAGCCTAATTTAATCAGTAAAAGCAAAATCTTGTCTATTTTTATTTTAGAGTTTTTTGAAATTGTGATAAAATTTTTTGTGATTTCATTTTTAGGTAAAGTTTTCTGAATTATTGCATTCAATGTTGTTAAAATTATTATTTTTGTCCCATTTTTTGAACTAAGATGAAAAAGTGTTTCTAAACGAGATGTTTGAATTTCTTTAGAAGGTGAAATATTGTCATATGGGATTTGATCCCACGCTTTATATAAAAGAACCAATTTATCTGGAAGCAACCAAGTTAATTTATTTTTGATATTTATTATTTCCCTATCTTCTTTTCCTATATAAACTATAGATGTATCACTTTTATGAAATATCTCTGAAATTATAAAAGCTTCACTTTTATCAATGACAGGACCTATTGATTTCATTTAAATTTTAAAATTTTTTCAAAAAGATTTTTGAATTGTATATTCACTTCAATTTTATTTGTAAAAATCTCGTAAATTTCGTTATCTGAATAAATATCAAAAACTGATTTTAATAATTTTAATTCACTTTCACTAAATCTATTTAAATTGTTTATAAAATATTTTTTGTACAATATATCAGTCTCTTTAGTACCTGAGTAATTTGACCTGTATTTGATAATTTTTTTTAGTGAATTTAATGTCATATAATTAATAATAGAATATAGTAAAAATATTATAATATTCTATGAGACCTGCACATTTAGACTTATTACTCTCACCAATCAATAAATTAAAGGGTGTTGGGCCAAAATTAGAAAACATTATAAATAAATTAGGCATAAAATTAAATGTGCATTTCTTATGGCATTTTCCTTACAGGATTATTGAAAAAAAATATTATGAAAATATTCATGACGCACCATTAAATCAATTAGTTACTATAAAGATAGAGGTTATAAAACATTATCCATCAAAATTTAGAAGACAGCCATACAGAGTAACTTGCTTAGCAAATGAAACACCAATGGATATTATTTATTTTAATGCTAGACACCCTGTTGTAAGATCAGTTTTGCCAATCAAAAGCATAAAAATGATTTCTGGTAAATTAGAGTTTTTTAAAAATAAATTTCAGATTACTCATCCCTCAAGTATAGAAAATATATCTGATATTCAGTTATTAAGAGAGAAGGAGCCTGTTTATAGTTTAACTGCAGGGCTAAACATGAAAAGCTTTATCAAATTATCAAATCAAGTTTTGCAATCGGTACCTAATTTAGATGAGTGGATTGATAAAATATTGATTAAAAAATATAAATTTACTTCCTGGAAAGATGCTGTGGAAAAATTGCATAATCCAGAAATAGATGACACATATAATGAAAAGAATTTTTATAGAAGAAGGTTGGCTTTTGATGAATTATTTGCACATCAATTAGCAATTTGTATTGTTAGAACAATTGATAATAGAAAAAAATCAATTTCTTTTAAAAGCAAAGATAATTTTAAAAATAATTTAATTAAAAATTTAGAATTCAAATTAACTAATTCTCAACTAACAGTTCTTAACGAAATAAAAAGTGATCTTTTTTCAAACAAACAAATGATTAGATTACTTCAGGGAGATGTTGGTTCTGGGAAAACTATAGTTGCCCTAATTTCAATGCTTACAGTAATAGAGTCAGGCTATCAAGTAACACTAATGGCCCCTACTAGCATCTTAGCATACCAGCACTACGAAAATATTTCTAAACTAATTAATAAACTTCCAATAGAAATAGATATACTTACAGGTAAAGATAAAGGGGGGGGAAGATTAGAAAAGTTAGAAAAAATTAAAAATGGCGATACTAAAATAATAATTGGAACTCACGCCTTAATACAAGAAGGAGTAAATTTTAATAAATTAGGTTTGTCAGTCATCGATGAGCAGCATAGATTTGGAGTTTATCAAAGAATGGCTTTTAATTACAAAGGATTTCGACCATCTATTTTAGTAATGAGTGCTACACCAATTCCTAGAACCTTAACTTTAGCAGCTTACGGCGATATGGATGAAAGCAGGTTAATTGAGAAACCTATTGGAAGAAAACCAATAAAAACATCATTACTAAATTTAAAAAAGGAAAAAAATTTAATCGAAAGAATCAGAAATAAGATAAATAATTCAAATGATAAATTTTTTTGGGTTTGTCCTCTTATAGAGGAATCACAAGAACTTGATTTAAAAGCAGCTACTGATCGTTATAATTCATTAAACAAAGTATTTAAAAACAAAGTCTTGCTTATTCATGGTCAATTAAACGAAAAAGATAAAGAAGCGACAATGGAAAAGTTTAAAAACGAAGATTACCGAATCTTAGTTGCAACTACAGTAATAGAAGTAGGTATTGATATTAAATCAGCAACAACAATTATTATTGAACATGCTGAGAGATTTGGATTGGCTCAGCTACATCAATTAAGAGGTCGTGTAGGAAGAAATAATTCAGAATCTTATTGTATTTTATTACATAAAGAAAACATTAATGACACTGCAAAGAAAAGATTAAGTATAATGACAGAAACAAATGATGGTTTCCTAATAGCTGAAAAAGATCTAAAAATTAGAGGACCTGGAGAAATTCTTGGAAAAAGACAATCAGGATTACCATCTTTTAATGTAGCTGACTTAAGTTACGATGGAGATTTATTAGAAGAAGCTAAATTAAATGCAGAAAAAATAATTAATAATGATCCCAAATTAGAAAATAATAAAAACCTTAGAGATTTATTGTACATACATGAAAGAGATACAGCTATAAAGACACTAAATGCAGGATGATTTAATTAATGTTAAAAGTGGTATAAGGTTTGAGTGCCAAGGCTCAGGTAAATGTTGCGTTGCAAGAAACTCTTACGGTTTTGTTTATTTAAGTAATATCGACTTAAAAAGATTTTCAATATATTTTAAATTATCCTTAAAAGCATTTAAAAAAAAATATTGTCAAATAACTGATGGATTTATTCATTTGGCTGAGAGAGAGGAACTAAAAGGAAATTGTATATTTTTAAAAGATAAAATGTGCACAGTCTATAAAAATAGGCCCTCTCAGTGTAGAACGTGGCCTTTTTGGAATGATAACATGAATACAAAAGTATGGAATAAAGACATTTCTGTTAATTGCCCTGGTATTGGAAAAGGAAAGTTAATAAGCCAAAAAAAAATTAATAAATTATTAAAAGAAGATTTAGATAATGAAAAATCTATTCTAAAAAATAGGATTACCCCTCTGAAGTAAACTCCATATTTTTATATGAGCCAATATAAATACCTGATTTTTTTTTTAATATTATTTTGATAGTTGTATCAACTAAAACAACTTCTAAAAAATTATCATTTTTGGATAAAATATCGCATTTCTTGGTAATGCCAGTTGCGATATTTTTTATAATTGTTTGCCTCATGAAGTAATGGTGAGCCCTGCAGGATTCGAACCTGCGACCCATTCCTTAAAAGGGAATTGCTCTACCAACTGAGCTAAGGGCCCCACTCAAAATGTCTATATAGTTCAAAATTAATGAAGGCAAGAGCTATGATGAAGTGTTTTTATTATTTAAAATTTTAATCGTGTTATCAGAAACAAATTTTGATACATCTCCACCGAGCTTATGAACTTCTTTTACTAAATTAGAAGAGATAAATGAATTATTATCTGAAGACATTAAAAAAACAGTCTCTATATCAGGGCTTAGTTGGTAATTCATTCCAGTCATTTGAAATTCATATTCAAAATCTGATACAGCTCTTAATCCTCTGATAATACAGTTTGCTTTATGGTATTTGGCAAATTCTGTTAAGAGACGTTTTACAGAATGAATTTCTATCTTTTCATTTTGCAATTTAATTGAGCTAATATCATTAAAAATAATATCTTTTCTTTCTTCAATGCTCAACAGAGGAGCTTTATTTAAATTATCAGCCACACCTATAATTAATTTATCAACAATTTTTAAAGATCTTTGAATAATGTTTAAATGACCATTAGTCATTGGGTCAAAAGTGCCAGGATATACTCCAATTTTTATCATATTATTAATCTATATCTTGTATTCTAGAAACTGATACAATTGAATCAGCTTGAGGTATTTTAAAAACACTGACACCCCTTGTAGATCTTCCTGCAATTCTTATTTGACTAATATTTACACGTATTATTTGCCCTTTATCAGTTACTAAAATAATTTGATCATCTTCACTAACTACAAAACAATCTATAACTTCTCCATTTTTTTCAGAAGTAAGAATGCCTGTAATGCCCTTTCCACCCCTATTAGATATTCTATATTCATATGCTGATGATCTTTTTCCATAACCATTAGTTGTTAATGAAAGTAAAAATTCTTCATTATTTTTTAACTGTTCAAATTCTGAACTTAAATTACTTGTTCTTTTTCTATTTGCTGATGCAGCTCTAAGATAATCTTGTCTAATATTTATATCGATTTTAGAATGCTTAAGTATTGCTTGTGAAATAACGTGATTATTTTTTTCTAATTTAATACCCCTTACCCCAGAGGAATTTAATCCAGAAAAAAGTCTTAGTTTTTCTATAGGGAATCTTAAGCATTTACCATTTTTTGTTGAAAGAATTATATCATCTTCTTTATTTGCTAATTTAATACCTATTAGTTGGTCATTTGAGTCAAGCTTAATAGCTAGTTTTCCAGTTTCTCTCAATTCTCTTTTGCCACTTCTTGCAACATCAATTAGTTTATTTTTTCTAACCATGCCATTTCTTGTAGCAAAAATTATTAAACTATCAGACCAAGAAATTTCATCTATAGGAAGTGGAAGAAAAGTGGCAATTTTTTCATCTTTATTTAAAGGAAGTAAATTAACTATCGGCTTACCTCTTGCTTTTAAAGAGGCCTCTGGAATATCATAGGATTTTAAACTATAGACCTTACCTAATGACGAGAATACTAATAACTTAGTGTGTGTGTCGGCAAGGTGAATTTCTTTTACAAAATCTTCTTCTCGTGTTGACATTCCTGTCTTCCCCTTACCTCCTCTATTTTGTGCACGATAATTCTCAAGAAGAGATCTTTTAATATAACCATTGTTAGATATTGTAATAACTATATCTTCTTTTTGAATATATTTAAGATCATCAACTTCTTCATACTCTCTATCAATAATTTGACTTTTTCTAGGTGTGGCAAATTCTTTTTTAATTTGCATTAATTCTTCTTTAATTTCATTTAAAAGCTTTGACCGTGATTGTAAAATTTCTAAATAACCTTTTATTTCTAATATTAATTGCTCTAAATCTTTTTGAATGTCATCTCTTTCTAATGATGTTAATCGATGTAATCTAAGTTCAAGTATCGCTCTTGCTTGAGCCTCTGTTAAAGTATATATATTTTTATCTAATTGAGTGTTATCATCGTTTACCAACTTAATAAAATTTATATTCTTCTCATTCAATTTCCATTTTTTATTTATTAATTTTTGCCTAGCTTCTTTTGAATCTTTAGATGATTTAATTAACTCAATTATTTCATCTATATTAGCATTAGCTACAACTAAACCTAACAATACATGAGCTTTATCCCTTGCTTTATTTAAATCAAAAATAGTTCTTTTAGTTATAACTTCTTCTCTAAAATCAATAAAAGCAGATAACATTTCTTTAAGATTCATCTGTTCAGGCTTGCCTTTATTCAAGGCTAACATATTAGAATTAAAGGTAGTTTGAAGAAGGGTATTTTTATAAAGTTGATTTAAAATAATATTTGCATCAACATCTTTTTTGAGCTCAATTACAACACGAACCCCATTACGATCTGATTCATCTCTAAGATCAGATATACCTTCAATAATATTATTTTTTACTGTTTCCGCAATTTTTTCAATAAGTTTAGACTTGTTTACCTGGTAAGGTATTTCATGAATTATTATAGCTTCTCTGTCTTTTTTAAAATTTTCAATTGAAGTCTTAGACCTTAAGATAACTCCACCTTTACCTGTTTGAAAAGCGTCTAAAATACCTTTTTTTCCAATTATCTGTCCTCCTGTTGGAAAATCAGGACCCAAAATAAATTTTGTTATCTCATCTAATTCTGCATGAGGGTTTTCAATCAAATGAAGAGTAGCGTCTATAACCTCACCCAAATTATGAGGTGCAATATTTGTTGCCATGCCAACAGCAATTCCAGATGCGCCATTAACAAGTAGATTTGGAAATTGGGCTGGTAGAACTGTAGGCTCTGAAGTGCTATCGTCGTAATTAGGTTGAAAAGAAATTGTTTCCTTATCCAAATCTGCAACAATTTTTTCAGCAACTTTAGCTAATCTTGCTTCTGTATATCGCATTGCTGCGGGAGGATCGCCATCTAATGAACCAAAGTTACCTTGTCCATCAATTAGCTCTAGTCTCATTGAAAAATCTTGAGCCATTCTTACCATTGAATGATAAATAGCACTGTCTCCATGAGGGTGATATTTACCCATAACATCACCTACAATTCTTGCCGATTTCCTATAAGGTTTATTAAAATTATAACCTGACTCATTCATGGAATATAATATTCTCCTATGTACTGGCTTTAACCCATCTCTACAGTCAGGTAGTGCTCTACTAACAATTACAGACATAGCGTAATCTAAGTAGGATTTTTGCATTTCCTCTACTAAGGAAATATTGGATATATTGTCTGGCTTACTACCTTCTGAATTTATATTATTATCTGACACTAATTTTTATGAGTTTTCTGCGAAAAATTTAAATATTTATAACAAATTCAATTTATAAATTCAATGTTATATAATATAATAACTATATAATTTTCTTATATTTTTCAATTATTTATCTGTATTTTTTAAAGTGTTTTTTTAAAAAGGTATATCTTCGTCTAAATCAGAAGAATCGGTTGAATTTGAACCAAAACTATCATCAGAAATAGAATTATCCTGAGTATTTTCAGATTGATTTTCAATAGAATTATTTGATTGATTTCTAGAGTCTAGTAAAGTTAAATTACAATTATAACCTTGGAGAACTACCTCTGTAGTATATCTGTCCTTACCGTCCTGATCTTGCCATTTACGAGTTTGTAACTCACCTTCAACATAAATTTTTGAACCTTTTTTTACGTATTTTTCAACAATATCAACAAGACCATCTCCAAATACAACTATGTTGTGCCATGATGTTTTTTCTTTTTGCTCTTGAGTATTTCTGTCTTTCCAACGCTTAGATGTTGCGATTGAAAAAGATGCCATCTTACTGCCTGATTGCATTGATCTTATTTCTGGATCACGGCCCAGATTGCCTAAAAGAATAACTTTGTTAACACTTCCAACCATGATTTTTTTTTATAGAATATAAAATAAATAACAAGATAATATTTCAAATTTAAAAATTAAATTCTTAATAATTTTTTTAAAGCAAAAATAAGTTTATCTAAATCTTTTTCAGAATTATAGAGTTGAAATGAAATTCTAACAAAGCTTCTGTTTTCCCATGGTATTATAGGTATTTCAATTTTATATTTTCTGTATAATCTTTTTTGAAACTCAAACTCTTTAACTTTTGGAATTGGCACTGAAATCATAAGAGGTGGTAAAAAATCTCTATCAGCAAGTAAAGGCATATTAAAAATTTTAGATAATTTTAGGGAAAAATTATATAAAATTTCTGATTGAGTTTTAAATAATTTAATATTTTTTACATTATTAATAAACTTTATTGAAGCTGGCACAGATAACCAAGCTGCTGGATCTTTTGTTCCATTATATTCAAACATATCAATAAACCTAGAGTTTCCAAGTGCCCCAGTTTGATTGTTTGATTTATTTTT
>CABXJB010000028.1 GCA_902512415.1 uncultured Alphaproteobacteria bacterium
TTAATGATGGACTTAGGTGCGAATGTTTATGTTAATGCTGAAAATTTATTACAATTTGCATTAATGGGATATGCATATTTTTCAATTATTGATCCTAATAGAAATCCTAAAATTGGACTAATTAATATTGGGACTGAAAACAATAAAGGTCTTGAATTTTTACAAGAAGCACATACTTTAATTTCTAACAGTTTCTTAAAAAAAAATTTCCTTGGGTTTATTGAGCCTAATAAAATAACTCAAGGTTTTTGTGATATAATTTTATCTGATGGTTATACAGGTAATATTATACTTAAAACCGCTGAAGGTTTATCTGAATTTATTACCTTAAATTTAAAAAATGTTTTCACAAAATCTTTTATTAACAAAGTTGCCTCTAAGATTTTAGAAAAAGATCTAAGAAATTTCAAAAATTCAATTGATCCAGATGAGTATAATGGAGCAACATTATTAGGTATTAATGGTATATCTGTAAAAAGCCATGGAAGTGCTAATCCTTATGCTTTTTCTTGTGCTATTAATAATTGCTATGATTTTATTTTAAATGATTTAAATAAAAAAATTATTGATAACTTTAAAACTTAATAATTAAATGAATAATCAAAATAATTTTACAAGAGAAAATATTGCAGAGTTTCTTCATATTGAGTTTGGTCTTACAAAGAAAGATTGCATAATATTTGTAAATGATATTATTGATATTATTATAGAAGGTTTAAAAGTTAATGGATATGTTAAAATTCATAATTTTGGTTCTTTTAAAATTAAAAGAAAAAAAAGTAGAATTGGACGTAACCCAAAAACAAAAGAAACAGTTATGATTGATGAGCGTAATGTTGTTACTTTTAAGCCAAGTAAAAGTATTTTACGTTATATTAATAAAGTAAATGAAAGTTAAAAAAACATATTACAGTATAAGTGAAGTATCAAAAATGCTCGATATTCCAGAACATACAATTAGATATTGGAATTCCAAACTACCTGAAATCTCCAAAAGATCAGACAAAGGAAAGACAAAATTTTTTACTTATAAGCAAATAGAAAAATTATCTAATATTAATGATATTTTAAAAAACAATGACTCTTTATCCTTAGCAAATAAAATAGTTTCAAGAAATAACAATAAAACATCTTCAATAATTTATGAAGATTCGACTCAGAAACAATCTGATTCTGTGAATATTGATAAGAAAATTAGTAAACTCAAAGCTATTTCTAATAATTTAAAAGACTTAATTTTAGAAAAATAAATTATATATTTTGCGGGTTTTATTATTATTATATTGACTTAATTTTGAGTAATATATAAGTGCTCCGCAATGAAAACTTTTAGTTTAAAAAAAGAAGAAATAAAAAAAAATTGGGTTTTAATTGATGCAAAGGATGTTGTGCTAGGCAGACTTGCTGTTTATTCTGCTAATATTTTGAGAGGAAAAAATAAACCTCATTATACACCAAATCAGGATTGTGGTGATAACCTTATCATTATTAATGCTGACCAAATTCATTTGACTGGAAAAAAAGTCACTGACAAAATTTACTATCGCCATACTGGATACCCTGGTGGCATAAAACAAACAAACCCAGAAAAAATGAAGAGTAAAAATAAATCAAATGAAATTATTAAATTAGCTATAAAACGAATGATACCTTCTGGTCCTTTGGGAAAACAACAACTTTCTAACTGTAAAATATATTCTGGTGAGCAACATTCTCATGAAGCGCAACAACCAAAAAAAATAGAATTTGAAAAGTTTAATAATAAAAACCTAAAAAGATAATTATGGAAAATGCTGAAAATATTATTGAAAATACTACAGAAGTAAAACTAGACAGTAAACAGAGAGCATACGCAACAGGTAAAAGAAAAAACTCAATTGCTAGAGTTTGGATAAAGCTTGGTTCAGGAACCATTTCTATTAATGGCAAGTCTATAGATAAATACTTCGCTAGACCAGTTCTTCAGATGATCGTTAATCAACCTTTAAATGTTATCGATAATGAAAATGGTTATGAAATAATGGCAACGGTTAAAGGCGGCGGTTTGTCTGGTCAAGCTGGTGCAATTAGACATGGTATAAGTAAAGCTTTAAGTTTATATGACCCTTCACTTAGACCTGCTTTAAAAAAGGTTGGTTATATTACAAGAGATTCAAGAGTAGTTGAAAGAAAAAAACCTGGTTTGGCTAAAGCAAGAAGAAGTTATCAATTCTCTAAAAGATAGTTTAACTTATGTCCAAAATACTTTCAGTAGCCATACTTGGCTCCACTGGCTATGTTGGTTTGGAGCTAGTTAAAATTCTATTAATGCATCAAAATGTTAAAATAGTTTTTTTAGGAACTGAAAATACTCCAAATACTTCAATACACAAATTTGATAACTCGATTAATAATAAGGATTTACCTCTTACTGAGTTGAATAAAGATTTTAATTATAAAAAAGCTGACACAGTTTTTTTAGCGCTACCTCACGGAGTTTCTAACAAATATGTAAAGCAGTATTATAATAAAATACAAATAATAGATTTATCTGCAGATTTTAGATTAAATGATTTTGAAATTTATAAAAAAAACTACGGAGATCATCATTTATGTCCAAATTTATTAAATGATTTTATATATGGTTTGACTGAATTTAATAGAGATAAACTTAATAATAATAATAATATTGCAGTGCCTGGATGTTATCCTACATCTGTTTTAATTCCATTATTACCTTTATTAAGTAATAAATTGATTAAAGATACAAATATAATAATTGATTCTAAGTCTGGATATAGTGGAGCGGGGAAAAAATTTGATTTAAATAATATAAAAAATCTAAATGACTATAATTTTTTTAATTATAATACAAATGAACATAGGCATATATGTGAGATACGACAGGAATTAGAGAAAATAAATAACTCTGAGGTTTTATTTTCATTTAATCCTCATATACTTCCTAATTTTAGAGGCATGATGTCAACGATTTATTGCGATCTTTCAAATGATGTTAAAGAAAGTGACATTATGAAATGTTTTCAAGATCTAGATAATAATAACTATTTTATCGAATTTATTGCTAATACTAAAAGGGCTGATTTTTTTTCAGTTCAAAATACAAACAAATGTATTTTAAGACTATTCAAACACTATAATAACTCTAAAATTATTATTGTTAGCTTGATTGACAATCTACAAAAAGGTGCTGCTGGGCAAGCTATACAATGCTTTAATTTAAGTCAGGGTTTAAAAGAAAATATAGGTTTAGACGGATGAAGATTTTAATAATTTTCTTTTTATTTTATTTATTTTCATGCGGATATCCAGATATTGACTCTGTTCCAAGTTTTAAAGAACTTAAAATTACTGATGAAGAATTATTTGATTTGTGTCAATTATCTTCAAATGATAAAAGTGAAATTGATAATTGTATTAAAGAAAAACTAGATAATTAATGGAAAATATAAATATTTGTATTGCTGGTTTAGGTAATGTTGGCTCTGCACTTGTTCAATTGATAGAAAAAAATGCTGAATTTGTAAAATATAAATCAGATCTAAAAATTAATATCATTGGACTATCAGCAAAAAACAAATCCAAAAAAAGAGATTTTGATATCAGCAATTATTTTTGGGTTGACAAACCTATAAGATTATTGAACATTCAGGGAAAAAAACCAAACATATTAGTAGAATTAATTGGTTATGAAAAAGATATTAGCTATGAGCTTGTTAAATCTGCACTGAATCAAAATATTAATGTTGTAACTGGCAATAAAGCTATGCTTGCCAAATATGGAAATGAGCTATTCAGTATTGCAGAAGAAAATAAAGTTTTATTATTATTTGAAGCCGCAGTTGCAGGTGGTATTCCTATAATTAAAACTATAAAAAATAATCTCTTCTTAAATAAAATTAATAAAATTTCAGGCATTTTAAATGGAACGACTAATTATATTTTAACGACAATGGAGTTAGAAGATAAAAGTTTTGAAGATGTTTTGGTTGATGCAAAACAAAAAGGCTTTACATCAGATCATGAAGCCAAATTAGATATAGGTGGTTATGATGCGGCTCATAAACTAACGCTTCTTACAAGTTTAGCATACGGATCAGAGGTTGATTTTGAATTAAATGAAGTTGAAGGTATCGATAAAATAACAATTGAAGATATTAAATTTGCAAAACAATTAGGGTATAAAATTAAGCTAATATCTGAAACCTCAATTATCGAAAATACTATTTATGCATCTACAAAACCTAAATTAGTCTCTAAAGAAAACCCAATAGCAAATACAAATGGACCATTAAATGCTATTAATGTTGAAACAGATGAACTTAAAAGTTTATATTTGGAAGGAGAAGGAGCAGGTGGTTTTCCAACAGCAAGCTCTATTTTATCTGATATTTATGAAATATCTAATAGTACTGGTTATAAATCTCTTGGATTTACTAATTCTAAACTTGTAAAATTTAAAAAATTTAATTCATCTAATTTAGAATCAAAATATTATTTGAGAATTAGGGCTAAAGAGCAGCCTGGTGTACTTTCAATGATAACTAGTTATTTTAATGAGGCAAATATTTCTATCGAAAAAATATTACAAATTCCAGATAATGACTCTGACAGTATACCTATTGTTATTACTACTCACAAAATTATATCATCTGAATTATTAAGTTCTGTAAAAAAAATTTCAGATCTTGATTTTATTTTAGGTTATATTTCTTTAATTCCAATTGAAAATTAAAGCTATAAAAATTGATACTAAAAAATCTTTATTAAGTAGGAGATGGAAACTTAGAGATTTTGAAGAAAGAAATGCAGTTTATTTAAGTCAAAGGTTTAACTTAAAATTTATTGTAGCTAAATTTCTATCAATTAGAGGTGTTGATAGTGAGTCGGTAGAAAATTTCATCAATCCAAATATAAATGATAATATTCCCAATCCTAACAAATTAAAAGATATAGATATTGCTTCTTCAAGGGTTATTGAGGCAATACAAAAAAAACAACGAATTGGCATTATTGCTGATTATGATGTTGATGGCTCAACATCAGCTTCAATTTTATTTAAATTTTTAAAAAACTTTATTTCTTCAATAATCTTAAAAACTCCAAATAGATTAGTAGATGGTTATGGACCTAATATTAAATTAATGAAAGAGATGTTAGATAATAAAGTTGATCTAGTCTTTACTTTAGACTGCGGTACTACTTCAAACGATATTATTGACAATAAGGAGTTTAAAAAAATTGACGTTATAGTAATTGATCATCATTTAAGTGAAATAAATTTACCTAATGTTCTTGCTATAATAAATCCAAATAGAGTTGGTGATAATAGTAATTACAAACAATTAGCTGCTGTTGGTGTGACATTTATTTTTTTGATGTACCTTAGAAAAAAATTAAGGGAATTAAATAAATTTACTGAAATAAAAGAACCAAATCTTTTATCTTATTTAGATCTAGTTGCTTTAGGAACTGTTTGTGATGTTGTGGAATTAAAAAACTATAACAGACTATTTGTTAAAAAAGGATTAGAGCTTATCCATAAAAGATATCATAAAGGAATTGCGAAATTAATTGATAATTCAAAAATTAGTTCATCGCCTACTTCACAAGATTTAGGTTTTATTGTTGGTCCCCAAATTAATGCTGCAAGTAGAATTGATGATTCATCCCTTGCATCTAAATTATTAATATCAAATGATATAGAGCAGATTGACTCAATAAGTAGGAAGCTATTTTTATTAAATGAAAAGAGAAAATTAATAGAAAATCAAATTTTAGAAGAAGCAAAAGAACAAGCTGCTAAGCAAATTAATTCAAGTTTTATATTAGTTTTTGGAAATAATTGGCATAAAGGTGTTTTAGGTATTATCGCAAGTAAAATTTCTGATATTTATTATAAGCCAACTATTGTTATCTCTTTTTCAAATAATATTGGAGTTGGCTCTGCTAGATCCATTGCAAGTGTTGACTTAGGGAAAATAATTTTAAATGCAAAGCAAGAAAATATTTTAGTTAGTGGGGGAGGGCATTCAATGGCTGCAGGTTTAAAAATTAATTATTCAAATATAGAAATTTTTAAAATCTACCTTGAGAAATCTTTTTCTCTATACAAAAAAAGTCTGTTTGAAAGAGTTGATCTTTTTGACTCTATAATTACAGTAAATGATCTTAACACTGAATTAATTAATGGAATAGAGCTATTACAACCTTTTGGAAAAGGTAATCCAGAACCTATTTTTATCTTAAAAGAAGTTATAATTGACTCAATAAAAATTATTAAGAACAAACATCATTTAATATTTTTTGAAAACGATACCGGTCAGAAAATTAAAGGTATTTGTTTTAATTCAAAAAAAACAATTTTAGGTGATTATTTGGAAAAATTTGTTGAACATAATTTTTATTTTTCATGCACTGTAACGATTGATAAATTCACCTCTAAGCCACTACCTCAAATTATTATAAGAGATATAATGAAAATTAACTAAATAATTTGAAATATTAAGTTTAATATGTATATACCCTCACAGGTGACCCCTTCGTCTATCGGTTAGGACACCTGGTTTTCATCCAGGAAAGAGGAGTTCGATTCTCCTAGGGGTCGCCAATTATGGCTCTAAAATTATTGAGCCCGAACTTTTTCTGGATTGTAATGTTTTATGAGCTTCTTCCGCCTCATTTAATTTAAATTTTTTATAAATATTTGATTTAACATCTCCGTTTTTCATTTTTTCAAATAACTTGTTTGAGCAATTTAATAGTTCTTCACGATTAAGGGTATAACTCATAAGACTAGGTCTAGTGTAGAACAAGCTTTTAGGATTAAAAATTTTGTGCATATCTAGTTTTTCTACCATTCCTGATGACTGACCAAAAGATACCATTAAACCTCTTGTTGAAAGTGATTTTATTGACTCATCAAAAGTATCTTGACCAACTCCATCATAAACAACTGGAACACCTTTATTATTTGTAATTTCCATTACCTTTTCTGAAACTTTTTCTTCTTTATAATTTATTGTAAATTCACATCCATTTTCTTTAGAAAGAGCAGCTTTTTCTTTAGTGCTAACTGTACCAATCATTCTACAACCAATTGATTTTGCCCACTGACATGCAATTAAACCAACACCACCTGCAGCAGCATGAAATAGAATAAAATCACCTTTTTTAATTTTATGTAATCGCTCAAACAAATACTCAACTGTCATTCCTTGCAAAAGAACTGAAGCAACTTCATCATTTTCTAAAAATTCAGGAATAACTATTAATTTCTCTTCTGGAAAATCTCTTATCTCGCAATATGCGCCAATCGGTGGTGTGGCATAAGCAACTCTATCACCAACCTGAAAATTCACAACTTCTGAACCCGCATCAATAACCTCACCAGCAGCTTCCATGCCAGGACATACTGGTAAATCAGATGGTAATGGATAGATACCACTTCTATGATATGTATCAATATAATTTAAACCTATTGAAGAGTGTTTAATTCTTACATCATTCGCTTTAATAATATTTGGTAAATTATAATCTTGATATTTTAGAACATCAGGGCCGCCTAATTTAGATATTATTACTTGTTTTGGCATTTTTTAATCTTTCTTTAATATTTGATATATATCGTCATATTCTTTTAAGCAATGAGGATTTGCTAGAGCATTTTTGTTTTCTATTTCTAATCCATTTATTATATTTTTAATTGTTAATTCAACTATTTTACCACTTTTTGTTTTTGGAATATCTGAAATTTCAAATATTTTACTCGGAATATGCTTAGGAGATAAATTAGTTCTTATCTCGGATTTGATAATTTTTATTAATTCTTCATTTAAGTTATAATTTGAATGCATCTTAATAAATAAAATAACTTCAGTATCAATATATAAATTATGTTCAACGGCTACACACTCTGTAATATGATCAATATTTTCTACGACTCTATAAATTTCTGATGTCCCAAACCTCACACCTCCTGCATTTAAGGTCGCATCAGATCTTCCATAAATTATATATCCATCATTTATAGTTTTTTCACAATAGTCTCCATGATGCCATATATTTTCATATTTTTTAAAATACGCTTCTAAGTATTTGATATTATTTTTATCATTCCAGAAGTAAATTGGTTTTGATGGAAAGGGAGTTTTGCATACCAACTCACCTTTTTTTTGTTTTAGAGAATTTCCATCTTGATCAAATATATCTACATCCATCCCTAAGGCAGCACATTGAATTTCACCAGAAAATATATCCATATTTGGATTGCCAGTAACAAAACAAGAAACTATATCTGTTCCTCCACTAATAGAAGCTAAATGCAAATTTTTTTTTATATTACTATAAACGTATTCAAAAGATTCTTGTACAAGAGGAGACCCAGTTGAAGCTATTGTTTTAAGTTTAGTTAGTTTATATTTGTCTTTAATTTTAATTTTATTTTGTTTTAAATAATCAATGTATTTTGCCCCTGTTCCAAAAAAAGTGATATTTTCTTTATCTGCAATATCGAATAGATATTCATTATTTGGATAAAAAGGTGAACCATCATACAAAACTATTGCAGTTTTAGAGGCTAAACTTGATACTAGCCAATTCCACATCATCCAACCACACGTTGTAAAATAAAAAACCTTATCATTTTCTTTTATATTTAAATGCAGTTGATGTTCTTTTTTATGTTGTATTAATGCTCCACCAGCTCCATGAACAATACATTTTGGAACACCTGTAGTTCCACTTGAAAATAAAATATAAAGAGGATGATTGAAATTAAATTTTTCAAAATATTCATATTTATCTTTTTTACATTTAATTGATGCTGATGAAGAAATAGCTATTAAAAAAATAGAAAAAATTCTTTTTAAGTATGAAAATAGATACAAAAAACTATGGCTTCAAATGATGAAAAATAAAATTGGCTTAAATCAAAATCATGAAAAAGATAGTGAACTAATAAAAGAACTTTTAGATTTAATGCATGTTTTTAAACTTGATTATACGAACACATTTGTTGATATCGAAAGAAAAAAATTATATAGATTTGATTTCATGCAAGAATGGTATTCCAAGCTTAAAGAGCGAAAAAAATTAAATTCCATTAATAAAGAAATAAATAATTCAAATCCAAAAATTATACCTAGAAATCATATAATAGAAAATATACTTAATGACTGTGAAAAAGAAAATTATATTAATTTAAATAATCTTTCAATATATTTAAAGAATCCTTACAGTAATACAATCCCTAATGAATATATGAAAGAACCGTCACAAGAAGAAAAAATTTATCAAACTTATTGTGGAACTTAATTTTTTAATTCAATTTCTTAGCAAAGATGTCAACGATTGCTACTAAAATAATATGGTGTGACATTTCAATAAAATTATAACTCTCAGAATTAATATGTATATTTATTTTTCCAAGTTGAGATAAGGGATTATTATTAGAAAAACCACTTAGCGTTATAAGTGATATGTTATATTTATTACAGTATTTAGCTGCATTAACAATGTTTTTTGAAGTTCCACTACTACTAATTAAGATAATTAAATCATTTTTGTTAGTATAGGCTTTTACTGCTTCAGATACCCAGTTATCATGTCCATAATCATTAGAAAAACAGGTAATTAAATTTGCATTATTAAAAGTATCTGAAGGAACCGCTGCAACTTTTACAAAATCTACACTAACATGGCTGGCAATAGAAGAACTTCCACCATTACCAACAATATAAACTTTTCCACCATTTTTTTTACAATTATTTATTAAAGATACAGATTCATCAATTAATGAAGTATCTAAATCATTCAATAAATCATAAATTGACTTATTATAATCTTTAAAATATTTTTCAAATTGCATAGATATTTAGTTATGTTAATAAATAATTGCTTAATATTTACTAATTTAATTATTACTTAAATATGTTTATTCTACAAGGTTTAATTTCTGGCTTAATAGCGACATTAATTTTTGATTTATTCAACCAATCATTAAATATTGCATATTCTATAGACAAACCAAAATAGAATTTACTTGGAAGATATTTTCTTGGTTATAAAGAAGGAAAGATATGTTAGAAATTCTCTTGTAGATGATGATGAGGTAAAAAATGAATTGCTATGGGGATACTTAATTCATTATGGAATAGGGATAATATATGGTTTAATATATGTTATACTAAACAACATTTTTTTTGATTATCCGTCAATTTTTATTGCATATTTATTTGGGTTTATTACAGTTTTAGGAGCTTGGTGTTATTTAATGCCATTTGCATATAATTTAGGTTTTTTTGCCTCCAAAAGTAATCAAAGATTTCATATTTTAGCTCAAAATCTTATAGTTCATTTTGTATTTGGAACAGGGCTATTCATTGGATATTATATTACATATTAATTATTATTTTTCAATAATTTAAATAATATATTTAATCTAAAATATCAATTTTAGATGCCATTATAAAATCATTTATAGACAAACCTTTAATTGCATGTGTATGCAACATTATTAGCGAATAACCCCATCCAAGTGATACATCGGGATGGTGCCCTTCTTTGTCGGCTAATTCACCTACTTTATTTGT
>CABXJB010000029.1 GCA_902512415.1 uncultured Alphaproteobacteria bacterium
AAAAAAGTAAATAATGCTGGAGGAATTTTTTTAGGAAATTATTCAACTGAAGCATTTGGAGATTATGTAGTTGGAACAAACCATGTTTTACCAACATCTGGAGCGGCAAAATTTTCCTCAGGTTTAGGTGTAATTGATTTTATGAAAAAAAGCTCATTGGTTGAAATGAATGAAACAAGTTTTGAAAATTTATCAAAGCATGTTGAGAATATTGCTGATGTTGAGAATTTAGATGCTCATAAATTATCAGTAACAATTAGACAAACAAAAAAAAATTAATTATAAAATCTAAAAAAAAGGAAATAAATGCCAAAAGAAGGATCAATAGAATTTCAAGGAGTAGTATTGGAGCTGTTACCCAATGCTATGTTTAAAGTTAAGTTAGAAAATGATCATGAGATATTAGCCCATTCTTCAGGAAAAATGAGAAAAAATAGAATTAGGGTATTAGCTGGAGATAAAGTTACAGTTGAAATGACACCATATGATCTTACTAAAGGCCGAATAACATTTAGATGGAAGTAGATAAAAAAAATAAAATTTTTCAACCAAAGAAAAAAAAAAGTAAGTGTCCAACTTGCAAAAAAATTTCAAAAGAGTCATTTAGTCCTTTTTGTTCAAAAAAATGTGCTAATTTAGATTTAATGAAATGGCTTTGTGATGAACATCAAATAATTATTGATTAATAAGGATTTTATATAATATTTAATTGAATTAACCTCTAAAACACTTTATCACGATTTTTCAAAGCCCAGGTAGCTCAGTCGGTAGAGCAGAGGACTGAAAATCCTCGTGTCGGTGGTTCGATTCCGCCCCTGGGCACCACTTTTTATATAAGAAGATCAAATATAAATATTTTCACAAAAAAATAGTGTAATAAAAAATGTATTTCTATAATTTTAGAGGGCAATGAAAAAAGATAAAATTATTGTTAGTTCTGCAGATAGTAAATATTTTTTTTTGCTAAAAGAGCTTTTCTTATCATTAGAAAAATCTGGGGTTTTATCTGAATATCAATTTGCTATTCTAGATACTGGATTGACGGAAGATCAAAAAAAATATTTTTTGGATAATTTTGCTATTATTAAAGAGGCAATTTGGAACACTCCAGTTCCAAAATATAAAATATTAGGAAGAGAAAATCTAAAAACTCAAGTAGCTAGAGCATATTTACCTGATTATTTTAAAAATTATAAACTATATATTTGGTTAGATGCAGATATGTGGCTTAATGATGTAAAAAGTTTCTATCTTTATGAAAAAGGAGCTTTAAATAATAAACTAACAATTGTTCCTCAATCTGATCGAGCATATATAAAAAATGCAAACGTTGAATGGTTATTTGGTTTTCCTAAAAACATTAAAACTATTAATTATAAAAACATTAGTAAATCTATTTCAAAATCGTTAGGTAGAAAATATGCTTTCCATTCTACTTTAAATGCTGGGGCTTTTGCAATTAATAATAATGATAAGATATGGGAATGTTTTAAAAAAAATATAAAGCTTGCTGCAAAAAAAGGAAGAATTTTTGGCACTGATCAAGTTGCTTTAGCATTAACCATATATGAAGATGACGCCCCTTCAGAATTCTTACCAGCATATTGCAATTGGATGTGTGAATTTAATATGCCCAAATTTGATAATGATAAGCATCAATTTGTAGAACCTTACATTCCTAACCATCCCATTGCTCTTATTCATCTAGCTGGTTTGGATGATATTAGGCAAGATAAGAATATTTTATCTGACGTTGAAACATTGGACAATTTAATTATTAAAAAATCTCTAAGATATAATGTTTAAATTTGAGAAATTGGCATTTGGAGATTTGGGTTGGGGGGATGAATTTCTTTTTGCCACCCTAATGACAATCACTGTTAGCATTCTATCTATGGGACTGGGTTTATGCTTGGCAATAATTACAGTTTGGGCGAAATTAATTACGAATAGAATTACTCGTTTTATAGCAAATTTTTATACTACTGTAGTACGTGGTGTGCCTGAATTATTAGTAATATATCTGATATTTTTTGGAGGCAATTCTGTAGTTATGGGTGTTAGTAAAATTTTTGGATACAATGGATATATAGAACTAAATGCTCTCACAATTGGAACAATAGCTATAGCTTTTATATCTGCAACTTATTCTAGTGAAGTTATTAGAGCTGCTTATTTAGCAGTTAATAAAGGACAAGTAGAAGCTGCAAAAGCTCTTGGACTTAATAAATTTCAAATCTTTTTAAGAGTTATGGGGCCTCAAATAATAAGACATGCTTTACCAGGTATAGGCAATGTTTGGCAAATAACACTAAAGGATACTTCTTTGATTTCCGTTACCGGACTTGTCGAAATAATGAGGCAAACAAGAATTGCTTCTAATGTAGAGCATTCTCCTTTAACATTCTTGATAACAGCTGCTTTCTTATATCTTTTGTTAACAACCTTTTCTGGAAAACTTTTTAAAGTTTTAGAATTAAACTATTCTAAAGGCTACAGCTGATGCAAAATCTTATAGCTTATTTAAATCAATCTTTGCTTTTTAGAAATTTTATAGAAGTAATAGCAGGTTTAGATAATACATTGATTCTTTTAGTTATTTCTCTTCCGATTGGTTTCATTTTTTCATTGATATTTGCATTAGGAAGGGTTTCAAATTATAATATAATTTCAAAGACTGTAGCTAGTTATATATTTGTTATACGAGGAACCCCATTGTTAGTTCAAATATATTTAATTTATTTTGGTTTAGGATCAATTGAATTTATTCGAGAAAGTTTTTTATGGTATCTTTTAAAAGAACCTTTTTGGTGTGGAGTATTAGCTCTTACAATTAATACTGTCGCCTACGGAAGTGAAATCTTTAGAGGAGGTATTCAATCTGTTACAAAAGGACAAATTGAATCTGGTTTATCTCTTGGATTTAATAAGTTTGCTCTGTTGAGAAAAATAATATTCCCTATTGCTCTTAGAAAAGTTTTACCTTCTTATGGTAATGAACTAATTTTAATGGTTAAAGCAACTTCTTTGGTTAGCCTCACAACGTATATGGAGATGACTGGTATTGCTAGAAAAATAATGGCTAAAACATTTGCCCCAGTTGAAGCTTTTATTGCTGCTGGAATTTTATATTTATTTCTAAACTTTTTAATGGTTCAGTTTGTTAAATATTTAGAGTGGAAATATAATCCACACTTGAGGGTATCACAAAGTTAGTTTTCAAACTCTTTTATTGTATGTACGATAAAGAACAGAATTAATTTAATGTTCATATTTAGAATTTGTTAAGCTTTTTAATAAATATTTGTATCCAATTTTAGCATATTCAAAAGGGTTAGCCTTTTTTGGATCTTGCTCAGCTTCAATTATTAACCATTTATCATAATTATTTTCATATAATATTTTTAATAAAGGATCATAATCAATACATCCATCTCCGGGAACAGTAAAAACTCCATCTAAAAAAGACTGTCTAAAACTAAGATCATTTTTCAGTGAGTTTTCTAAAATATTTTTTCTTATATCTTTACAGTGAACATGATTAATTTTTGAAACATAGTTTTTCAATACTCTTTCATAATTTGCTTGGGCAAAAAGTAAATGACCAGTATCATAAAGTAAGAAAGTATTCTCATTAGTGCCATCCATGAATCTATCAACATCATTTTCTGTTTGAATTATTGTACCCATGTGTTCATGGTAAGACATGGGGATACCTTCATCATATAGTCGGTTTGAAATTTCATTTATTTTTATACAATATTTATCAAATTCTTCTTTTTCCATATTAGGGCGACTAGATAGCTTGCGTGAATGATCACCTTGAATAGATCCGGAGACATCAGCAAAAACAAATACGTCTGCCTTTAATATTTTAAGTAAGTTTAAATGATCTTGCATTGCAACCCATTCTTCATTAGCAGATCTAGTTCTTAAAAGTGACCCATACCAACCGCCCGGCATTTTTAGATTATATTTGTTAAGCAAAAAATTTATAATACCAGGATTTCTCGGAAATTTTCCTCCCAATTCAATACCAGTGAAACCTGCTATAGCAGCTTCTTCCAGACATTGTTCAATTGGTGTGTCACCTCCTAGTTCTGGCATATCGTCATTGCTCCATGCAATAGGAGCTATTCCTAATTTTATTTTCATATTTTTTTTATATTTCATGATATTATAAAAAAATAAAGAGGGAATATGAATATTCTTATAGTTGATGGTAATGAACAGGAAGCATCTAAACAATATACTAATATGGGCATGGATACTCAATATGAAGTATATAAAAAAGTATTAGAAAATTTATCACAAAACAATTTAAATATTGTAGTTGTTCACCCAGCTATTAAGGATAATTATTTGCCCCATGGTGTAAGCTTGGATGATTTTGATGGAGTGGCTTGGACTGGAAGCGTACTCAATATATATGATATGTCGTCTTCAATAGTTAATCAAATTGAGCTTGCAAAATCTCTTTTTACAAAAAAAAATAAAATTTTTGGAAGTTGTTGGGGTTTGCAAGTTTTAGTAACTGCTGCTGGTGGCAAAATAAGAAAAAACCCAAAAGGTTTAGAGGCAGTAGTGGCCAAAGAAATTACTATTAATGAAAAAGGTATTAATCACCCTATGTATGACAAAAAAAGCAAAGTATTCGATGCTTTTTGTTGGCATTATGATGATACAGAAACTCTACCATTAAATTCAAATGTGTTGGCATCCAATACAAAAAGTGAAGTTCAATCAATTACTTTTGAAATAAATAATTCTAATGTATGGGCAGTTCAATACCATCCTGAATTTGATCCAATATGGATAGCTGGCTTAATGAAACAACGCCAAGATATACTTTTAAGTGAAAAAGCTTTTTCTGAAAAAAAATATTTTGATGAAGAATTGAAATTTTTTTCAAATTATCAAAATATAGATAACAAAAAAAATAAAGACAAATATAAAGATTTAATCAATCTTAATAACCATACATTGGAACTGTCTAATTGGATTTTGAGTCTTGCTGATTAAGTGCAATCAAATTTTTTATAGTTTTTTTCCAAATAAATATTTCTTTTTGTATAATTTTTTTATTAGTTTTTGGTTTTGTTTCTTTATTTTTTTTCCAAAATTTTTTAATTTCATTAACATTTTTAATTAAACCAGCATTAAGTCCTGCTAAATAAGCAGCACCAAGAGATGTTGTTTCGATATTTTGAGGTTTAATAATTTTTACGTTCGTTATATCTGATAAACTTTGGAGAAAGTTATTATTATTTATCATTCCTCCATCAACTCTTATTTCTGTGATTTTAATTTTCGAATCTTTTTGCATTGATTCTATTAAATCTAATGTTTGAAACGAAAGACTATCAAGTGTGGCTTTGATAATATCTGCTTGTGAAGTATTTCTAGTTAATCCGAAAATAGCCCCCCTTGTATTTGGTTGCCAATGAGGAGCTCCTAGTCCCGTGAGAGCAGGAACAAATACAACTTTTTCATTTTTATTGGCTTGAGAGTATAATTTATCTGTCTCTTTTGAATCTTTAAAAAACAACATATTATCTCTTAGCCATTGAATTGCGGAACCAGCAACAAATATACTACCTTCATAACAAAACATTTTTTTTCCATTTATTTTAAAGGCAACAGTTGTTAACAGCTGATTGTTAGAAATTTTAAACTTATTTCCAATGTTCATTAATAAGAAGCAACCAGTTCCATAAGTACTTTTTGATTGACCAGCTTTAAAGCAAGCTTGACCAATAGTTGCTGCTTGTTGATCTCCTGCCATACCGCCAATTTTTATTTCTCCTCCAAATAATTTAGTTTTACCAAAATTAAATGCATTTTCTTTGACTTGAGGTAGTAAGCTTTTATTAATATTAAATAATTTTAAAAGTTCTTCAGACCATTGTTCTTTCTTAGAATCATATATCATTGTTCTAGAAGCATTTGTTATATCTGTGAAATGTGATTTTCCTTCAGTCAATTTCCACAGTAACCAAGTATCAATGGTTCCAAAAAGAATATTCTTAATTTGCCCTTTTTTCTTTTTAGAAGTGTTTTTTAATATCCATTGTATTTTTGTCGCTGAAAAATATGGATCTATAACTAAGCCAGTTATTTTCTGAATAATTTTATCTTTCTTATTGAGCTTTAGCTTATTACAATAATCAGCAGTTCTTCTATCCTGCCATACAATAGCTTTATATATAGGCTTTCCAGTTTTTTTATTCCATAAAACTGTTGTTTCTCTTTGATTGGCAATACCAATCGAAATAATTTGTGAGGTTTTTAATTTGTTTTTTTTTATTGTTTGAAGTATTAATTGTTTTATATCATTCCATATTTCTTCTGCATCATGTTCTACCCAACCATCTTTAGGAAAAAATTGTTTAAATTCTTTTTGTTCTATACTTTTGATTTTAAATTTATCATCATACAATACAGTCCTAGAACTTGTAGTCCCTTGATCAATAGAAAGAATATATTTTTTCATACTTAAATATCAATTTGCTCAGTGAAATTAGCATTTTCTTGTATAAATTTAAATCGAGATTCTGCTTTTTTGCCCATTAAGGATTCAAATAAATTTTCTGTTTCTTTCAATTCTTTTTTTCCTAGGTTTATATTTATATTTAATAATTTTCTTTTTTCAGAATGCATAGTAGTTGACTTGAGTTGGTCAGCAGGCATTTCACCAAGTCCTTTGTAACGACTTAATATTGGATTTATATTATTTGAAAATTCTTTTTTAATAATTTTATCTTTTTCATTTTCATCATAAGCATAAAAAACTTTATCTTTATGTTGGATTTTAAAAAGAGGAGGCATTGCTAAAAATAATCTATTATTATCAATAATAGGTCTCATATATTTATAAATGAAGGTTATAAGTAAAGTTGCAATGTGTGATCCATCAACGTCTGCATCGGTCATTAATATTATTTTTTCATATCGTAATTTTGATAAATCAAAATTTTTACTAATTCCGCACCCCAGTGATTGGATAAGGTTTTGTATTTCATTATTATCAGCTATCTTTGACAGACTAACACTAAAAACATTTAATATTTTTCCTCTCAAAGGAAGTATAGCTTGTAATTCTCTGTTTCGCGCTTGTTTTGCTGATCCTCCAGCGCTGTCGCCTTCAACTATAAATAATTCTGTACCTTCAATTTGTTTGCTAGAACAATCAACTAACTTACCTGGAAGTTTATTACGCTCTTTAAATGATTTTCTCTCTAATTCTTTTATCTTAGTTAAATCTGTTCTTAATAATGATCTTTCAATAAGAGTTTCAATTAGAGTTTTTGTAATTTTTTTATTTGAGTTAAGCCATAATAAAAATTCATTTTGAATTATTGTTTCAAGTTTTTTTTGAAGTTTAGGCATAATAATTCTTTTTTTGGTCTGACCTTCAAAACTAGGCTCATTGATAAATATTGAAATAACTATGTCTGAATAGTCTGATAGGTCATTAATGCTTATATTAGATATTTTAGATATTTGGTTTTTTTGACCATATAGTTTTATGGCTTTATAAACACCATTTTTAAAACCATTTTCATGGGATCCTCCATCAGGCGTTTCGATTGTATTGCAAAATGAAATTAATGAAGATTTTTCGTTTTCATTGAAGCTTATAAATATTTCACATTTTTCATCATCGTTAATATTTTTATTAATTGAAAACTGTTTGTCAAATAATTTAGAAGTGCTTTTATTTTTGAAATCCAAAAAATCTGCAATTCCATTTTTAAAATGAAATTTTTCATAATTAGGTGTGTTATCATTTATTAATTCTTTATCAATTTTAAAATCTATAGATGTCCTTGATACTAGTACAGCTTTCATTTTGATAAAATCATATAATTTTTTTGGTGAAAATTGTGTTGTTTCAAAAATTTTTTCATCAGGAATAAAAATTATCTCAGTTCCCTTTTCATTTTTTTTACATTTTTCTATTTTAATTTTAGATTTGGCTTTTCCCATTGAATATAACTGGGAATATTTCTTGCTATTTTTAAATACATTTACTTCCAAATAAGAGCTTAGTGCATTTACAACGGAAATTCCAACACCGTGCAATCCTCCTGATGTCTTATAAGAACTACTATCAAATTTCCCTCCAGCGTGAAGAGTTGAAAGTACTATTTCTAAAGCTCTTTTATTTTTAAATTTTGGATGAAAATCAATTGGTATGCCTCGACCGTTATCTTTTATTTTAATCGAACCATTTTTTTTATAATGAAAAGAAATATCACTTGCATGACCTGCTACGACCTCATCTATACTATTATCTAGTACTTCGTTTACTAGGTGATGTAATCCCTGCTCATTTGTACTCCCAATATACATTCCTGGACGTTTTCTTACAGGCTCTAATCCCTCTAAAACTTCTATATTTTTTGCTGAATAATTAGCTTTTTTAGCCATTTCTTTTTTTATCAAAAGTATCGGAATAATGACATAAAAAAAACCGTCCTATAAGAAGACGGTTTTTCATTAATATTTTTATAGAATCTTAAACATCATAATAAAGATTAAATTCATGTGGATGAGGTCTTAAATCCATTGGGCTAACTTCATTTTCTCTTTTATATGAAATATAAGTTTCAATGTTATCTTTAGTAAAAACATCACCCTCAAGCAAATATTTATGATCTTTCTCCAAGGCATAAAGAGATTCAGCTAGAGAACCAGGCGTTGAAGGAATTTTTGCTAGTACACTTGCTGGAGCTTCATAAATATTTATGTCAGTAGGTTTACCTGGGTTAATCTTGTTTTTAACACCATCTAAACCTGCCATTAAAATTGCTGAAAATGCTAGATAAGGATTTGAAGAAGGGTCAGGACATCTAAACTCAATTCTTTTAGCTTTAGGACTGGCTGTATAGTTATTAGGTATTCTAACAGAAGCAGTTCTATTAGCAGCAGAATAAGCAATATTCACAGGCGCTTCAAACCCAGGCACCAATCGTTTATAAGAATTTGTTGTAGGTGCACAAAAAGCTAATAATGATGGAGCGTGTTTCAAAATCCCACCTATATAATAAAGTGCAAAGTCACTTAAATCTGCATAATTGCCTTTTTTATACATCAATGTTTTATTTTTTTTCCAGATACTAGAATGTACATGCATGCCTGATCCATTATCTTCAAAAAGTGGTTTTGGCATAAAAGTTGCTGTAAGACCATGAAGTTTAGCAACATTTTTAACAACATATTTATATCTTAACAGATCATCAGCCATAGATAAAAGAGGTGAAAATTCTAAATCTATTTCGCATTGACCTCCAGTTGCAACTTCATGATGTGAAGCTTCGACATTAATACCAATATCCTCCATTGTTAAAACCATTTCAGTTCTAACATCTTGTAAATTATCAGATGGAGGTAATGGGAAATATCCACCTTTATGTCTTGGCTTATGACCTAAGTTTGGATTTTCATCTTTTCCTGTGTTCCATGCCCCTTCAGTAGAGTCTACCTCATGAAAAGCAAAGTTAGAACCTGAGTCATATTTAACGTCGTTAAATACAAAAAATTCTGCTTCAGGACCAAAATAAGCGGTATCACCCATACCAGACGATTTAAGATATTTTTCTGCTTTTTTTGCAATGTATCTTGGATCTCTCGAATAACTTTTATAAGTAATAGGATCCACAACATCACAATAAAAAGCTATAGTTTTTTCAGAGAAGAAGGGATCGATATAAGCTGTAGTTACATCTGGAACCATCGCCATATCACTATTCTCTATTGTTTGAAATCCTCTTACAGATGATCCGTCAAAACCAACACCATCACGAAATAAATCTTCAGTTAAATATTTAACTGGAATTGAAATATGATGGGTTGATCCAGGCATGTCTGTGAAACGAAGATCAACCATTTTAATTTCTTCATTTTTAATTTTTTTTAATAACTCTTTGGGAGTTTTGCAGCTATATTTCATAAATACCTCATGTCAAACATTGACTAATTTCACCAATTGAAATTAGCTTAATACTTACTTCATGCTCTAGTTATGAAATCTGCTTTTTTGCGTTCCTTCAGCTGAAGCTTACTTCCGACCCATAAAGGGTTGAACGATTTATAACTTTTGCATGCGTTCCTTCAGTCAAGAGACCTACTTCCGATTTAAGAAAAATCTTAAATTGAACGATTAAAAGTCTTCTATAAATTTTTAGAAAAATGTAAAGTAAATTTAGACAGCGTCAC
>CABXJB010000030.1 GCA_902512415.1 uncultured Alphaproteobacteria bacterium
TAAATTATTAAACTCTGTATCAAATTTTTTTATTGATCTAATAACGTATCTTGATTCATTATTATTAATAATTATATCAATATCAAAAATCAATAAATTACCTTCTTTTAAAAGATATCTATACTTACTAAGGTTTTCACTAAATATAGACAATTCATATTGGCAAGCAATTTCAGATACCGTTATGAAAGCATATTTTCTTCCATCTTTATTTGATCTTTCTTTTATATCTAGAACTGAACCACATAGTCTTAATTTTTTAATATTTTCATCTATATCTAAATCTTTAAAAAAATAAATATTTTGTATTTCAAAAAATTTTTTAGGATAATGCTTAAGAGGGTGATCGCTAAAATAAAACCCAACAACTTCTAATTCATTTTGTAATATCTCCCCTGAACTCCATTCAGGCAGGTTCTGATCAAAAAGATTTTTATCATCAAATGATATTTCTGTTTCCTCAAATAATAAATTTTGATTTAATAAGTTTTTGCTTGATCCAAATAAATTTACAAATTGAGGAACATTATAAAAAAGTTTTGATCTGTTTTTTTCAACTGAATCAAATGAGCCTGATTGAATTAACTTTTCAAGCTGCCTTTTATTAATAACATCACTTTCAACTCTTTTTAGAAAATCTATTGCAGATTTAAATTTACCATTATTTCTTCTCACTTTAATAACAGATTTAATAGACTTAGCTCCAACACCTTTAATGGCACTTAAGCCAAAACGAATTGATTTTTTTGAATCATGATTTTCTATTGAAAAATTTTCTTTTGAAAAATTTATATCAGGTTTTAAAAATGGTATTTCCAATTTTTCTAACTCTTGTTTTAAAGATATAATTTTATCAGTTCTATCAATGGAAAAATTTAATGTAGCAGTCATGAATTCGTGTGGAAAATTAGCTTTAAGGTATGCTGTTTGATAAGAAATTAAAGCGTACCCTGCAGCATGACTCTTATTAAAACCATATCCAGCAAATTTATCCACAAGATCAAAAATTTTTGATGCTTCGTTTTTATTTATATTGTTTTTTAGAGCCCCATCTATAAATCTAATTTTTTGATCATCCATCTCTTTCTGAATTTTTTTTCCCATAGCTCTTCTTAATAAATCAGCCTCACCTAAAGTGTAATTTGATAACACCTGAGCTATTTCCATTACTTGTTCTTGATACACGATGATACCATATGTTTCTTTCAACACTTCTTTCAAAATAGGATGTATGTAGTCAATTTCTTCTCTGCCGTGTTTTCTATTACAAAATGATGGAATATTATCCATTGGTCCTGGACGAAAAAGAGCTACTACAGCAATTATTTCTTCAAATTTATCTGGTTGCAATTGTTTTAAAACACTACTCATTCCATTACTCTCTAATTGAAAAACACCTACAGCATTTCCTCTACTTAGCTGTTGAAATGTTTTTAAATCATCTAAAGGAATGTCTTTGAGTGAAAAACTAGAGACATCTTTTTGAACTAAGTCAACACACTCATTTATAATAGATAATGTAGTTAAACCTAAAAAATCAAATTTTACTAAACCTGCTTTTTCAACATATTTCATTGAAAATTGTGTTGCATTAGTTTCCGTATTTGGGTCTTTGTATAGTGGGACTACATTAGATAAACTTGTATCACCTATAACTACTCCAGCCGCATGAGTAGAAGCATGTCGATGCACACCTTCAAGCTTTAAACTAATATCAACAACATTGGAAAGTGTTTCATCAGTATTAATTATATCTCTTAAAGATTTTTCAGATTTAATTGACTCGGCAAGAGTAAGTGGGTTTGAGGGGTTAAATGGAATTAATTTAGCGAATGAATCAACCTCTCCATATGGTACTTCAAGTACCCTCCCAACATCCCTTACTGCAGCTCTTGATGCAAGGGTTCCAAAAGTAATGATGTGAGCAACAGACTCAGTACCATATTTTTTGTTTACATACTCAATAACTTCATCTCTTCTAATTTGACAGAAATCAATATCAAAGTCTGGCATGGAAACCCTTTCTGGATTTAAAAATCTCTCAAAAAGGAGGCTGTATTTTATAGGATCTAAATCAGTTATGCCTAAACACCAAGCAGCTACACTTCCTGCTCCAGAACCTCTACCAGGACCAACGGGAATTTTGTTATCTTTTGCCCAATTAACAAAATCAGATACTATTAAAAAATATCCTGCAAATCCCATTTTATTTATAATTTCAATTTCATAATCCAATCTATTTACGTATTGTTTTATTTCTATAATTTTATTTTCTTTGATTTTTAGATTTAAACCATTTTTAGAAATTTTAACCAATAATTCACTTTCTGAAAGATTGAGGTCATTTTTAAACTTAGGGAGTTTTGGTAATGTTTCTTTTGGATAATAACTACATGATACAGCTACATTAAAATTATTTTCAATAATTTCAGGAATATCAGAGAATAATTCTGACATTTTTTGATTATTTTTAAAAGCTATTTCATTGTTAGATGTTTTTCTATTTCCATTATTAATAGTAGTCTTTTGAGCTACACATAATAAAGCATCATGAGCTGAAAATTCATCATCTTCACCAAACTTAATATTATTAGTTCCTATTAAAGGGATATTAAATTTATTTGATTTTTTAATAAAATAATCTTCAAAAGTATCAATTTCTAAATCATTAATTCTTTGTAATTCAAAAAGTAAGTTTTGATTAAATAATTTTATTAATTTTTTAATTAATTCATCAGTATCTTTATTATCATTATGTATAATCAAAAGAGGATTAAATTCACCTCCTATAAAACAAAAAAGACCGTCTGTATGACCTTCAAGGTCTTCAATCGTTATTCCTACTTCAGAATTTTTCTTTAAATATGATAATGAACTTAAATAAATTAAATTTTTATAACCTGTCTCATTTTTAACTAAAAAAGATAATTGTGAAATTTTATCTTTAGTTTGTATATCTAATAAATTTATAGAAGTGCCTATTATTGGTTGAATATTATTATTTACACATTCTTGTGCAAACTCAAATACTCCAAACATGTTGTTATTATCTGTAATGGCAAGAGCTGGTAAATTATTTTTTTTTGCTAAGCTAACTAATTTTTTTATCTTAAGGGTACTCTCCGATAGAGAGTATGATGATAGACACCTTAAATGAATGAAGGGGTAATTCATTTTAAAATTAATTTTTTGTTTTTAAGTTCATATTTAAAATTAGCCATTTCTGCATACTTCTGATTATGAGTTACAAAAAGAAGAGATATATTATGATTCTTTACAAATTTTATAAAAAAATTAATAATATCATCAGATGTATCCTCATCTAAATTGCCAGTCATTTCATCAGCAAGTATTAAATCTGGTTTGTTTATTAATGATCTCGCTGAAGCAACACGCTGTTGCTCTCCTCCAGATAATTTATTTGGTTTCATATTTTTTTTTGCAAGGATACCAAAATCATCTAACAGTTTGCATGCTTCTTTTGTGATAATCGATATTTTATTACGATTTATTAAACCTGGTAGTATAACATTTTCCAAAACACTTAATTCTGAAATTAAATGAAAAAACTGGTGAATAAAACCTATTTTTTGATTTCTGATTCTACTCAATTGATTGTTATTCATATTATTTATGATTTTGCCTTCAAACATATATTGACCATCAAATTTCGAATCTAAAAGGCCCAAAATATTAAGTAAAGTTGATTTCCCGCACCCAGATGGTCCAACAATTGAGGTTATACTATTATTGGCTATACTTAAATTAAGATTATCAAATAAGCTTAATCCCTGATCATTCGATAAATTAAATTTTTTATTAAGATTACTAATTTCAATCAAATTAATCATTTTTTAATGTATTAATTGGGTCAATATTTGATGCTCTTATTGCTGGAAATATTGTAGATAATATAGTTATGATTATAGATATAAAAAATACAAATAGTACTTCTTCATACTTAATATCCGAAGGAAGTGTTGATAAAAAATAAACTTCCTCAGAGAAGAGCTCAGTATCTAAAAGCGTTTCGAGAAATATTTGAATGTATTGTAAATTTTCCGTAATAATTATTCCAAATAGAGTTCCTAAAACTGCACCTATTAAACCAATGGTCAAACCAATGAGAAAGAATACCTTTAAAATACCACGGTTGTTAAATCCTAATGTTTTAAGTATTCCTATATCTTTATTTTTCTCTTTAACGAAAATTACTAAGCCAGAAATTATATTCATAGAGGCGACAAGGATTATTAAAGTAAGGATAAAAAACATTACATTTTTTTCTACTTTTAATGCATTCATGAGAGAAGAATTTCTTTCCATCCATGATAATGAATATAGGTTCAAATTATTTTTTATTATATTTGAATCAATAAGTTTTTTAAGATTTTCAACTAATAAAGGATCGTTTAAATAAAACTCTACTCTGTTATAAGAATTATTTCCTAGTAACATTAATTTTTGAGAAAGTTCCAAAGATATAAAAACAAGTCCAGAATCATATTCATACATTCCAAAATCAAATATACCTATTATTGTTAATGTTTTAAATCGAGGTATATTCCCCAATAAAGATTTGTCAGTTTTTGGAACAGCTATTTTTAAATTATCCCCTATTTTTAATTTTAATTCTTTTGCTAAAGCGTCACCAATAACAATTTCATTAAAATCAATTGAAGATAGTTCTTTTGTAATTATTTTGTTATATAAATAGTGATCAGAATTTAACTCTTCATACCCTCTAATAAAAACTCCTTTGGAAATACTATCATTTATAATTAATCCCTGTGTTTCAATTGAAGGAAAAATTCTATGATTGTCATTTAAATTTAATCCTTTTGTTAGTTGATTAATCTCTTCTAAATTTATTTTTTCATCAAAAGAATAAGCATTCAGGTGTGAATTCACACCTATTAGTCTTTCTGTTAAATTAACCTTAAATCCATTCATTACTGACATGACAATTATTATTGCAGCAACTCCTAAGGAAATTCCAATTATAGAAAACCAAGCAAATATTGAGACATACCCTTCAGTTTTTTTTGAAAATAAAAAACGTTTTGTTATTAAAATCTCTGATTTAGATAGCATTAAGATTTAAGTTTTTTTAAAGCAACTTTCTTTACATCATCAATTTGAATTTTTTCAGTTTTATCCAATATTCTATCTTTAATTTCAATTACTCCAGCAGCTAAATCTCTTTTACCAATTATAATTTGAATAGGAGTGCCTATTAAATCATTATCAGATAATTTTTTGCCAATACTGCAGTTCCTATCATCATAGAGAGTATCAATATTTTCTTTCATAAAATAAGAATAATATTCTAATGACTTTGTGTTACAATTTAGATCATCTGACATTAAATTTACAATACTTAACTTAAATGGAGCTACAGATTTCGGCCATTTTATACCCTTATCATCATGATTTGCTTCAATTAGGGCGCCTACTAATCTCGACACACCAATTCCATATGAGCCCATATGAACATTTACTTGTTTTCCATTATGGTCTTGAACATAAGCATTTAATTTTTCTGAATATTTTGTTCCAAAATAAAAAATATGGCCAACCTCAATACCTTTTGATATTTTTAAATCTTCTTTTGCTATTGGGCATTTTTTTGGATCATGTTGATCGTCTACAGCAGCATAATAGGATTGTAATTTATCTGGATCAAGACTTTCAGGATCTAAACTTTCTAATTCTTGATCATAATAAAGAGTACTCTCTCCTGTATTAGCTAATATTTGAAACTCATGACTTAAATTTCCACCTATTGGGCCAGTATCAGCTCTTAAAGAAATTGGAGTTAAACCCATTCTTAAAAAAGTTTTAATGTATGCTTTAAACATTTTATTATAAGAAATTTTTGCAGCATCTTCATTTAAATCAAAAGAATAATTATCTTTCATCAAAAATTCTCTTCCTCTCATCACGCCAAACCTTGGTCTAAGCTCATCTCGAAATTTCCATTGAATATGGTATAAATTTTTTGGAAGCTCTTTATAAGAAGTAACATAAGTTTGAAAAATATCAGTTATTAATTCTTCATTAGTAGGCCCGTATAACATTTCTCGTCCACTTCTATCATTGATTCTTAACATTTCTTTGCCATAATCATCGTATCTACCTGACTTGATCCATAAATCTGCTGATTGAATAGTTGGCATTAACATTTCATTTGCGCCAACATTGTTTTGTTCTTCTCTAATAATTGACTCAATATTTTTTAGCACTTTTAAACCTAAGGGAAGCCATGAATAAATACCAGCACTAGATTGCTTTATCATGCCTGCTTTAATCATCAATTTATGAGATATAATCTCAGCATCACTAGGGACTTCTTTTAATGTGGGTATAAAAAACTCTGAATATTTCATTTTTTAAACATAAATGCTAAATTTAAACCAAAGTATATTAAAGTAATTAAAATAATAAAAGATAAAACTGTGGTTATTATTACTTTTGTTCATATATAACTTTTTACTGGAACACTATTTGCATTTCCTTTCTGCAAATCTGAAGGAGATTTATTTTTAATTGGAAGAAAAATAAAAAACAAAACCCACCAAATAACAACAAAAAACAAAAAATTTGAAAAGAATTGCATTATTTTCTAATTAGATGAATTTGTATTTCAGGTTTTTTATGTAAAATATTTTTTAAGACAATTTTAAGACTCTTTCTTATCATATCAGTTACTGTTTGATCAGATGATTTTTGATCTTCATTTAGTTTTATAAAATATTTTATAAACTCATTTTTAAATTCTTCTTTAATTGTTGTTAACTCTCCATTAGGTAGACCAATTAGACTTAGTTGAATGTTTTTATCTATTGATTGATCGTTATTTATCAGTATTGATATCATGGCAACCCCTTCAAAAGAGTATTTTCTTCTATCTTTAATAAAATCAGAGTCAGAGTCATATAAATATTTACCCTCTACAATAAGTTTACCAGTTTCTATATTATCTACTATAGAGCAATCTCCTGGAGCAATCTTTAAACATTTCCCATTTTGTAAGATCTTCGTAATAGGCACTTGAGATGCTTCAGAGATTTTTTTATGTGACGCCAAATGCATAGGCTCACCATGAACAGGGATAGAGATATAAGGTTTGGTCCAATTATACATTTGCTTGATTTCTTCTGCATGTCCATGTCCTGAAACATGAACTAAATCATCCTCTGCGGTAATAATTTCAACTCTTTGTCTGATTAGCAAATTTTTAAGAATGTTAATTGATTTTTCATTTCCAGGTATATCTCTTGAGCTAAATATGACTACATCATCTTTTTCTAAATGAATGTTGCGGTGAACATTATATGCAATTCTATATAAAGCAGATCTTTTCTCACCCTGACTACCTGTGCATATAATAACTAGATTTTCTTTAGGTATTAAAGAAGCCTCTTCTTCAGAAATAAATATATTACTATCCTCAATTAATCTTGATTTAATTGCTGCTTCAATATTTTTTTTCATACTCCTACCTATTAAAGCAATTTTTCTATTATTTTTTTTAGCAGCATCAACTATGTTAATTATTCTTGAAATGTTAGATGAAAAACATGTTACAATTATTCTATTTATGTACCTTGAAAAAACTTGCTTCAATTCATCTTTAACTTCATTTTCAGACCCAGAAAAACCTGGAATATTTGCATTAGTAGAATCACCTATTAAAGCTAGAACTCCTTCATTGCCTAATTCAACGAAACTTTTTTTATTAAATACTTTTCCTAAGGTTGGTTTTTTGTCAATCTTCCAATCAGCAGTATGTAATAAATTACCATAAGTAGTTTCAATAACTATTGCCTGAGGTTGAGGAATAGAATGTGTAGTATCAATAAATCTTAAATTAAATTTATCTAATGATATGTTTTTTGTTGAATCAAATTCAATTAGTTTAATAGAATTTAACTTTCCAAATTCTTTTAATCTATTTTCAATTAAAAGTTTTGCAAAACTTGATGCATATACTGGACATTTTATATGATCAGCTAAATAGGCGACTGCTCCAGCATGATCTTCATGGCCATGACTGATAATAACCCCTACAAGATTATCTTTTATTTCTTCAATAAATTTTATTTTAGGAACTAATAAATCTACCCCTGGAAATTGTTCATCAGCAAAAGACAAACCTAGATCAATCATAATCCATTTACCATCACAGCAATATAGATAGCAGTTTGCCCCAATTTCCCCTATTCCCCCAAGGGAAAGGAAAAAAAGACCATTTTCATATAATTTTAAGTTAGTATTTGTTTTTAGCATAATAAATTATAAAATAATTTAAAGACTTTCTAAGGTTAAATTTGGTTTAAAAATAGGTTTGGATCTAATATCATTTTTAACTATATTTGCTAGTCCTACTATATCAATGATTCTTGATTTAAATTTTTTATCATTATCAATTAATATCACTAATTATCCTAGCTGAAAAAATATCTTTATCTTTTCCACCCTCATCTACTAAAAGAGATCCATCAAAATTTAAATTTTTTAATAAAACTTTCCTAATATCACCATTGGGAAGTTGAATAGTAATCTTAGAACCTAGTTGAATCATACTGTCTTTAAATTTGTTTAAAATTTGATTATAATTTTTATTTATAATCATTTCATATTCAGTAAAATATGAATAGATCAAATCAATAAGGGCGTTTTCATATCTTAAATTAACATTGAAATCTTTTAAAGAGCAAGTTTGATAATCAGTAATTTTTGGAGATGTAAAAATATTAATACCTGCCCCAATTATAATATATTGTATTTTATTTTTCTGAACTATCTCAGTCATTATTCCGGCAATTTTTTTACCATTAATAGTTATATCGTTAGGCCATTTTATATTTATATTTTCATTGATATATCTATTTAAAAATTCTGTAATTGAGTTTGCTGTAAATGCACTGAAAAGGAAATGGTTTTGAATTGATAAATTGTACTTTATTAAAAAAGAAATATAGATATTTCCTTTAGGACTTATCCATTCATTCCCTCTTCTACCAACACCTGATGTTTGCTCATCTGCAATCATACAAATATTTTTACTACCAATATATTTTTTAATTTCTGTCATTGTTGACTCAACAGTTTCTAAATGAACTAAATTAAAATTGTTTAATGATAAAATATCTTCTATTTTATAGGATAATGTCACTAAATTATAGATATACCAGCTACAACATCAGTAAGTAATGATGGGTAAAGAATAAAAAATGTAATTATAAACATTAAAAATAATAAGATTATTTTAGCTTGGTTATTTATAGTGAAATCAAAATTTACACCATCAGTAACTTCATCAAAATACATACCTTTTATAATTCTTAAATAGTAGAATGCTGAAATAACACTGGCCAACACACCTAATAAAGCTAAAATATATTGCTGACTTTCTATAGCAGCAATAAAAACATAAAATTTTCCAAAAAACCCAATAAAAGGAGGTATTCCTGCCATCGATAGCATTATAATTGCTAAAGATAGGCTGATAACTGGATTAGATTTACTTAAACCACTCAATTCATTAATTTTATCTACATATTTTTCTGATTTTTTTAGTGATAGTATAATCGCAAAAACTGAAATGTTCATAATAAGATATATAAACATATAGATTGAGGCACTTTTAATTCCTTGATCACTCGCAGCAACCAAAGCAATTAATACATAACCAACATGACCTATAGAACTATAAGCAAGAAGACGTTTTAAACTTTTTTGAGCTATTGCAGCTATAGCTCCTAAAAACATTGAGGCAACTGATAAAAAGAATATTACTTGTGTCCACTCAAAATAAAAATTATTAAAAGGCTCTAAACAAAATCTAAATATTAAAGCTATTGCAGCTAGTTTTGGAACAATAGCAAAGAAAGCTGTTATTGAGGTTGGGGCTCCTTCATAAACATCAGGTGTCCACATATGAAATGGAACAGCAGAAACTTTAAAGCCAAGTCCAACAAGCGCAAAAACTAAACCAAATACTAAGCCAGTTGGTAGTTTTTCTAGTTGAGATAAAGAAAGATAAATTCCTGCAAAAGATGTTTGTCCAGTAAAACCATAAACTAAAGAAAATCCATAAAGTAAAATTCCAGAAGATAAAGCTCCTAAGATAAAATACTTAACACCAGCTTCAGCTGACTCAATAGAATTTCTTT
>CABXJB010000031.1 GCA_902512415.1 uncultured Alphaproteobacteria bacterium
TTTAGCTTCATTTGCAGAAGAAATTCCTCTAGTTATTTTAGTTACTTCAAAAGCAAGAATTTTTTTTGCCTCGTTAATTTCTTGACCTTTTAACTGTGATAATTTTTTAATTTCAATTAAATCAATTTTTGTATATAGCTTTAAAAATCTTTCGACATCATCGTCATTAATGTTTATCCAAAATTGATAGAAATCATAATTACTTAGTTTTGATTTATCTAACCATATTGCTCCTCTAGCAGTTTTGCCCATCTTAGAACCATCAGAATTAGTTATTAACGGAGAGGTAAGGGCGTAGGCTTTTTTGTTAAGCATTTTTTTTATTAGATCAATTCCATTAACAATATTTCCCCACTGATCAGACCCTCCCATTTGAAGAATGCAATCATAATTTTTTCTTAAATGGTAAAAATCATATGATTGAAGCAGCATGTAGTTAAATTCTAAAAATGTCAGAGGCTGCTCCCTATCCAATCTATTCTTCACCGACTCATATGTTAACATTTTATTAATAGTTAATTTTGAACCTATATCTCTAAGAAAGCTAATATAATTTAAATCTGATAGCCATTCATAATTATTAATAATTGAACCTCTTTTATTTAAATCAATAAATTGATTAAATGTTTTTTCTATTTTTTTTATATTTTCAGAAATCTGACTTAAGCTCACAATTTTTCTAGTACTATCTTTTCCTGAAGGGTCTCCAATTAGAGTGGTTCCACCTCCAACTAAAGCAATGGTGTTATGATCATACACATCTAGCCAGTGAAGAAGCATCAATTGAACTAAGCTTCCAATGTGAAGACTATCACTTGTAATATCAAAACCAATATATGAAGTTATTTTTTTCTTAGACATTAATTTATCTAAATTATCAATATCACTACATTGATAAATAAAACCACGGGAATGTATTTCTTTCAAAAATTCTGATTTAAATTTCATATAATTATTAAATTAAGATTTTAGACTATCTTTAATGTAACTATCAACAATATTACTAAATTCTTCTGAATAATTTTCATAAAAGTGATCTGCGCCTTTTAAGGGTTTAAATTTAATATCAACTTTTTTTTGTTTTTGTAATTTTTCTGCCAAAATTTTAGATGAGTCAAAAGAAGCAATATTATCTTTATCACCATGCACTATTAAACCTGGTGATGGGCAAGGAGCAAGAAAGCTAAAATCTCTAATATTTGCAGGCGGTGAGATACATACAAAACCATTAATCTCGGGTCTTCTCATTAATAATTGCATTGCAACCCAAGCGCCAAATGAAAAACCGGCGACCCAACAAATTTTGGAGTTGGTGTTATACTGTTGTAGCCAATCTAATACGCTAGCTGCATCGCTTAACTCACCTTCTCCATCGTCATATATTCCTTCACTTTTACCAACACCTCTGAAGTTAAATTTGATTGCTGAAAAGCCATTATTTACAAATAGATTATAAAGCTTGTAAACAATTTTTGTATTCATAGTTCCGCCTCTCGAAGGGTCGGGATGCAATATAAGAACTATTGGAGATTGATCGTGATTATTATGTGTATATTTTGCCTCAATTTTGCCTTCAGGACCAGGAATTAATAAATCTACCATTATTTAAAAGCTATTATTGAAGTAATGAGACTTTGTAAATATATAGATCAATAAATTTATGAACTCACTAGGTTTTGATAAAAAAGAAAAAGATACAAAGGTAATCGTTGCTATGTCTGGAGGGGTAGATAGCTCTGTTGCAGCAGTTAAGCTTAAAAAAGAAGGATATGATGTTATTGGAGTAACACTAAGATTATATAATCAGTTAAATTTTTCAAAATCAAAGTCATGTTGTGCAGGAATAGATATTGACGATGCTAAAAAAGTAGCTGAACAGTATGATTTTCCTCATCATGTATTTGATTATCAAGATAGATTCTATGATGGAGTTATTAGTAATTTTATAAATTCATATTCAAATGGTGAAACACCAGTACCGTGTATACAATGCAATCAAACTGTAAAATTTTCTGACTTATTGGGGGAATCAAAAAATTTAAATGCCGATTCTCTAGTAACAGGTCATTATGCAATAAGAAAAGGGGGGTTAAAAGGATCTAAACTTTTTAAAGCTAAAGATAAAAATAAGGATCAGAGTTATTTTTTATTCGCAACCCTACAAGATCAATTAGACTATGTTCGTTTCCCCCTTGGCAATTTTTTAAAATCAGAGATAAGAAAGATGGCTGAAGATTATAGACTTGTTGTTAGTGATAAGCCAGATAGTCAAGATATATGTTTTGTAACATCTAATTCCTACAGAGATTTGGTTAATAAACTTCAACCAGAAATTAATAAAGAAGGAAATTTTTTTGATATACATGGCAATAAGATAGGAGTGCATAAGGGAATAGCTAATTATACTGTAGGTCAAAGAAAAGGAATTGGGATTGGCGGTCAGGAAAAACCACTTTATGTTAAAGAAGTAAATAAAGACCAGAACTATATTGTTCTTGCCTCTTATGAGAACATTCAAACAAATAAAATTTATTTTAAAAATATAAATTTATTGGATTACTCAATTAAAAATCAAGAGATTGAATGTTCAGCAAAAATAAGATCTACCCAAAATGAAATATCAGGAAAACTAAATTTAAATGAGAATAAGGGGTATTTTTTATTTGATGAGGCTATTTGCGCAACATCTCCTGGTCAGGCTTGTGTATTTTATAAAAATGATCAAGTTTTAGGTGGGGGCTGGATAACTTGATATTTAGAATTGATTCTAAATAAGTCTATTTTTAGTTGAAAAAGCTGGATTAATTCAAATAAAACCCTTATTTGAACAATTGTGAATACTGAAACTAGTAAAACATTAGAAAAATACGCACAAGAAAAATACAAATATGGATTTGTAACAGATATTGATTCAGATAGACCACAAAAAGGACTTAACGAGGACACTATAAAGTTTATTTCTAAAAAGAAAAATGAACCCGAATGGATGTTATCTTGGAGACTCAATTGTTATAAAAAATGGTTAAAAATGCCTAATCCAAATTGGGCAAATTTAAATTTTCCAGAGATTGATTATCAAGATATATACTATTACTCTGCCCCAAAAGGTTTTGAGAAAAAACCTAAAGATTTAAGTGAAGTAGATCCCAAATTAATCGAAACTTACAATAAATTGGGAATACCTCTTGAAGAACAAAAAGTTTTAGCAGGAGTTGCCGTTGATGCTGTCTTTGATAGCGTCTCGGTTGCTACGACTTACAAAGAAGAATTAGAAAAACTCGGAATAGTTTTCTGTTCTATTAGTGAGGCTGTTCAAATCCATCCTGAATTAGTTAAAAAATATCTTGGTTCTGTAATACCACCTGGAGATCATTCCTTTTCCGCATTGAACTCAGCAGTCTTCACTGATGGATCTTTTGTATATATTCCAGAAAATGTAAAATGTCCTATTGAACTGTCTACCTATTTTAGAATTAATGCTGAAGAAACAGGTCAATTTGAAAGAACATTGATTATAGCAGATAAAGGAAGTTATGTAAGTTATCTTGAGGGTTGTACTGCACCACAAAGAGATACAAATCAACTTCATGCAGCTAATGTTGAACTAATTGCTTTAGAGGATGCAGAAATTAAGTACGCAACTATTCAAAATTGGTATCCAGGTGATGAGAATGGGAAAGGGGGAATATATAACTTTGTCACTAAAAGAGGTTTATGTAATGGCAAAAATAGTAAAATATCCTGGACACAAGTTGAAACAGGATCGGCAATTACTTGGAAGTATCCAAGTTGTATTCTTAAAGGTGATAACTCTATCGGGGAGTTTTATTCTGTAGCAATAACTAATAATTTTCAGCAGGCTGATACTGGCACTAAGATGACTCATATTGGAAAGAAGACTCGTAGTAAAATTATATCGAAAGGAATTTCTCTCGGAAACTCACAAAATACTTATAGGGGAAAAGTATCCATTTTAAGAAAAGCAAATAAAGCTAGAAACTATACACAATGCGACTCTCTTCTAGTTGGTAATAAATGTGGAGCTCATACAATACCCTACATAGACTCAAAAAATAACTCTGCAGTTGTAGAACATGAAGCATCAACTTCTAAAATAAATGAAGAGCAACTCTATTATTGCAGACAAAGAGGACTTAGTCATGAAGAAGCAGTTTCATTGATAGTTAATGGTTTTTGTAAACAAGTACTACAAGAGTTACCGATGGAGTTCGCAGTTGAAGCTCAAAAACTCGTATCAATTTCTTTGGAAGGAAGTGTAGGATGATTTTTTTAAATATTAACAATTTAAGTGTATCTATTGAAGGCAAAAAAATTTTAAATGACTTTAATCTTACAATTAATCAAGGAGAAATTCACGCTATAATGGGACCAAACGGTAGTGGAAAAAGTACGTTAGCGAATGTGCTTGCGGGAAATGAAGATTACGAAGTTGATTCAGGTAAAATTATGTACAAAGATAAGGATCTTTTAGATCTTAATATTGAAGAACGTGCTCAAAGAGGAATTTTTATAGCCTTTCAATATCCTGTTGAAATTCCCGGTGTTAAAATTACTCCATTTCTTCAGGCATCTATAAACTCTAAATTAAAAAATGAAAACAAGCCGGAACTAGATAGATTATCCTTTGCTAAATTATTAAGAAAAAAAGCTGAAGATCTTGGAATTAATTCTGAAATGTTAAAAAGATCTATCAATACTGGTTTTTCTGGCGGGGAGAAGAAAAAATATGAAATCCTTCAAATGAGTGTATTAAATCCAGAATTCACAATTTTTGATGAAACAGACTCTGGCTTAGATGTAGATGCTCTAAGAATCGTTACAGAAGGAATTAATAATTTTAAAAATAATAATAATTCATTCTTGATTATTACGCATTATCAAAAACTTTTAAATTATATTAATCCTGACCATGTGCACATAATGCGAAATGGAAAGATAGTAAAATCAGGTGATATTTCCCTTGCTGGAGAAATTGAGGAATCAGGTTATCAAAATTTTTAAATGACTTTTGAAAATAATTACAAGATGCACTCAAAAGAATATATTTTTTCTGATCACGCAATTTTAAATAATAAGCGAGAAAAAATTTTTAGTAAATTAATTGCAAAAAATTTCGATAAAAAAAATAATGAAAGCTTAAAGAATATTTCCTTTTCAGATTTAAGTCTTTTTGATTATTATTACAAGCCTAGTAATAAGAAGTCTTTTGTTATTTCTAATGATAATGAAAATTATAAAATAAAAATAGTGAATGGCATAGTCAAAAAATACAAAGATGATAAAATAGAAGTAAGAAATATTATAAATTCAGACTCTAATAGATTTTTAGAACAATATGAAAATAATCTTGATGATTTAGTAATTGATTTTAATAAAATTTTTTTAAATTCTGGTATTTTTATTGATATTAAAGCAAATTCTAAAATCAGTTTAAATTTAATTTATGAAAATGATCACAATCATACAATCTTTCAAAATAATTTTCTCAATTTTCAAAAAAACTCCAAGGTTAAACTAATAGAGGAATTTAATCTTTCGCATAACACAATAAATAATATCAATTGTAATATTTCTGCGCACGAAGGAGCTGATATCAAGCATGATATTATTCAAGATTTTTCTTATTCAAATAAGCTTTATTTAACCACAAATACAGTTTGTGAAAAAAATTCATCTTTTAGTCAAAACACATATAATTTTGCCAATGGTTTTGTTAGAAATTTTCATTTTGCTAAATTAAATGGAGAATTTTCTAAAGCCTGTTTGAAAGGATGTTTTTTTTTAAAAGGTGAGAATATTTGCTCAAATAAGACCCAAGTTATACACAATAGAGAAAATTGTGAAAGCAACCAGGCTTACAAAGGTATTCTTAATGATAATTCTAAGGCAAATTATTATAGCAATACTGTTGTTTCTGAAAATGCCCAAAAGACCGAAGGGTATCAATTAAGTAAGGGTATGTTATTAAATGATAATTGCAATTTTTTTTCCAAACCCGAGTTAAGAATTTTTACTGATGATGTTAAGTGTTCACATGGTTCAACTATTGGTCCTTTAGACGAGAGGTCTCTTTTTTATTTACGGTCGAGAGGTATTAATAAAAATCAAGCTATGAAAATGATTATTTATTCATTTGTTGAAGAAGATTTGAAAAATCTAGATAACAACATTGCTGAAAGAATAAATATTTACTTATCAGATTATTTAATGGACCTAGTGTAATGTTTATTAATTTAAAAAAAAGATTTCCAGTTTTTGAAAAAAATCCTGATTTAGTATTTTTTGATACTGCAGCTTCAGCTTTAAAAGTAGATAGTATGATTAAAGCAATAACTGAATGTTATTCATATGAATATGCAAACATTCATAGAGGAATTTATGGTTTAAGCTCAAAATTAACTAAGCGCTATGAAAACTCCAGGGTATCTGTAAGTAAATTTATTAATTCTCCATCATCTAACAACATCATCTTTACTAAAAGCGCAACAGAAGGAATCAATTTAGTATCTTCATGTTTATCTGAAAGTTATTTTAGGGATGACGATGAAGTATTGGTTACTTCTCTTGAACATCACGCTAATTTAGTGCCTTGGCATTTAGTTTCAAAAAAAATTAAAATTATTACAGCTGATATAAAAGGTACTGGTGAATTAGATTATAATGATTTACTTGAAAAGATTAATTCTAAAACAAAACTTTTAGCTATTACACACATGTCAAATGTTACTGGTTCGATTACTAACTTTGAAGAAATTAAAATTAAAGCTAACAAATTTAATATACCAATTTTGATTGATGGGTGTCAGTACATTCCTCATAAAAAACTTAATATCAAAGAACTTGATCCTGATTTTTATGTTTTTTCTGCTCATAAACTCTATGGTCCTTCAGGACTAGGAGTACTTTATATGAAAGACAAATGGATTGATAAGTTAGGACCCTATCAAGGTGGGGGGTCTATGATAAAAAATGTTGAAACTGATTCAAGTACATATCTTGATGGTTTTCAAAAATTTGAAGCAGGCACTCCACCAATAGCAGAGGTTATAGGTCTGTCTTCATCTTTGGATTTTATAAATGAGGTTGGCATTGATAAAATCTATAAATTTGAAAATAAGCTAACTAAATATGCTTATGATCAAATGAAAAGAAATAATGATATGATAATTTATGGAGATTTTAAAAATCAAACTTCTATAATTTCTTTCAATTTAAAAAATGTACATTTTAACGACCTTGCAATGCTTTTAGATAAAAAAAATATTGCAATCAGAACAGGACACCATTGTGCTCAACCATTCATGAAATTTTTTAATATATCAGGTAATGCTAGAATGTCTTTAGGAATCTACAATACTAAAGATGATATAGATTATTTTATAAAATGCATAGATGAGGTAAAAAAAATTTTAAAAACATGACTAAAGACAAAAGCTTAAAAGATTTTTTACCAAATAAAAATGCAAGTTATTTTAGGAAATTTAATAATGAACCTTCTGATATTTTAATTAGACAAGAAGAGGTTATAAAATGTATTAAAACTGTTATGGACCCAGAGATTCCAGTTAATTTATTTGATCTAGGTTTAATTTACTCAATAAAAATTGATGAAAATAAAGTAGCAATTAAAATGACATTAACTAATCCTAATTGCCCAGTAGCAGGTCAAATGCCAGAAAATGTTGGAAAGTCGATTGAACATCTTGATGGTTTAAAATCAATTGAAGTAAGTTTAGTATGGGAACCGCCTTGGAGCAAGGACTTAATGTCAGAAGATGCAAAACTTGCTTTAGATATTTTCTAAAATATTATATAATAGTACAATGAGTAATATTTTAACAGTTACTGAACAGGCATCTTTTCAATTAGAAAAAATAATTGAATCAGCTCCATCAGGAACTATAGGTGTTCTTGTTGGCATTGATAAATCAGGATGTAGCGGATTTTCATATAAGTTAGATTTTGCTAAAAAACATGAGGTTAAAAATCTTGAATATGTTGAGCAAAATAATGTTAAGGTATTTATTGATCCTAAAGCAACAATGTATTTGATTGGAAGTGAAATGGACTACTCAACTGATAAGATGTCTTCAAGATTTGTATTTAAAAATCCAAATGAAAAAAGTACGTGTGGATGTGGGGAATCATTTAGTGTATAACTCTAATTAATGGCGGAGTAGCTCAGTTGGTTAGAGCGCACGGCTCATATTCGTGATGTCGGGGGTTCAAATCCCTCCTCCGCTACCAAATAATATTATGAAATCAAAAGCAGCTATATTAGTTAAACAAAAAAAAGATTTACTTATTGCCGAATTAGATATTCCAAAATTAATTTTTGGCCAGGTTTTAGTAAAAATTATTAGTTCGAGAATCTGTGGATCTCAAATTGGAGAAATTGAAGGTGTAAAAGGTAAGGATAAATTCTTACCTCATTTGTTGGGACATGAAGCTGTAGGAATAGTAATGGAAACTGGACCTGCTGTTAAAAAAGTAAGTAGGGACGATATAGTAATTTTATCATGGATAAGAGGATCAGGCATAAATGCTGAGCCAGCAAAATATAAGTTAGGAAAAAAAATAATTAATGCTGGGTATGTTACAACATTTAGTGAAATGAGTATAGTTTCAGAAAATAGAGTAACTAAGATAGATCGCACAGTACCTAAAGATTTAGCTGTTTTATGTGCGGATGTTTTGCCAACAGGGTTTAACATTTTCTCTAAGATGCTAAATTTTAATATTGGAGATAATGTATTAATAATTGGAGCTGCTGGGATGGGATTAGGAGCAGTTTTGGGAGCTCATTTGTCAGGCGCTAATAAAATTTGTGTTTTAGATAGATTTGATTTTAAATTAAAGAATGCTTTAAAATACGGAGCCAATGAATTGTTCATTATAAATGAGGGAATAAAAATAAATGAAAATATAACTAATTTTAGAAGTAATATTGACACCTATTATGATCATGTAATTGATTATTCAGGCAATAATAAAGTAATTGAATTTGCTTTGAATTTTATAAAATCTAAAGCCAATCTTTTAATCCAGGGGGTAATGCCTATTAACCAAAAATTAAGTTTTAATACTTTAAAACTTAATTATGGCCTACAGGTAATTGGTTCAAGCGGAAGTAATACTGATCCAGATATAGATTTTTATAAAATAATCAACACCATTAAAGTAAGAAAAATTTCTTTAAGAAATTTTTTTTCGCATCAAGACTCTCTTGAAAATATAAATAAATTAATAAGAGAACATAAGGCTGGAAAAGTTATTAACGCAAAATTAAATATAAATACTAAATAACTAATTAACTAAATTTATTACTTGTTTTTATTAATTTAATATTTAATAGTCAACCCGCGGGGTGGAGCAGCCCGGTAGCTCGTCAGGCTCATAACCTGAAGGCCGTAGGTTCAAATCCTACCCCCGCAACCAATCATTTATTAATTATTTTGATATAAATCTTTAGGAATAAATTAAATAAGAAATTTAGTAATTATTATAATTTATATCTATATAATGATTTATAATTAAAACACATTTTGCAATAATGATGATTTTAAATGAAATTAAATAATTTTAAAAAAAATATAATTGAATTTATATCACTTTTTTTTCTTTTGTTCTTTTTATTATTCAATGTTGGTCTCATTTCAGAAATGCATGCAACCGAAAGACAGGTTTATGGTTGGGATTTTATAACTTTAATTAAATCTTTCGTTAGTCAAAATTCATTTTATATATTGAATCCAATAGGATATTTAATGGAATTCAGTTACGCAATGTATCTGAGTAAATCATTTATTTTTATCGCTATTTACAAATCATTAATCATTCTATTTTCATATTATTTTTTAAAAAATTTTTATAAACTTTTTTTTACTGATTCATATTTTGCAATAATAATTACAATTTTTATTATTACTTTACCAAGTTTAGATTCAATTTTTTTTTCATCAGCGCACCGTTACATTTTATCAATTTCAATGTCCTTGGTGTCTCTAAAATTTATATATGAAAAAAAATATTTTTTAGTTTTTTTTATAAATTTATTATCTATTTTAATTTGTTATGTTGCTATAATAGTAATATTTTCATTATTTATGTTTTGTAT
>CABXJB010000032.1 GCA_902512415.1 uncultured Alphaproteobacteria bacterium
TATATTTTGCAGAATTATGCCATAAGGCTAGAATACCAAAAGGAGTTATTAATATTATTACAGGTGATGGGAGTACAGGTGAGCTTATTACCTCTCATACAGATACCAAGAAAATAGCTTTTACTGGATCAACCGAGGTTGGAAAAAAAATAATTCAATCAACGGCAAAGCAAGAAAAAAAATTAACAATGGAATTAGGAGGAAAGTCACCTTTTATTGTTTTTGAAGACGCTGATCTTGATAGTGCTGTTGAAGGAGTGGTTGATGCGATTTGGTTTAATCAAGGACAAGTATGTTGTGCAGGTTCACGCTTATTGATTCAAGAAAGTATAGAAAAATTATTTATAAAAAAATTAAAAGCACGTATGGAAAAACTACGCGTTGGAAATCCACTAGATAAATCGATTGATATTGGAGCTATTGTAGCGCCCGTTCAATTAAAAAAAATACAATCAATTGTAAAAAAAGGAGAGAAAGAAGGCTCAAAATTATGGCAACCTAGCTGGGCTTGTCCGACCGATGGTTTGTTTTATCCGCCATCTATTTTTACCAATGTTTCCCCATCCTCTTTTATTGCGCAAGTTGAGATTTTTGGACCTGTTTTATCAGTTCTTAGTTTTAGAACACCAAGTGAAGCGGTAAGCATTGCAAATAATACACCGTATGGTTTAGCTGCAAGTATCTGGTCAGAAAATATTAATCTCGCACTTGATATTGCACCTAAAATAAAAGCAGGAGTAATATGGATTAATTCAACAAATTTATTCGACGCTGCATGTGGATTTGGTGGTTATAAAGAAAGTGGATTTGGAAGAGAAGGAGGTATGGAAGGCATAAGAGCGTATCAAGATACTAATCTTCCTGAGACTTCTAAGATTGCTAAAAAAATTAATAAAAATAAAGTTGAACTTCCTTCAATAGATGCAACACCTAAATTGTATGTTGGGGGTAAACAAAAAAGGCCTGATAGCGGATATTCTTTTAATCAGTTATCAGCTCAAAAAGAATTTATTTGTGATATTGCTAGAGCTAACAGAAAAGATGTTAGAGATACTGTCGAGGCAGCATCAAAATCAAATATCGGAAGTTTAAATAATTTTAATCGTTCGCAGATTTTATTTTATTTAGCCGAAAATTTATCACAGCGAAAAGAAACATTTGTTAATTTATTAATGAGTATTGGCGGTGTTAATAAAAATCAAGCCTTAAAAGAATTTGAACAATCTTGTGAGAGAATTTTTTATTATGCATCTATGGCTGATAAGTTTGAGGGTAATATCCATAATCCTCCAATGCGAGGATTAACTTTAGCTGTTAAAGAATCAATTGGTATTGTGGCAAGTATTATGAATGATAATCAACCACTTCTCAGTATATCAACTATCATTTCTGCTCTTTTTGCCAATGGAAATGCGAGTATTATTGTTCCTGCAGAAAAAACTTCGTTAATTGCAACATCCTTATATCAAGTTTTTGAAACCTCTGACATTCCAGCAGGTTCCATTAATATCTTAACGGCAAAAGAAAACGAACTTAATGATACGCTAACACAGCATGAAAATATTCATGGTATATGGGCTTTTTCAGGTGATACAAAAGTAAGATCATCTATTATTCACGGTACTGTTTTCAATTTAAAAAGATATTGGTGCCCAAAAAATAACAATATAGACTGGTCAAATACTTCTGCAGAGTTTCTTAAAGAATTTCTTTATGAAGGATCACAGGTAAAAAATATTTGGATCCCATATGGAGAATAAGTTATAAAAGTATTATGCTAATCAATATTGATCCTATTCTTAGTCCAGAAATTTTAAAAACAATGCGTGAAATGGGTCATGGTGACCGTTTAGTTGTCTCTGATATTAATTTTCCTGCCCATTCTAATCATAACCGCGTTCACCGACTTGATGGTTTGGATATGGCAACTGTCATTCGCGCTGTCCTCTCTGCTTTTCCTTTGGACAGTTTTGTTCAAGCAGCAGTGCACCGAATGGAAATAGATGATAACCCTAATGAAATCAATGAAGCTAATCAGGAAGTTTTTGATGTTATTAAAGAAGTGTCAGGAGATCATTGGAAGATTGGTTCTTATGAGCGCCAACAATTTTATAAAGAGTCAAAAAATACATATGCTTTTATCACAACAAGTGAGCGACGACCTTTTTGTAATTTTATTTTAACAAAAGGTGTTATTAAACCAGATGGAACTGTTTGGATTTTAGATAAATAATGAGCATTAGTGTTCTTGGCATTTATGTTGCTGATCTTGTATTTTTTGGAAAAAAAATTCCTGTTGAAGGGGAGACAATCTTAGGTAATAATTTTGTCATTGGCCCTGGAGGTAAAGGGTCTAATCAAGCTGTCGCTGCAGCTAAAACAGGTGTTAGCACTTTCTTTATCTCTAAAATTGGAGATGATCAATTCGGTCAAATGGCAACGAAAATTTATGATGAAGCAAAAGTAGATTATTCAAATGTTATTATATCAAAAGAACATTCTACGGGGGCAGCAGCTATTATGGTTAATGAACAATCAGGTGCTAATGCTATTAATGTGTTTCCAGGAGCAGCAGGCGCTATTACAAAAGGAGATATTGATAAAGCAGAAGATGCTATCAAAAATTCTAAAATTTTCCTTACACAATTAGAAGCACCAAAAAATACAGTGATGTATGCAATTAAAAAAGCAAAAGAACTGGGAGTGCAAACAATTCTTAATCCTGCACCAGCAGATGAGATTGATAAAAGCATTTTTCCTTTTATTGATTATTTCACACCAAATGAAACAGAAGCAAGTTTTTATGTAAATCATCCAGTAGTAACACATGATGATGCAAGTAAAGCTGCAGCAACATTATTGGAAATGGGCATTAAAAATGTAATAATTACACTTGGAGAAAAAGGAGCATTTTTTGCTAATACCAATGAAAACTTCTCTTCTCCTATTGCGAACTTATCCAACCCTGTTGTGGATACAACAGGCGCAGGGGATGCTTTTAATGCAGGGTTTGCTGCCGCATTGACAGAAAATCAAAGCATTAGAGATGCGATTGCATTTGCAAGCGCTACAGCTGGATTATCAACAACGAAGATCGGTACGGCTAATTCTATGCCTAGTCGCGAAGAAATTGATAAAATACTCTAATTAGTATAAAATATAATCATGCAAGAATATCTTGAGAAATTACTTTATTTTTGGGCTGCAATAACTGCGATTGGTCTGGTTTTAGTTATTGTTTATTGGGCTATTTCAACAATAATCTATGTTGCCTTCATTTCTTTATTTATAGCCATTGTTGCTGCAGCTTTTTATCAATTTTATTGGATTAAAAAAGACTAATTAATATCCAATTAATCTTGGTAAGTCATTTATTGATTCTATACGGTAATGAGGTTGAGTGGGATACTTCAAATCTTGTTCTTTGAATTTCCCTGTCTTAACTTGAATTGCTTTTAGATTGGCATTTATAGATCCTTCAATATCAGAAGTAATATCATCACCAATCATTAAAATATTATCTTTTATTATGTCTAAATCTTTAACAGCTAAGTCAAAAAAATTTTTTTCAGGCTTGCCCATTAGAATAGATTTTTTCCCACTTGAATACTCTATAGCTTTTACAAACGGACCAAGATCAAGTGAAATTTTACCGTCACGCATGCAATACTTATTTTGATGTAAAGCAATTAGTGTTGAATTTTCAAGATATACTAATTTAAAAATTCTATCTAATATCTCCCATTTAAAATTTTTGTATATATCTCCCATAATGACAACTTCAGGATCTTTTTGTGTAATTTCATAGTCATTAAATTCTTCAATAATTTCAATATTAGTAACTAAAGCAATTTTTTTAACTTTATTATCTCTAAGAAAATTTTTAGTAGCAATAATAGGTGTAAAAATTTCTTCTTCTTCAATATCAAAACCAAAATCTTTAAGTTGATTGAATATTAGATTCCTTGGGGTTGTTGTGGTATTTGTTAAAAAACGTAATTTTAAATCATTTTTTCTAAATTCTTTAATGGCCTCAATTGATCCTGGAATCAATTTATTATCACTATAAAGAACTCCTTCTAAATCAATTAATAAAGCTTTAATGTTAGGAATATTGTTCATTTTAAAAATTATAACATCAATAAGTTATTGAAATCTATTTTTGATAAATATGATTGTTTCCTGCCAATAAAAATTAAATTTCAAGAATCTTTAATATTCCAAATTCAGTTCAATAAAGTAAAAAGGATTTATATATGGCAAAAAAATACATATTTTATGATTTAGAAACTACGGGCAGAGGAAAAAAAGAAAGTCCTAATGCATTTGGCACTACGCCGAAGTGGGAGCAAATTATGCAGATAGCCGCAATTGTAACAGATGAAAATTTTCAGGAGACAAATCAAAATATTAATGAATTTTGTCGACCACGAACATCAATTATATCCCAACCTGGTGCACTCTTGACAACTAAAAATGGAATTCGAGAAGCGCTTCATGCTAATCAATCCTCTTATGAATTAATGAAAAAAATTAATTCCACTTTTGATGAATGGAAAAAAGATGCTGAAGACCCAATTTTTATTGGTCATAATATTATTGATTTTGATGAGTCTGTTTTAGAATACAACTTATTTAATAATTTATTTTTTCCTTACATTACAAGAAAGAGTAGGGGGGATACCTTAAGTTTAGCAAGAGCCTTATATGCACTTAACCCAAGCAGTATGAAAACACCTTTAACTGCCAGAGGAAATCCAAGTTTTAAATTAGAAAAATTAGCCGAACTTAACAACTTGCCCATCGAATTTGCCCATGATGCGTTAAGTGATGTGAGAACATCGATTGCACTAACTAAATTTGTTCAACAAAGTGATAAAGATAACTGGGATCAATTACAAATGTCGATGAATAAAGAAAAAGCCATTGATTATGTCAGCTCTAATAAAGGTTTTTGTTACATGACAAGTTTTGCAGGTAGAGTAAAACTGCAAGCGCTATCTATGGTCTGTGAATCACAATACAGTGGTTGGTTTCATACAATGGATTTATCGCACGATCCAGATCCTCTTATCGAATGTAATGCAGAAGAATTTAAGAAATTAATTAAAAAGAAAAATCGTTATGTAATTTGCAACCAACATCCAATTTTATTGCCAGGTAAAATTGCTATTAATTATGAACCCTATAATGAGATTGGGGCAGAAGTATTAAATGAAAGAGCAAAAAAGGTGTATAAAAATAAAGCTCTCGCAGATAAATTTAAATTAATGGAAATAGATAGGCGAATTGAAAAGGAAGAAGAGTCATCGCAAGATAATATTTTTCCTGAGAGTAAAGCTAACCTTTTTACCCAATTCGGACAAGCGGCTGACCTAGCTCAATTTCATGAAAAAGATACATGGGAAGAAAAATATAAAATAGCTCTTGGCATCAAAGATCCTCGTGCCAATTTTATGTTAAAAAGACTTATTTTTGATGAAAATCCTCAAACACTCTCCCCAGAAGATTTTAAAATGGTTCACCGTGAACTTCATGATCGATTAGTTATTAATCAAGATCGACCTTTCACCACAATACCGGAAGCTATGAATTATGTAGATACGGAGTTTAGTAAATTAGAAGAAAATGATGATGAAGATAAAGATAAAAAATTAGTTATTCTTGAAGATTACAATAAATATTTGCAGTTTTTAGAAAAATACTTTTCTAATAAAAATGCGGAACCTCTTCCTATTGGTGCTGAGTTAGCAAAAATTATTTATGATTAATGCTTGATTTACAATACTTTTTAATAGGTATTATTCAGGGAATTACAGAGTTTTTGCCTATTAGTTCCTCTGGTCATTTAGTGCTATTTGTAAAATTAACAAACTGGGAAGATCAAGGATTATTTACTGACATTGCCGTACATTTTGGAACGTTATTTGCCGTTATCGTATATTTAAGAAAAGACATTTATTATTTATTATCAAACATATTTCAATTTAGAATCTTTGAAGATCAAATTATTTTTAAAATAATTCTATCAACTCTTCCAGCAATATTATTAGGATACTTTATTTATGATTATGTCAGTGTGTATTTTAGAAGTATTCAGCTGATTGCAATTTCAAGTATTGTATTTGCCATTATTTTATACTTTGCTGATAAAATTAGCATTCAAGCTAAAAGTTGGAAAAATATAACGTATACAGAAGCAATTGTAGTAGGAGTATTTCAAGTACTAGCCTTTATCCCAGGGGCAAGTAGAGCAGGAGTGACTATAACCGCCGCGCGTTTTTTAGGTTATGACAGACTTAACGCCGCTCGGTTCTCAATGTTACTATCAATACCTATTATTCTTGCATCAATGACATTATCTTTGATCAATGTAATTAACGAGGAGAGGGTAGCAGTTAATTTATATCACTCACTTTCTGCAGCCATCATAGCATTTATTACCGCTTTATTATCCATAATATTTCTTATGAAATTTATTAAACAAGCTAACTTTAATATTTTTATAATATATAGAATTATACTCGGAATTATTCTATTGATTGTTTATGTTTAAAATTTCAGGTGTTTATTGTGCCGTATTAACGCCACTTAATAGTAATCTTTCAATAAACAACAACCTTCATCTTCGTCATTGCCAATCATTAATGCAAAAAGGCTTAGATGGTTTAACTATTTTTGGTACGAATGGTGAAGGGAGTAGTTTTTCTGTTGAACAAAAAATTCACAGTATCGAATTTTTATTAGAAAATCGAGTTGATCCGAGCAGTCTTATTATAGGAAGCGGATCATCATCTTTAGAAGATGCAATTGAATTAACAAAATTTACTGCAAAAATTCAAGCAAAGGCCTCCTTACTTATACCTGCATTTTATTTTAAAAACGTAACAGATGACGGAGTAATTAATTATTATCGAAATGTTATAGAACAAACAGGTGATAATAATTTTAAATTTTTATTATATAATATTCCTCAACATTCTGGAGTTACAATAAATTTTAATATTATTGAAAATCTTCTTAAATTATATCCCAATAATGTTGTCGGTCTTAAAGACTCAACAGGCAATATGGACAATATGTTACAAACGATAAAATATTTTAATGATTTTGCTGTATTCTGTGGCAATGGAGCAATGGCTCTTCATACTTCGAGACGAGGAGGAGCGGGTGCTATTACTGGAGATGCCAATATTACTGCTAAGTTATTAAGTTTCATCATTCATAATTTTAAAAAAGAAAAAGAAATAGATAATTTTAATGATCTTCAGATTTTAATTGAAAATATTCGCAACGTATTAAGCAGTCATGAACAAATAAGTTTATTAAAAGCTTATTACTCGATTGCTGATAATATGAAGGAATGGAATAACGTCATGCCGCCACTAAAAAGAATTGATAACCCTTCAAACAATAAACAAGTAACAGCCCTTTTAGATTTAGTGAGACAAATAGATACTTTAGTACCGCCTAGTTCTTGAAACAAAATAGTTTTTTGCTCTTAGTGCAATAAAATCCTGAACAGGTTTTAAGAAAACTGCAAAACCAACACAATCAGTAAAAAAACCTGGAGTAATTAATAACAAACCCGAAATAAGTAAAAATATACCACCTTTAATTTCATCAGTGGGCATCATACCTTCAACCATATTTTGACGAGCATTAAAAAGTAAGCTTAATCCTCTTCTTCTAACTAAAAAAATACCTAAAAGCGCCGTTAACAGAATAATAGCGATGGTATTTAGAATACCAATATTTGATCCAACAGTAATAAAAATACTAATTTCAATAATAGGGATTAAAATAAATAGCAGAAATATCATTCTGATGGTGACTCTAAATTATCTTGTTGAATATTAATTTTAATTTTACTTTCAAACTCTCTCAGACGTTTATAGACACTAGCAAGCTCTATAATTGTTGGCCAAGCTCTAAAAAGGTATTGCAGGGATCCTTCTACTCGTCCAAATGCTCGAATAATTTGTTGCATCACCCCTAATGTCATTACTCCGGCAACAATCGCAGGAGCAAGGAAAATATAAGCTGCTAGAACATTTGCTTGAAGATAGGCTAATCTTCCGATGCTAAAGTAAAGGTAGTATAAATAACTTTTAAAATGTATTTGTCTTACACCCAAAAAAAGCTCTTCTAAAGTTTTGGGTCTAATGCCCCCGTCATCTTCTGCAATTACTAGGATTTTTCTGTAAGCAGCTTCTTTTTTTTGAAGATCATATTCAATACCAACTAGTCTTAGAACCCAAGCTAAGATAATCATTAAGACTGTTCCACCTACAGCCCAAATAAAAGCACCTGATACTAGACCATATTGCCAATCACCAAACCATAATATTGGAATACCTATAGACAGAGTCATTAATAAAGGAAAAAATTCAACCAATATTAAAACAGATTCTATAAGGCTTGTTCCTAAACCTTCCATAATTCTACTAAATTTTATTGTATCTTCTTGAACCCTTTGACTAGCACCTTCTATTGTTCGCGCTTTATCGTAAACACTGTGATACCATTCGACCATTGCAGTTCTCCAACGGAATAAAAAGTGGGAAGTAAGGAATGATATTGCTAACCCTAATATAATTGATAAAGCAGCAAGTTTTGCAAAATCAGCTAAAGCACCCATGTATTCTTGCATCGTAATAGCATTAGGAGTGCCAAGAGCTTTTTGAATCATGTCATAGAATTCACCAAACCATTCATTAATTAGGACATCTATTTGAACTTGCACCCATATTGAGGTGAGAATAACTACAGAACCTATATATGCCCATGCATACCATTTTGGATTAGTAAAAAATTTAAACATTAATAATTATATATGGTCTATTTCAATAAGTTAAAGAATGTTTACATTACTTTAGAAATTCATCAACTTCAACTTGATAGGATTCAACAAGTCTATTTGTTTCGTTTGCCATCCCTACAACAGCAATTAGCTCTTTTAGCATCTTATCGGACATCCCTTTTTTCTTTGCAGCCGCACTATGGGAGCGAATACAATATTCACAACTATTTGTCATGGAGACTGCCACATAAATCATTTCTTTTGTTAGAGGATCTAACGC
>CABXJB010000033.1 GCA_902512415.1 uncultured Alphaproteobacteria bacterium
AAAATACTTTGTCTTTTTCAAAAATAACCTGAACTCCTCCTTTATCATTAAAGGAATCTTTAAAATGTCCAGCACCTCTTCCTCCTGCATGAATTTGTGATTTCACAACCCAAGGAGGGCCTTTTAAATCAGCTATATCAATCTCTAGAGTGTCAATTTTTTTATTATACGATTTTCCTTTAAGTACTGGTAATCCAAAATTTTTGAGAATTTCTTTAGCTTGGTATTCGTGTATATTCATTTACTTATCTTTAAATAATAATGTTTTCATTAAACAAACACTAATAGTGCTAAACTCCTTATTTTGATGTTAGTTTTTTTGCTAAAGCAGTAAGATTTTTTACTGCTTTTACTGAGTGATTAAATTGTTTCTTTTCATCTGCATTTAATTTTAATTCTATAACTTTCTCTACACCCTTTTTCCCGATTATCACTGGAACACCAACATACAAACCTTTAACCCCATATTGTCCATTTAAATAGGCAGCACAAGGTAGTACTCTTTTTTGGTCTTTTAGGAAAGATTCAGCCATCGCTATCGCAGATGAAGCAGGTGCATAAAATGCAGAAGCGGTTTTCATTAACCTTCCAATCTCGCCACCACCATCTCTTGTTCTCTCAATAATTGCATTAATTCTTTTCATTGTTGACCATTTTAATTTAATTAGTTCAGGAACAGGAACACCCGCAACACTTGCATATCTTATCAGTGGCACCATGGTATCTCCATGGCCACCAAGAACAAAAGCGCTAACGTCTTCCACGGAAACTTTAAACTCTTCGGCTAAGAAATATTTTAATCTTGCACTATCGAGAACACCCGCCATACCAATACACATATTGGTTTTCAAACCAGCAGCTTTTTGTAAAACACTAACCATAGCATCAAGAGGATTAGTTATACAAATAACAAAAGCTTTAGGACAATTAGTTTTTATTCCTTTTCCTACTGTTTGAATAATTGTAGAATTTTTTTCTACTAAGTCATCTCGCGTCATTCCAGGTCGCCTTTGAAAACCTGCTGTTACAATTACAACATCAGCATCTTTCATTTCACGATATTTTGAAGAGCCACTCATCTTTGAATTGAAGCTCTCGATTGATGAAGATTGCGCTAAATCAAGAGCTTTTCCTTTTGTCATACCGTCTGCGATATCAATCAGGGCAACATCACCTAATTCTTTTAGTCCAATCAAATGCGCTAGAGTTCCTCCGATATTACCTGCTCCGACGAGCGCAATTTTCTTTCTCATGAGGATCCTATACAAGAATTATAATTCTGTAACAATAGCCTTCTTTAAATCTGCAATCGCTTTTGCAGGATTGAGTCCTTTAGGACAAGAGCGTATACAATTCATAATAGAATGACATCGAAATAGTTTCATTGAGTCATTTACTGCTTTTAATCTATTCTTTCTTTCAGAATCTCTAGAATCATTAACCCATCTTGCTGCTTGCATTAAAACTGCAGGACCTAAATATTCATCGCTATTCCACCAATAGCTTGGACATGAAGTTGTGCAACAAAAACACAGGACACATTCCCATTGGCCATCTAATTTTTCTCTATCTTTAGGAGTTTGTTTTTTCTCCTCTGAAATACTTGTTGCAGCATTAGAGTTTTTATTTGACCGTTGCAACCAAGGCTTAATAGAAACTAATTGCTCATAAGCCTTACTAAGGTCAGGAACTAAATCTTTAATAACAGGCATATGTGGAAGAGGATAAATTCTTATCTCTCCATTTACCTCTTCAATAGGTTTTAAACACGCCAAGGTATTAACGCCATCTATATTCATTGCACAGGAACCACACACTCCTTCGCGGCACGACCTTCTAAAAGTTAATGAAGAGTCAGTTTCATTTTTAATTTTCATCAAAGCGTCCAAAACCATTGGTCCACAGTTATTTAAATCAATTTCATAACTATCTAAACGAGGATTATCTTGCCCTTCTGGGTTCCAACGATAAATTAATACCTTTTTTGGTTTTTTTGAAACTTCCTTTACAGGATGATTAATCCCTTTTTTTACTTTTGAATTAGTAGGTAAAGTAAACTCAACCATTTTAATAAACTCTTTTTTTTGGAGGAATAGGTTGAACATGATTAGTTAAGGTATTCATGTGCACAGGTCGTGTTCCCATTTTTACATCACCCTTACTATCAAGCCATGATAAAGAATGTACAAGCCAGTTTGAATCATCTCTTTCTTGATGATCTTCTCTTGCATGAGCCCCTCTACTTTCTGTTCTGTTTAAAGCAGAATGTAGAGTAACTTTTGATTGAGCCATTAAATTATGTAACTCAAGTGACTCTGTTAAATCTGTGTTAAAGATCATAGATTTATCTTTTACATGAATGTTATCCATTGCATGTTCTATTCGATTAAACTCCTCAATCCCTTTAGAAATAAGTTCATCAGTTCGAAAAACAGCACATTTTTCTTGCATTACTTTTTGCATAGATGTTCTCACTTCACCTGTTGAACTGTCTCCTTTATTATATCGAATTTTATCAAAACGATCCAAAATTGGCTCTAATGTAATTGCATTTATATCAATAGCTTTACTGTTAGGCTTTACTTTTTCTTTAGCTGTAATACTAGATGCTTTTCCAAACACAACAAGATCAATTAAAGAATTTGTTCCTAATCTGTTAGCTCCATGAACAGACACGCATGCTGCCTCTCCTACTGCCAATAGTCCTTCACATATATTATCTGGATTATCTTCCGTTGGGCTAAGAACTTCAGTTCTGTGGTTGGTTGGGATCCCTCCCATATTATAGTGAACAGTAGGTAATACAGGAATTGGTTCTTTTGTTAAATCTACACCAGCAAAAATTTTTGCAGTTTCTGAAATTCCTGGTAATCTTTTATGAAGAGTAGAGGCTTGAATATGCTCTAAGTGTAAAAGAACATGATCTGCATTTTCCCCACAACCTCTATTTTCGTTTATTTCTATTGTCATGGCACGACTAACTACATCTCTTGAGGCTAAATCTTTAGCATTTGGTGCATATCGTTCCATAAATCTTTCACCATCACTATTAGTTAAATATCCACCTTCCCCTCTAGCACCCTCAGTAATTAAAACACCTGCACCATAAACTCCTGTTGGATGAAATTGGATAAATTCCATATCAGATAAAGGAAGATTTTGTCTTAGGGCCATTGCACTTCCATCACCTGTACAAATATGAGCACTTGTTGAGGAAAAAAATGCTCTTCCATATCCGCCTGTTGCAAGAATTGTTTGGTGCGATAAAAATCTGTGTATTGTGCCATCCTCTAAACACCAGGCAACAACACCTTTGCAGTTGCCGTCTTTGTCCATAACTAAATCTAAAACAAAATATTCAATATAAAACTCAACGTTATGTTTAAGTGATTGTTGGTAAAGAGTATGAAGAAGAGCATGACCTGTTCTATCAGCTGCTGCGCATGCTCGCATTGCTGGAGCTCCATCCCCGTTATTAGTTAAATGACCGCCAAATGGTCTTTGATATATTTTTCCGTCTTCTGTTCTACTAAATGGCATTCCATATTCTTCAAGCTCAATTACTGCTTCTGGGGCATTGGAACATAAATACTCTATGGCATCTTGATCACCTAGCCAATCAGATCCTTTAACAGTATCATACATATGCCATTTCCAATTATCATCACCCATATTTCCCAAAGCTGCACCAATGCCTCCCTGAGCTGCAACTGTATGGCTTCTAGTTGGAAATACCTTGGAAATACATGCTGTCTTTAATCCAGCTTCCGCAGAGCCTAAAGTTGCACGCAATCCAGACCCTCCCGCGCCTACAACTACAACATCATACTGATGATCTATTATCTGATATGTTTTACTCATGAACTAACTAAATAAAAAAGAGAGATAGTTGTTGAAATCATAGATATATAAATTAGCAAACTAATAGATAATTTGGTGATTTTTTTAATGTTATGTGATGTGATATAATCTTCAACTATAGTTTCGTTCCCTAATTTAGCATGATAAAGCATCACAATGATTAAAATAAAGTACAGTGAAGCATTTAATTTTGAAAAAAAGAAAGCTCTGATCTCTGCATACTCATAACTTGACAGAACAATACATTGATAAATAAACCAAAAAGTAAGTGGTATTAAAATTACAGCAGTTACTCGCTGTAGAATCCATTTATTCACATAATTTTTCATATAAAAAACCAAACTAATACTGTAGATAAAATCGATAAAACAATTACGGCGTAACTACTCTTATAAACAATGCTAAGATTCATCATTTTACCGTAACTCCAAAACAAATATCTTATTCCATTATAAAGATGATAGAAAATGGTAAGCGTCCAAATAAATAAAAATATCTTAAAAATAATTAACGAACTTAAAGTTTGAAATTTTGAATAGTAATTTGGCCCAAGGGCAATTAGAATAGTCCAGAATGAAAACAAGATAGCACCTAAACTAAGGCAGATGCCTGTAACTCTATGAAAAATAGAGAAAACTGCCGTTAAAACTTTCTTATGAATAGAAAGGTGTGGGGATAAAGGGCGATTCAATGTCATTTTATATTATAAAACAGATACTTTATACCATCTAAGTATATTTTTTTTGCAGAAATTCAAAAAAAATCCTAATTTTCAATGATAAAAAGATTACTTTAAAAATGTGTATAAGTCTGTGGATAGTTTATATTTTAATAATAATTTTTCTATAAATTCCAATAAAATTTAATAAAAATTTTCCTCTAAAAGTTGAATTTTTTACCTATAGAATGTAATCTGAATTTAGTCGGATTGTAACTCGCTTTCTTTGCTTCGGAGGAACGCCTAGAAATTGTTTTCATCTTACCCGCCGTTTGATGATAACCGAGTTTTTTTACTAGAGAAGTGTCTGCCAAGGTACAAACTAGCAAAGACAGTCCGACTTTTATTTTAAATTTTCCTCAAAAAACTTTTTCATTTTTACTGCATATAGATCGGGGTACTTAAACATACCATCTACATGATATGAATTTTCTGCTAACCAAAAATCAGAACTAATATTATTCTCTTCAACATATTTTTGAAAATAATGGTAATGCCTTACCAACATCCTTTCATCTTTATCGCCATGAGTAAAAAAATAATTTTGTACACTGGTTAGTTTTTTAGCAGGATTTAAATTTACAGGATCGACACCTGATAATAATTTTCCAAAAAAACTAACGGCAGGTCCAAACTCAATTGACAATCCATATCTAGAAATTTCATCCTTAAGGACCATACTAAATTTAGCTAAAGAGCTATCGACCCAAATGGCTTTAATATCTTTTTCTTCATTAGCTGCAAAAATTACAGGCACTGCACCTAATGAAATACCATGAAGACCTATACTATTACTCTCAAAACCAATCTTTTTAAAAAATCATAGGCACCCAAAACATCGTTATAAGATTTTAAACCCAAATCCTCGTAATTGCTTACTGTATCACTTTGTCCATAATTACGTAGATCTATAGTTAAAGCATTTATACCTTCCTGTATTAGTAAGCTTGCAATTAAGTTTGATTCAGGTTTACATTTACCATTTGGAAAAATACCATGAATAACAATAACAACTGGACGATCTGCATAATAATTAAATAACCATCCATTAAGTTGAATTCCTTTCTCTCTTGATGGAAAATACACATCTTGCCATTCATCAAGATGATATTCATTTGAAGAAAAATTATCTCTTAACTTACTTCTTGATAAGTTTGAATATTCATGGGCATCTACTTTGGTACTCCAAGAATTAGGTTTTGAATTTTCATGCAAACCACATGTGTGATCTATTTTAAGAATACTATATGCCACATAAAAGCCTGCTGCTCCATAAATAATGAAGCCAAAAAAAATTATAGAAAACAATAGTATTAAAACTTTTTTTTTCATGATGTTTGAATAATAGTCATTTCATATAACCTACTTGCAGTTCTCTCAAACTCTTTAGATAGATTATTAATTTGACATAGTGAAGAAATAGGATTTTCAGCAAGAATAACAACTGAGCACTTATTATCGTAGAGCATGTCTATAAGACTTATAAACCTTCTACATTGATCAGAATAATCATTTGTCATTTTTGGAACTTTTTCAATAAAAATAAGATTAAATTCCTTTGCAATATTAGCATAATCTTCATGAGCAAGTTCAGTATTACAAATAAAATCAAAAGTGCAATAAGCTACATTAGCTGAACATTTTTTAAATTTAATCTCTCTACTTTTAATATCAATTTTCTTAATTGTTAAATTATTAATATCAACTAATCTTTCAAAAAGTAGATTAAACTCCTCTTCAGTATCTTTGTTTATAGGGGTAAAATAGGTCTTTGATTGATTAAGAGTAAGTCTTCGATAATCAGTTTCACTATTAACTCCCATAACTTCATAGTTTTCCATTATATGTTTTATGAAAGGCATAAAATCCGCTCTTTGTAATCCATCTTTATAAAGATCTTCAGGTTTAAAATTTGAAGAGGTCATTACAAATATATTATTTTCTTCAAGAAAAAGAAAAATTTTTCTAATGAGCAGTGCATCAACTATATTAAAAACATGTAATTCATCAATGAAAAGAATTTTGATATCTTTGCATAAGTCTTTAACAAATAACTTTAGTTTTTTATTTTTATTTACATTCGAATTAATAGCATCATGAATACCATTCATTAAATTGTTAAAGTGGATTTTCTTTCCAATCTTAGTGTATTGAGAAAATAAACTAAGTAAAAATGTTTTTCCAGTGCCAACAGAGCCATAAACATAAATACCTACTTTTTTCTTTTTAGAAAAAAATAAATTATTTTTATTATATTGATCCCAGGTAAAAGAGATTTTATTTAGCAAATCAGTTTGATTAATATCTTTTTTGATAAAGTTATTCGATACAAAACCTTTATAATGATCAAGAATAGTAAAGCTCATTAATTTTTTCCTAAAAAATTCTTTAAACTGTTAAGCGTTTCTAATTCAGATTTATTTAACTTCCCATCTTTTTGTTTTTTTAGTAAACGTTTATATTCTGAAATTAAAAAATTAATACTATCAGCTACTTTTTCAGTCATGGAAGTTTATTATAAATAGGAAGAAAAGTTGAAACAATTATAATTAATATACTTATTATACCAATAGTTGTAATACCAAATCCCCAATCAATTAGATATCCAAATACTAGCGGACCAAAAGCACTGGCAAATACACCTCCGGCATGAAGCAATGCTTTAACAGTGCCCAAACTTTTTACTCCATATATCTCTGCCCATAATGAACCAATAAATGGAGTGCTGATTCCCATATTAAGCCCATATAAGCACATGTAAGTGATTAAAAAAAACACACTATCAAATAAGAGAAGTATGATGACTGATAATAATAATGGGACAAGGACTGTGATTGATGTTTTCTTAGTATCAAATTTATCTATTAATGGCCCTCCAATTAAAAGACCAATTATTGAAAAGAAACCTAGTAGAATATAACCGTTTCCTAGCATTGCTAAGGACCATCCTTTTTGTCCAAAAATATAAATTTGATGAAACATCAAACCAGTAGATATAAAAGGAGCTGCTATGGATAGAGGTAAATAAATATAAAATTTTTTATCTTTAATAATATCACTTGTACCAAGTTTAATGTTTAAAGGATCCTCTTTTAATGTTTCATCAAATTTATTATGCCTAGATTTCTGATCTGATAACGCTAAAAATATAAATGGAATAAATAACACAATTGAAAAACAAGCATAAAACCAAAGATGGTTCATTTCTATATTTTTAAAATAATTAAGAGTGATGAAAGGCAAAAACATTACTCCAACCATCCCTCCCAGTGTTGAAACAGACAATGCTTTACCTCTGTTTTTTCCAAAATATCGAGCCATAGTAGTTTCTCCTGCATGACTCATTGCCCCTTGACCAAAAAAACGAAGCATAAAAATTATTAGAAATAGATAAAA
>CABXJB010000034.1 GCA_902512415.1 uncultured Alphaproteobacteria bacterium
AGTAACATATAATAAATTACCCTCTTTACCCCCAAATTCTAAATTAGATACTAATTCGGGAACTAGAATCTGCCCTATCAATTCATTATCTGGATTAAAACATTTTATTGCCTTTCCTGCACTTGTCCAAATATTTCCATCATGATCACATCTAAAACCATCAGAAAAAAAAGGTTTGAAATCATAAACAAGTTTTTTATTTAAAATTTGATTATCTATAACATCAAAAATATATAAACATTTTACATTTTCACCAGTATCAGCAACGTATAATTTTTTTTCATCTTGAGAAAAAGCTATTCCATTAGGTCTATCAAGGTTATTAATCATAACTTCCAAATCATTTGTGTGAGGATTGTATTTGAAAACATAACAACCATTATATTCCTGCTCTCCAATATAACCTTCATAATCAGATAAAATACCATAGGGTGGATCAGTGAACCAAATTGTATCATCAGATTTTACACACACATCATTCGGAGAGTTTAATTTTTTTCCTTCAAAAGAATCTACTACTATAGATACGTTTAAATTGTCGTCTGTTTTATATACACAACGACCTCCATGAGAACAGGATATTAAATTTTCTTCATTATCAATTGTGTTGCCATTACAAAAATTTGATGGATTTCTAAACTCTGAAACCTTATTATTTTCAAGTTTCATCATCCTATTATTAGGATTGTCACTCCAAATTAACATATCTTTATGAGGAATATAACAAGGGCCTTCAGCCCATAATGTTCCATTAAAAACTTGCTCAAATTTAGAAGTCTTTAAATAACTATTAAATAAATTTGTATTTTGAACTTCCTCCATTTGAGCTTGCTTAAATTCATACACCATCGGCATAAAATCTTTTCTACGAGTCATCTATATAATTACTTCCTTGGCTTCTTGTTTTTGATTTTTGTCTTCCAAAAAAGATGGGAAACCCTCAGCTCTAAGATCTTCTTTACATTTATCTTCAAGGATTTTTACAATACTAGTACTAAGAGCTCTATCTCCTAATTGTAATCTCCCTCTCTCAAAAATGTCTATCATTAAAGAACTAATTTCTGCTGGAATGTTATATTTTTTTGTAAGCTTATCAAATAAACCTATATCTTTACATACTAAGTCCATTGTAAAACCAACATCATACGATCCGTTAAGTATAACTTGACTTTCTGTTTCGTGCACAAAGCTATTTCCAGAACTAATTTTGATTCCCTCAAAAGCAGTTTTAAGATCTATTCCATATTTTTTACATACCATTAAGGCTTCACCTAGTGCTAATAAATTAATTGAAGCAAGATAATTTGTTACAACTTTTAATGTTGAAGCCTTTCCTATTTCTCCGCAATGTAATATTTGATGACCTAAACAGCTTAAAATTGGGAAAGATCTTTTAAAAGATTCCTTACTGCCACCTACTAAAATTGAGATATTGCCACTTTCTGCTCTGTGTTGACCTCCTGTAATTGGCGCTTCAAGAACCTCAGCTTTTTTATTTAAAACTAATTTAGACAATAACCTCATATCCTGCTCATCAGTTGTGCTCATTTCAATCCACAGATGCTCATTTGTAATATTGGGAAGAGATTTTAATATTACATTCTTAACTGATTTTGGAGAAGGTAAGCATGTTATGAGTACTGAAACATTTTGAATTAATTTGTCTATAGATTTACAGTAAATAGCCCCTTTAGAGACTAAACTATATGATGATTTTTCATCTAAATCATGAACATACAAACGATAACCATTTTTAATAATATTATTAGCAACCTTACTTCCAACATTCCCTAAACCAATAAAACCTATATTTGTGTCATTCATAAAATTATTTCTAATCCATCGTGTGCTGGTTCAACATTTTTTGGACATTTAGATAAGAGATCCTCATAATCTAAAAGAGCGGTCATATGAGTAAATAAAGTTTTTTTAGGTTTTAAATAATTAATATAATCAAGAATCTGTTCAAATCCCGCATGAGATGGATGAGAGTCATATCTTAATAATCCAACAATCCATAAATCAAGATCTTTTAATTTATCAATATCTTTTTCATAAAAATTTTTAATATCTGTAGAGTAGGCAAAATTATTAATTCGATATGTTTGAACATCAATAATTCCATGATTATGTTTAAATGTTTCAACGTTTGTATCTCCAATATTAAATCTATCTTGAATAGTGTTTAATTTCATAAAAGGAGAATAATCTTTATAACCTTCAAAAATATATGTATAATTACTAGTCATAGATTCGTGTATGTCTGGTGATACATAAGCAGGAATAATTGATTTGTTAATTAAAGACATAGCTCTCATATCAGGTAAACCTGCAGTGTGGTCAGAATGTTCATGGGTAAATAAAACTGCATCAATTTTAGTACATTTAGCTTTATAGAGTTGATCCCTTAGGTCCGGGCTTGTATCGATTAATATATTTTGATGATTATTATTTATTAATACGGATGATCTAGTTCTATGATTATGGAGATTTATGATATCTATATTTCCATTTCTTCCCCAAGCGAGAGGTGAGCCGAAAGATCCTCCACATCCTAGCACTCTAATTTTCATTGATATTAACTATCTTCTTTTGCCCTAGAAAACAATTTGTAAAAATTATTATCTGTTATTTTAAAAAAAGTTTCTCTTTTTATGGAATAAAAATTAGCAAGATATTCAGCAGTAAATTTTACAAATGAAGGTTCATTATCTTTACCTCTCATAGGCATAGGCGCTAAATATGGACTATCGGTTTCAACAAGAATATAATCAAGTGAGGCATTTTTGATAATTTCTCTTAGTAAATTAGCATTTTTGAAAGTAACTATTCCAGATAAAGATATATAATATTTATTTTCAAGACAGAATTCTAACAAATTTTTAGATCCTGTAAAACAATGGAATACAATTTTTAATTTTTCATTTTTATATTTTTTTAGAATATCAACTATTTCTTTTTCTGAATTTCTTTGATGTATTATAATTGGTAAATCAAAAACTTTTGATGCTTTAATATGTGACTCAAAAATTTCTTCTTGTTTTTTTTGGAACTCTAAAGAGTGATAAAAATCTAAACCAGTTTCTCCAATACCAATAAGTTTAGGACTAAACATTTTTTTTTCAATATCTTTAAATGATAATGATGAATCATCATTAACTTCCTGAGGGTGTATTCCATAAGCAATATAAATATTATCAAAATCTTTTATCAAATCAAAATGATCATCAAATTCAACAGGGTTAGTGTTAATAGTAAGTAATTTAGTTACACCATTATTCTCAGATCTTTTTATAATTTCTTTAAGATCATTTCGAATAGTAGGAAAATTTAAATGACAATGTGAGTCAATCACAGTTCAATTCGTGGAAATATAGGTTTAGGTTGATTTAATTTAATAATTTTAGGATTAAAATCTTTTATTTTTTTTAAATTTAGATCTTTTAATGAAAGATTATAAATATTAAGAATTTTATTAATACTATTAGGTATAACTGGATGCAACAATATGGAACATTTAATAGTAATAAGTGTTAACACATACAAAACATTTTGCATTCTCTTTATATCTGTTTTTTTTAAAGACCACGGAGCTTGATTATCTACATAAGCATTTACTTCAGATAAATATTCAAAAATATTTTTTAATGCTCTATCAATTTGAAAATTATTCATATGATTTAAATAATTTTCAAATGTTTCATCAAATGATTTTAAAAGTCTATCATCTGATGCTTCTAGTTTTTCAGGTTTTGCAACTTGGGAATTTGCATTTTTAATTATAAATGATGCTATTCTCTGTATTAGATTGCCATAGTTATTAGATAAATCTGCGTTTACTCGCTGAGCTATTGCATCTTTAGAGAAATCACCATCATTACCAAATGGCACTTCTCTAAAAAGAAAAAATCTAATTTGATCTAAGCCATATTGATCAATTATTTCATAGGGATTAATAACATTGCCTAAAGATTTTGAAATCTTTTGACCTTCATTAGTCCACCAACCGTGTGCAAATATTTTTTTGGGCGGTTCTATATCAGCTGCCATAAGAAAAGCTGGCCAATACACTGCATGGAATCTTAAAATATCTTTTCCAACAATATGAACGCCAGGCCAAAATTTTTTAAAAGAGTCATTTTTAGTATCAGGATAATTCAATGCGCTAATATAATTACATAAAGCATCTATCCAAACATACATAACATGATTATCTTCTTGGGGAACATTAATTCCCCATTTAAAAGTAGTTCTTGATATAGACAGATCTTTTAAGCCACCTTTAATAAAACTAACTACTTCATTGTATCTTGACTTAGGAAGTACAGCCTCTTTATTTATTTCATAAAATTTAATTAGTTTATCTTCCCATTCGGATAATTTAAAAAAATAACTTTCCTCTTTTACCCATTCTGTTGGAGCCCCAGATGGAGCAACAAAACCATTTTCAGTTTTGGTTAATTCTGATTCTAAATAAAAGGCCTCATCTCTTATTGAATACCATCCTTCATAATTAGATAAGTATATTTGATTATTATCTTTGAGCTTATTCCATAAATCCTGAGCTGCACTTTTATGCCTATTTTCTGTAGTTCTGATAAAATCATCAATTTCGCAACCCAAATAAGGAATTAAATCTCTAAAATTTTTAGACATTTCATCTACAAATATTTGTGTGTCTTTATTTTGAGCTAATGACGCTTTTTCAACTTTTTGTCCATGTTCATCGGTGCCAGTTAAAAAAAAAGTTTCTTCTCCTTTTAATTTATGAAATCTAGAGAAAATATCACAAGCTATTGTTGTATAAGCATGTCCTATATGAGGAAGATCATTTACATAATAAATTGGTGTAGTAATGTAGAAAGACATAAAAGTTATTTTTCAGCAATAAAATTAATCATAAAAATTTTTTTATCTAGATTGAAAGTGAATAAATCATTTTCATTATTAATCAAGTAATCTAATTTTTGTGTAATTGTATCTGTTGATATAAGATTAGATATATTTATTATTTTTAATATATTTTTAGATAAATATTCATCTGTTATATTAATTCCAATTTTAATCTTACTTATTGTAGTCAATATAAATTTAATCAAAGATAAATAAATCTTTAATTTATCATTTTCAAAATTAGTTAAGACTTCAATTATTTTGTTATTTGAGTTAGAAAATGGGTCATTGTCTATAATTAGGGAAATTATTTTATCAAATAGTTCTAAAATTTCTTCAAAATCATAATCATTACTTAAGCCTGGTGAACCATTTGTAATATCAAAAAGAAATTTAATTATTTCTTTATCTGTATTAGGTTTAGTGATTTGTAAAATACTATTAAAATTATCAAAATTATGATTAAGTAAATTAATTTTTAAACATCTAGATGTTATTGTAGATATTAAAGATGATGGTTGATGAGAAATTAAAAAAAATATGTGTTAAACTTTGGCTCTTCTAATATTTTTTAGTAAGGCATTAGATGCATTTAAGTTCATATCATCGGCACTATCAATTAAAATAAACTTTGGTAAGTTGTCTATTATAGAAGTTTCTAATGAAAATTGATTTAATTTTCTAATTTGATCAATAGTAATAAAATTTTTCACCTTCTTAGTTTTTTCATCAATTTCTTTTTTTATAAATCTTATATTTGGATGTGATTTATTATGTATAAGAGATAAATGATGTTGTATTTGATCATCTTTAATTTTTGCCCTGATGTACTCTTCTATTAATTGTATTAAAAAATAATTTTTACCTATTCCTTTATTTCCAGTTAACAAAATAGAATTATTTAAATTATTATTTACCAATTGATCAAGGAGTGAGCGGAACTGGTCATCAAAACCAATGATTTTCTTCATATTAATGAATGAATATTTGAAATAATTTTCTTATGAATGGTTTGAATAGATTGAGAAGCATCTATTTTAATAAATCTTTTACTTTTTGATATAATTTCATAACCCTTATTTACCTTATCGTGAAATTTACGTTCTAATTTATCATATTTATTTTTAGATTTTCTATTTTTCAATCTAGATATTATCATTGAAGTAGGTATTTTAAAAAGAAATGTTTTATTGGGTAAAAAATTATTCAATATATTTTTATGTAAATTTTTAGTTTTTTGAATACCAAATTTATTTACATAACCCTGATAAACGAAAGTTGAATCTGCAAATCTATCTGAAATGACTAAAATTCCCTTATTTAGAGCTGGTTGAATTACATTATTTATATGATGTGATCTTGCGGCCATAAGCATTAAAACCTCCTCATCGATACTGATATCAGATTTAATTTTTAATATTAAATTACGAAGAGATTCAGCAAGCTTTGTTCCTCCTGGCTCTCTTGTTGTAATAAAAGATATTTTATTTCTTTTTAAATACTTTTCTAATAATAATATTTGAGACGATTTACCGCTTGCTTCAGGACCTTCAAAAGTTAAAAATAAACCTTTTTGTTTATTCATCTAAACTTGTGCCAAAAATTAGATATTTCATTGCAGCAAAAAATTTAGAAATTGGATTGATACTTCCCACATCTTCTTGAGCTATTAAATCAACCTCTATATTCGACCTACCTGGAATATTAATAATTAGTTTTCCATAAATGTTACCTTTTTGAATTGGAGCTTTAACGGGTCTCGTATATTCTAATGAAGATTTAATTAATTGAATTTGATCGAATGATAGTGTTGAAATAATTTTTTTTGAAGAAACTAAATTTACTCTCGGTTTATCACCTAACCAAACGTCAACCTTTACAACAATTTGATCTTCATTAACAAGCAGTTTTTGGTTTGTTTGAGAAAATGCCCAATTAATCAAACTAGTAGCCGCATTTAATCTTAATCTTGAACTATTGCTTCCATTTATAACAGTTGTAATACGTCTATTATTTCTTTTTGCTGTTGCGGCAATCCCCCAGCCAGATTTTCTAGTAAAACCGGTTTTTAAACCATCAGCTCCTTGAACAGAGTTTAACAATCTATTTCTATTAGGTTGTCTAATTTCGTTATAGGTAAACTCTTTATCTGAAAAATATAAATAGAGATCAGGAAATTCTCTAATGATAGCATTGGATAGAATGGCTAAGTCGTGAACAGTTGAATAATGATTTTCTTCAGGCCATCCTGATGAATTCAAAAAATTAGTATTTGTCATACCTAATCGGTTAGCATAAAAATTCATTAATTTAGCAAAATCATTTTCAGTTCCAGCTAAACATTCTGCTAGTGCTACAGAAGCGTCATTACCTGACTGAATAATAATACCTTTTAAAAGTTCATCAATTGATACTTTTTCATCTATCTCAAGAAAAGTCCTTGATCCACCCATTTTATAGGCTTTTGCAGAGACTATGCATTCATTTTCAATGGACAATTCTGTATTTTTTAATCTATCAAAAGCTGCATAAACAGTCATAATTTTTGTCATTGATGCTGGCGGGGTTCTAACATTAGAATTTTTCTGAAAAAGGATCTCGTTCATATCAAAATCAATTACTATTGCTTGCTCAGCTTTAGTATCAATTGCAAGTAATTTTGTTGAGATTAAGTCTAGTAATAGAATATTCTAACAATTTTTCTACATCATCTTTTCGTTTACTTAATTTAGCAAGTTGAAATGTTCCAACTCTAATATGGCTTTTAGCAACTCTTATTAATATTCCGCCATCCTCATAAGCTGTTCTTCGAATTTTTTCTCCAGTTTTTAATATTGCTAATGATCTAGTAGTTTTAATTCCTAGATTATGCATTGCTTCACTGATTATATATTCTCTAAGCATCGATTTTAGAGTACCTTTTCCATCACCATTTCTAGAATAGGGAGTTTTGCCTGACCCCTTAAGTTGAATATCATACCTTTCATTATGAATGTTTATGTGCTCACCTAAAAAAGTAGCCCTGCCATCACCCAAAATGGTAAAATGTCCAAATTGATGCCCAGCATAAGCTTGCGAAA
>CABXJB010000035.1 GCA_902512415.1 uncultured Alphaproteobacteria bacterium
GCGTGACTCCTGGCAAAGGGGGAGCGACACATTTAGGTTTACCTGTTTTTAATACAGTTAAAGAAGCTAAAGATCATACCCAAGCAGATGCAACTGTTATTTATGTTCCTGCAAAATTTGCAACAGAAGCTATTCATGAGGCACTGGATGCAAATATAAAAATTATTACCTGTATCACTGAAGGAATCCCAGTGCTTGATATGGTGGAGATAAAAAAAAGAATTCTTGAACAAAAAACTTATTTTATAGGACCTAACTGTCCAGGTTTAGTAACACCTGGTGAGTGTAAGATAGGAATTATGCCTGGCTTCATACATAAGCCAGGTAAAATAGGAATAGTAAGCAGGTCTGGAACGTTAACGTATGAGGCTGTATGGCAAACGTCAGAGGTTGAACTAGGCCAGACAACTTGTGTAGGTATTGGGGGTGATCCTGTGCATGGAATGAATTTTATTGATTGTCTCGATTTGTTTTTGCACGATGAGGATACAAAAGGAATATTGATGATAGGTGAAATAGGAGGTACTGCAGAGGAAGATGCTGCAGAATTTATATCAAATTCACCAATAAAAAAACCAATGTCTGCATTTATTGCAGGTGTGTCTGCGCCTAAAGGTAAGAGAATGGGTCATGCAGGCGCCATAATATCTGGGAATAAAGGGACAGCTCAGTCAAAAATTGATGCTCTGCAATCAGCTAATATTGCTGTTGCGCCATCTCCTGCTAAAATGGGTGAAACAATGTTAGCAGAAATGCAAAAAGGGTATAATTAAATTTGAAATCTAATAATATTTCTAAAATATAATAAGTGTATAAGAATAAAGATGAATGATAGTTTTTTAAATAGTGCCAATGCACCTTATGTAGCCGAGCTTTATTTTAAATTTACTCAGAATCCTAAAAGCATTGATGAGAGTTGGAAAAGTTTTTTTTCTTCATTAAATGAAGATGAGGTATCTATCATTTCTGATTTTGGAGGACCTGAATGGAAAAAAAGAGAAACTAATGTCATTGATGATATTTCATTTGATAAAGTTATCCGATCTTCATCAGGAGTTGATTTTAATAGTTTTAAAACTTCAACTTTAGACTCAATAAGAGCATTACGATTAATCAGAGCTTATAGAATAAATGGTCATCTTATTTCAAATTTAGATCCACTAGAATTACATGAAAAAAATTATCACCCAGAATTGGATTATAAATCTTACGGTTTTTCTGAAAATGATTTTGATAGAGAGATTTTTATCGATGGAAGTCTTGGTTTGGAAACAGCAACTCTAAAAGAGATTATAAAAATATTAAATAAAACATATGCTTCATCTATTGGTGTTGAATTTTTACATATTCAATCTGTGGAACAGAAACAGTGGGTACAGGAAAGAATAGAAGAAGTTAACAACAAAACTATTTTTACAACACAAGGAAAAAAAGCAATCTTTCAACGACTAGTTGATTCAGAATTATTTGAAAAATATTTAGATAAAAAATTTTTAGGAACTAAGAGGTATGGTATTGTAGGCGGTGAGTCTATGATACCTGGTATCGAACAGATTGTAAAACAATCATGTTTATTAGGAGTAGAAGATATATATTTTGGAACAGCTCATCGAGGAAGATTAACATTGCTAGCAACTGTTTTAGGGATGCCCTACAGAGGAATTTTATCTAAATTTCAAGGTAATTTAAATGACCCTAATGAAGTTTTAGGATCAGGGGATGTGAAATATCATTTAGGAGTATCAAGTGATAGAGAGTTTGATGGTAAAAAGATACATTTATCCCTAACACCAAATCCATCTCATCTTGAGGCAGTCGATCCTGTTGTTATAGGCAAGGTAAGAGCAAAACAAACTTTATTAAAAGATAAAACTTCTGATAAAGTTTTTGGCATTCTTATTCATGGTGATGCCGCTATGGCAGGACAAGGAATTGTAGCAGAAACATTCGCTATGTCTCAACTTCGTGGCTTTCGTACTGGCGGCACAATACATTTTGTTATTAACAACCAAATTGGTTTCACTACTACTCCGCACTATGGTCGATCTGCACCTTATTGTACTGAAATAGCTAAAATGGTTCAAGCGCCAATCTTTCATGTTAATGGCGATGATCCAGAAGCGGTAGTGCATGTGTCTAGGCTCGCTGCAGAATATAGACATTTATTTAAAGAAGATGTTGTTGTGGACATGTTTTGTTATAGGCGATCAGGACACAATGAGGCGGATGAGCCAATGTTCACTCAACCCTTAATGTATAAAAAAATTAAGAAACATCTAACAACCTTAAATATATATAAAGACCAATTAATAAAAGAAAATGTACTAACTGAAGAAGAGGCCAAAACCAAACTTGCAGATTTTAAAAAATTTTTAGATAATGAGTTTGAGTTATCTAAATCTTACAAACCAAACAAAGCAGATTGGTTGGATGGAACATGGACAGGTATTAAAATCGCATCTATTGATGCTCGAAGAGGTAAAACATCTTCAACTGAAAATGATTTAAAAATCTTAGCCAAAGAAATTCATTCCTTACCAGAAAATTTTACACCTCATAAAAGAATTCAAAAAATTTATAATGAAAGATATCAATCAATAATTGATGGAAAAAAAATTGATTGGGCAACAGCAGAAGCTATGGCATTTGCGACATTACTGAAAGATGGATATGGTGTTCGTTTATCAGGACAAGATGTTGGTAGGGGAACATTTAGTCATCGTCATGCAGTATTGTATGATCAAGTGAATGAAAAACGCTTTGTCCCTCTTCGTCATTTTAGAAAAGACCAAGCTTTATTTGAAATTGTAGATAGCTTTTTATCTGAATTTGGAGTTCTTGGTTTCGAATATGGGTATTCCCAAGCTGATCCCAAAACATTAGTTATTTGGGAAGCTCAGTTTGGAGATTTCTCCAATGGGGCACAAACAATTATTGATCAATTTATTACAACTGGAGAGAGAAAATGGTTACGTATGTCAGGTCTAACTTTATTACTCCCACATGGTCATGAAGGACAAGGACCAGAACATACAAGTTCACGCTTAGAAAGATTTTTACAAATGTGTGCAGAAGATAATATACAAGTTGCTAATTGTACAAGTCCTGCAAATTATTTCCATATTTTACGAAGACAAATGATGAGAGATTTTCGAAAGCCATTAGTATTAATGACGCCCAAGTCTACTCTGCGTCATAAAGCCAATACATCCCCTTTAGAAGATTTTGTAAATGGCTCCAGTTTTCACCGTGCTCTCAGCAACCCACTTACAGAAGATGAATATAAAAAAGTTAATCGAATTGTATTTTGTTCAGGAAAAGTTTATTTTGAATTGCAGGATCATATAAATGAACTTCAACTAAATAATGTTTATATAATACGCTTAGAACAATTGTACCCCTTCCCGTATGAAGTATTAAAACAAGGAATTAAAAAATTTAGTCATTGTGAAATGATCTGGTGTCAAGAGGAACCAAAAAATATGGGAGCCTGGGAATTTATTGAAAAGAGACTTAAATCAGTATTACATTTAATAGACTCTAAAAACGAATTATATTTTATTGGAAGAAGAGCTGCTGCTTCTCCCGCAACTGGAGTATTTGATCGACACCTAACAAATCAAAAAAATATTATACGATTAGCAACAGAAGCAACTCTTAATGAAATTCAAAATGAAAAATCAGGTGTATCCCTTGTTAAATACAAACTGCCAATTGAATAAACGAGTTAACATGTTAAATAGAAGATAAATAGTATGGAGTTAATTGTACCAACCCTCGGTGAATCTATAACAGAAGCAACTGTTTCTAAATGGTTAAAAAAAGTAGGTGAGTCATTTGAGGCTGATGAACCTTTGGTTGAGATTGAAACAGATAAAATTACAGTAGAAGTTCCAGCACCAAGTTCAGGATCCATTTCAGAAATAAAAGTTGAAGAAGGTGCTGATGTTAATATTGGTGGAGTGCTTGCTCTTTTAAGTGATACAAAAAATACAGATGTATCTGTAACAGCTAAAAAAACTGTTACAGAAAAACCTCTAGAACAAAAGGTTAAAGAAGAAAGAAAACAAGAAACTAAAATTAATAATCAAAATAAAGAAAGTAATAAGCTATCACCGGCTGTAAAAAAACTAATTGAAGAAAATGATTTAGATTTAGATCAAATTGCATCTTCAAGACCAGATGGTCGTTTAACAAAAGAGGATGTATTTCATTTTATGAATAACTCATCCACAAATAAACCAACTTCAAAAGAAAGAGAAGAAGTGGTGAAGATGTCAAAGATTAGGAAAACAATTGCAACTAGATTAAAAGAGTCTCAAAATACAGCTGCTATTCTTACAACTTTTAATGAAGTTGACATGTCAGAAATAATGAAAGTTCGTGAGTCAAAAAAAGAAGATTTCATGGAACGCTATAATGTAAAGCTTGGCTTAATGTCTTTTTTTGTTAAAGCAGTTGTCACAAGCCTTCAAGAATTTCCTGCTGTTAATGCAGAAATTCGTGAAGAGAATATTATTTATAAAAATCACTTTGATATTGGTATTGCTGTTGGAACGGAAAAAGGTCTAGTCGTTCCTGTATTGAAAGATGCTGATACTATGACCTTTGGTGATATCGAGCAACAAATTGTTGATCTGAGTACAAAAGCAAAAGAAGGCAGTTTAACTATGGATGATTTAATAGGGGGCACCTTTACTATTTCAAACGGCGGTGTATATGGTTCAATGTTAAGCACACCAATTATTAATAGACCTCAATCAGGAATTTTAGGTATGCATAATATTCAAAAAAGAGCCGTCGTTGTTGACGATGAAATTGTTATTCGACCAATGATGTATCTTGCTTTTAGTTATGATCACCGCATTATTGACGGAAAAGAAAGCGTTGGTTTTTTAGTAAGTATTAAAAACTTACTAGAAAATCCATCGAAGTTAATTTTAGGGGTATAGATGGCAGATTTTGATTTAATTGTTATTGGAGCTGGACCAGGAGGATATGTTGCAGCAATCAGAGCTGCTCAACTGGGAATGAAAGTGGCTTGTGTTGAAAAAGAAAAAACACTGGGCGGTACTTGTTTGAATATTGGTTGTATTCCATCGAAAGCTTTATTGAATTCATCTGAAAAATTTACAGAAATATCTAAATATGCAGAAGAACATGGTATCTCAACAGGCAAAGTAGCCCTTGATTTAGCAAAACTTATGCAGCGTAAAAATAAAATCGTTAAACAATTAACGACAGGAATTGGGTTTTTATTTAAAAAGAATAAAATTACACTTCTGCAAGGATCAGCTTCTTTTGTTGATACAAAAAAAATAAAAGTTTCTTCTAGTGATGGAGAAAAAAATTATTCAGCAAAAAATTTTATCATTGCAACTGGATCAACCTCTATTGCCATTGATGCAATACCTGTTGATGAAAAACAAATTGTAACTTCAACTGGCGCTTTAGCATTAGAGGCGGTTCCAAAATCCCTTCTAGTTATTGGTGGTGGATACATTGGTTTAGAGATGGGTTCTGTATGGAGTAGACTAGGATCAAAAGTAACAGTGGTGGAAGCATTAGATAGAATTGTACCAACGATGGATGAGGAAATTGCTAAAGAGTTTATGAAATCTTTAAAAAAACAAGGATTAGAATTTAAACTGTCGCATAAAGTAATATCAACAAAGATAAATAAATCCGGTGTTGATGTATCAATGGAATCATCTGATAAAAAACAAATTACTGAAAAGTATGATGTTGTTTTGATTTCTGTTGGTCGTAAACCTAATACTGAAGGATTAAATTTAGAGAATATTGGTGTAAAATTTAATCAACAAAAATCTATTGAAATAAATAGTAAATTTAAAACAAATGTTGATGGGATTTTTGCAATTGGTGATGTTGTGCCAGGCCCTATGCTAGCACATAAAGCGGAGGAAGAAGGTGTGGCATGTGTCGAATTCATCAATGGTCAAAAACCACACATAAATTATGATATTATTCCTGCCATTGTTTATACAAGCCCAGAAGTTGCCTCTGTTGGAAAAACAGAGACTGAACTTAAAGATGCTAAAATTAATTATAAGATTGGCAAGTTTCCTTTTATGGCAAATGGAAGAGCATTAACGACATCTTTACCTGAAGGCTTTGTTAAAATTTTAGCAGATAGTAAAACTGATCAAATCTTAGGAGCACATATCATTGGTCATGATGCAGGACAATTGATTGCAGAAATTGTAACCACGATGGAATTTGGTGGGAGTTCAGAAGATATTGCGCGTATATGTCATGCACATCCAACAACAAGTGAAGCTGTTAAGGAAGCAGCAATGAATGTTGAGGGTAGAGCTATTCACATATAGTTTCATTTCTAAAAAAAATAATCTAAAATTTTTTTATACTGCTGTTTTGTAAATTCTTCCAATATATAAAAACAAAGTTAACCCTCTTAAAAAAAAGAAAATACTTAATGCAATCCACAAACCTAAATTACCAAAAAAATTAACTAGAAAAAAAGCTGTTAATAAATAAATACTGACAGATATGACCATAGCATTTCGAAGTTCTTTTGTTTTAGATGCGCCGACAAAAATTCCATCAAATTGATAACAAAAAGAAGAAATAAAGGGAATTATTACAATCCATACTGAATATGATAAGCAAATGACCTTGATGCTTTCTAAATCAGTCATTAGTTCTATAAATTTATTTTTGCCTAAAAAATATCCAAATGAAATTATTAACCCCGTAGCGCTACTTAAAATAAAAGAGTTTTTAATAATCTCTTTTAATAATTTTTTATTTTTAGATCCAATTGAATAACCTACAAGCCCTTCTGTTGAAAATGCATAGGCATCAAGAATAAAAGCAGAAAGCATTATGAGATTGAGTAAAATAGTATTGGCAGCGACAACATCTTCATTAATAGAGTTACCAAGATAGGTAAAAAATAAAAAAGAAAACGTAAGAAGTATTGATCTTATAAAAATATTTAAATTAATATTAAATATATTTTTTATTTTATTAAAATTAAAAATATTTGTATAATTAAATT
>CABXJB010000036.1 GCA_902512415.1 uncultured Alphaproteobacteria bacterium
TATCTAAATATAGCTATTGTTTTGTTAGTATCATCAACAAGCGTATTTACTGCAAATCTAGGAGCTAAAGTTTCTGTTAATGTAAACAAAATCACTTTAAGAAGAATATTTTCAATTTTTCTATTGTTTACATGTATAAGTCTAATTATTGAGCATTATATAATTTGAAATTATGACTTTTATAGCTGATAGATTAAAAAGAATTAAACCTTCAATGACTGTAGGTATAAATGTTAAAGCAAATGCTTTAAGAGCTGAAGGTAAAGACGTTTTAGTATTAGCTGCAGGAGAGCCTGATTTTGATACACCTCTTAATATAAGAAAAGCAGCTTCTGATGCAATGGACGCTGGCCAAACAAGATATGTGCCTGGCAAAGGAACTCCAGCACTTCAAAAAGCTATTCAATCTAAATTTTTAAAAGATAATAATTTGAATTATGATTTAGATGAAATCATTGTTGGGGTTGGCGGAAAGCACATCATTTATAACGCTATGATGGCTACAATTAATCCAAATGATGAAGTAATTATCCCAGCACCTTTTTGGGTAAGCTATCCTGATATAGTTCTATTGGCAGAAGGAAAACCAGTCATAGTTAAATGTCCTGAAAATAAAAATTTTAAGATAACTGCAGACCAACTTGAAGAAAACATTACAGATAAAACAAAATGGTTAATGCTTAATAGCCCAAGTAATCCAACAGGAAGTCTTTATTCTAAGCAAGAACTTAAAGAATTAGCTAATGTCTTATTAAAGTATCCGCAAATATTGATTATGTCTGATGATATCTATGAAAAAATTATTTATGACAATTTACAATTTACTACAATAGCATCAGTCGAACCAAAATTAAAAGATAGATGTCTGACTTTAAACGGAGTATCTAAAGCATACTGTATGACTGGTTGGAGATTAGGTTATTGTGGGGCTTCAAAGGAAATTATAGCAGCAATGAATAAAATTCAATCCCAAAGCACTACGTCTACTTCTTCAATATCAATGGCCGCTGCTGTAGAGGCATTAAATGGACCTCAAGAATTTATAAAAGAACATAATGAGGCGTTTGTAAGAAGAAGAGATTTAGTTGTAAATTTGTTGAATGATATAGAAGGTTTAAGTTGTTTATCCCCTCAGGGAGCATTCTATGTATATCCAACATGTGTTGGTGTAATAGGTAAAGAAACTCCAGATGGAAAAAAAATTTCTAATGATGAAGATTTTATGAATTATCTTTTAGAGAGTGAAGGGATAGCAGGTGTTCATGGAGCTGCATTTGGCTTATCTCCTTATTTTAGATTGTCTTATGCAACAAGTGATGAAATATTAAAAGATGCTTGCGCTAGAATTAAAAGAGCTTGCGAAAAACTTAAGTAAGGTTTTTATCTTCAATAATCTTTGCTATTCTTAATATATTTGTTGAGCCAGCATTACCAAATGGAACACCTGCAGTAATAATTACACTATCATCAGTTTTTACCAAGTTTTTATTTTTTACTACACTGCATGCTATATTTACCATTTCAGTAATATTTTCTGCATCTTGAATGGAGTGACATGAATTAACTCCCCAAGCAATTTGCATTTTTCTCGCAGTTTTAATATTTGGAGAAAGGCCAATTATTTGCACTGGTGCTCTTTCACGAGCCATCCTTAATGTAGTTTTTCCGCTCACAGAAAATGTTATTATTGCTTTTGCACCTGCATTGTTGGCAATAGAATAAGCAGCACTTGTAATTGCGTCTGTATTATCAATTGTTTTTAAATTATCAATAGTATCAATTGCTAAATTAAAATTGTTTTTATCCTTTTCAACAGTTTCAATGATACTATCCATTGTTGATACTGATTCTACTGGGTAATCACCTACTGCAGATTCACCTGACAACATTACTGCATCAGCTCCATCATAAATTGCATTTGCAACATCAGAAGCTTCAGCTCTAGTGGGAACTAGATTTGAGATCATACTTTCTAACATTTGAGTAGCAACTACTACTGGTTTTCCAAAATGACGACATCTTTTGATAATATTTTTTTGAACTATTGGCACTTTTTCTGTAGGCATCTCAACACCAAGGTCACCTCTTGCAATCATAATTCCATCAGCCACTTTAATAATCTCGTCAATATTTTTAACAGCAGATGGTTTTTCTATTTTGGCCATTATGAGAGCCTTTCCATCAACAATTTTTTTTAATTTAATAATATCTTCCACTTGTTGAACAAATGAAAGTGCAATCCAATCAACATTCATCTCAAGAGCTTTTTGTAAATCTCCTTTATCTTTATTTGTAAGTGAATCTATAGGAAGAATCACATCAGGAATATTAACTCCTTTATTATTAGAAATAATTCCATCATTTAAAACTTCGGTAATTAACTGATCTTTATTTTGCTCTATAACTTGTAGTCTTATTCTTCCGTCATTTATCAATAGAACACTATTAGGGGTTAAGTGATCATAGATTTCGGAATGTGGAAAATTTACTCTTTTGTCGTCACCTAATGTTGAATTTGTGTCTAAGATAAATTTTTGTCCTTTTTTTAATTCTTCTTCAATATTTTTAAACTCCCCAACTCGAAGTTTAGGTCCTTGTAAATCTGCTAAAACGCATGAGGCATGATCATATTTTTCTTCTAAACTTCTTATACTTTCCAAATTTTGACGATGAGTTTCAAGGGAACCATGTGAGAAATTGAGTCTAAATACATCACACCCTGATTTAAAGATATTTTCAATTATATCACTTGAAGATGATGCAGGACCTAAAGTTGCTAAAATTTTAGCTTTTCTATTACGTTTCATTTATTTTATATAAGTATATATATTTAATTTAACTGAATTTAAACTTAATTGAGTCATTATGAATAAAAAATTTGATAGAGAATTATTAGCAGATGTTGCTGAGAGATTAATAATGCATCTGCAGACTAGAACTGAAGTACAAAACATAGATTTAATGAATTTATCTGGATTTTGTCGAAACTGTTTATCTAAATGGTACTTAGAGGCTGCTGAAAAAAAGAATATTACCTTAGATTATAATCAATCAAGAGAATTAATTTATGGCATGCCTTATGAGGAGTGGAAAAGTAAATATCAAAAAGAAGCAACCAAAGAACAATTAGAAGGTTTTAATAATAAATAATATTAATAAAGTTTTTCTAAGTTCTCTCCGTATTTATCTTTTACTACAAATCGACGAACTTTCATTGAAGGTGTCATCATACTATTTTCAATCGTAAATTCATGATCGATTAATATAAATTTTCTTACATGCTCAATTACAGATAAATTTTTATTTACCTTATTTACGACTTCACTAATTGCCTTTTTAAAATCTTCATCTTTAACAATTGACTCAAAACTCAGATCTTTAGAATTCTCTTTAGCCCAATTAAGTGCAAAATCTTTATCCGGGACAATAACTGCAACTAAATAATTTTTAAAATCTCCATAAAGCATTGATTGGGCTATTTCAGGTTCTATATCAAGTTTTGCCTCAACTCTGGACGGTGAAATATTATCCCCTCCAGCATTTACCAGAATATCTTTTTTTCTATCAGTAATTTTTAGATAATTTTCTTCATCAAATTCACCTATATCTCCTGTATGTATCCACCCATTAATGAGTGTTTTAGATGTAGCATCTGGATCGTTCCAATAACCATTCATTATGTTTTCTCCACTGACTAAAATTTCTCCATCCTCAGCAATTTTTACTTTAACTCCATGAAAAAGAGTCCCAACAGTATCTAATTTTACTTTTTCTGGGGGATTGGCAGAAACAACTGGGGCAGTTTCAGTTTGACCATATCCTTGCAATAAAGGTAATCCTAAAGCTGTCAAATAGAGACCTACTTCAAAGTTAAGAGCTGAGCCTCCTGAAATAAGAGCCTTCAAAGATCCACCAAATCTTTTATTTACCTTCCTTCTAACTAATTTATCAAGAATACTGTTCGTCAAATTTTCAATAAAACTTAGTTTTTCTCCATTATATTTTTTCTTACCTAATCTAAGAGTTGTTGAAAAAAGAGTTTGGCTTAATTTACCTTGTTTTTTTAAACCTTGTGAAATTCTTGTATGTAAAGAGTCATAAAATCTCGGCACTGCAGTCATAAAATGAGGACTTACTTCACCCATGTTTACAACAAGTTTATCTAATCCCTCAGAGTAGTAAACTTGAGCGCCAATACCTAGAGTAAAAAACTGTAAAGTATGTTCATATGAATGAGAAAGAGGTAACCAAGATAGAAATTTAATTTCATCCATTCCCTCTAAAAGGTTTTTTAATAATATTTGTGCACCAGTGCAGTTTGATAGCATTGCTCCATGACTAAGCATCACACCTTTTGGATTACCACCTGTTCCTGATGTATAAATAATACATGCAGTGTCAGATCTTTTAATGGATTTAATTTCGTTATCAAAATCATAATTTTTATAATCTTCATCCTCTATATTTTTCCAAGCATCATCTGTATTTTTTTTAATAAGATCACTCCATTGTAATATATTAACAGGATTATTGTATGACTTGTCATCATCATTAATCTTAATAACTTTTTTGCAATCTGTTGAACTCTCTAATGCTGGAAGAGATTTAAGGCAAAGCTCATGAGAAGATATAATCATACATCTAGCACCCGAATGATTGATAACATGACTATAATCCGCGGTTGTGCTTGTAGTGTAAACAGGGACAGTTATTGCTCCAATTGACATAATGGCTAAATCTGCAATTTGCCATTCAGGTCTATTTTCTGATAATATTACTACTCTATCACCTTTCAAAACACCTAAATCTATAAGAGATCTTGCAATAGATTTTACTGACTGTTCAACATCTGCCCAAGATAGAGATTCAAATTCATTATTATTTTTTTTCCATAAATAAGGTTTATCTTTCATCATTTTTGATTTTTCAAAAAACATGGAGACAATATTATTATAATTATCGAAATTGATAGACATTTGACTTTACCTCCCTACAAACAGTATAATTAATACCTATATTGATTTCATACTATGAATACTAAAAATAATCAAACTAATGCAGCAAAAAACCTTGGAAAATTGCCTGTTTGGAATCTCAAAGATTTATATCTCTCACAAAATGATAAGAGTCTAACAAGAGATCTACATAATATAAAGAATGGAACCCTGAAGTTTGAAAAAAAATTTTTAAATAAAGTTAAGTCTTTAACTGCCGATGATTTGTTCAAAGCAATTAATAAACTAGAGCAAATAGATGTTTTAATGGATAAAATTTTATCGTATGCTCATTTGTTAGTTGCAGAAGATGGAAACAATGAAAAAAACAAAATTTTTTATCAACAAATGCAGGAGACTATAACTAAATATGCATCTTCAATAATTTTTTTCACACTTGAATTAAATCAGATATCAGAAAAAAAAATTAACAAACTAGTTAAAAATCAAAAACTACAAATTTATAAAAACTGGATTATAAACAAAAGGTCTTTTAAACCATATCAATTAGATTTAAAAATTGAAAAAATTCTTCAAGATAAAACTATTACTTCTCATTCTGCATGGATAAGATTATTTGATGATATGATAGCATCACTTAAATTCCCTTATAAAAAAGAAGAACTTACTAGTGCGCAAATATTTAACTTATTATCTGACAACAATGAGTTTAATCGAAAGTTGGCAGCTAAATCTGTTGGAAAAGTTTTAGGCAATAATATTAAAATATTTGCTACTATTACAAATACATTAGCAAAAGATAAATCAATAAATGATAGCTGGAGAAAACTTCCAACCCCTATCAGTGCAAGAAATTTATCAAATGTTGTTGAAGATTCTGTTGTAGATAGTTTGGTTAATTCAGTAGTAGAATCTTATCCAAAACTATCTCATAGATATTACGCTTTAAAAGCTAAATGGTTTGAAAAAAAATATCTAATGTATTGGGATAGAAATGCTCCTTTGCCTTTTCAAAGTGCAAAAACGTTTACTTGGAAAGAAGCACAAAATACAGTCGTTGATGCGTACTCAGAATTTAATTCTAATATAGGTAATATTGTAAAAAAATTTTTTGATGAAAAATGGATCCATGCTCCTGTATTAGAAGGCAAATCGCCCGGAGCTTTTGCAGCCTCTACTGTGTCATCAGTGCATCCATTTATTCTTATTAATTTTCAGGGAAAAACAAGAGATGTGTCAACTTTAGCTCATGAACTCGGACATGGTGTTCACCAGTATCTAGCTGGAAAAAATCAAACACATTTTAATGCATCAACTCCTTTAACTCTGGCAGAGACTGCTAGTGTATTTGGAGAAATGCTTACATTTAAATTAATACTTAAGCAGTCAACTTCTAAAAAAGAAAGAAAAGCTCTCTTAGCAAACAAAGTAGAAGATATGCTTAACACAGTAATTAGGCAAATTGCTTTTTTTCAGTTTGAAAAAGAGATTCACTCTTTGAGGAGAAGTTCAGAATTGAGCATTGATAAAATATGTTCTATCTGGATGGATGTTCAAAAATCCAGTTTGGGACCATCAATAAAATATGAAGAAGAATACAAGTACTTCTGGAGTTATATACCTCACTTTATACATTCACCATTTTATGTTTATGCTTATGCATTCGGAGATTGTTTAGTTAATTCTTTATTTAACACCTATGAGCAAGGACTAGTGAGTTTTGATGATAAATATACTAATCTTCTTAAAAGTGGAGGTTCTAAAAAATATGACGAATTATTTAGACCATTTAATTTAAATTTATCAAAAAAATCTTTCTGGAAAAAAGGCCTAAACGTT
>CABXJB010000037.1 GCA_902512415.1 uncultured Alphaproteobacteria bacterium
CTTCTGTCCATATAGCTAAATTATTAAACCATTGACCACTCAGATTTAAAGGTTGTGGATATAAAGCTTTTAATACTTCATTAGCGTCATCGTTACTAAAATCCATTGCTATGTCAATTCCTTGCGAAGATATATTTCCACTACGTGGACGAATAAAATTCATGCGACTGCTAACTCTATTAAGAGATTGGGTAATAACCTGAACCGAAGAGGAAGTTTGATTTTCATTTACGGCTTTAATTGTATCATTAAAAATTTCACCATACTTTGTAGTAAAACTAAGAGTTGTCGTACTGGAAATACCAGCATATGAATTACCACCGCTATCATCAAAAGCTGAAGCATCTATTAATACATAATACTCAATGCCATTTGCTAAATCATTTGAAGGATTAACTGTAATCTCTGTCCCACCACTCCCGCTTATATTTGATCCTGTGACATCTATTGTTTCAATCGTACTATCATCTTTAGTTTTCTTTATTGTAATATTGCCACTTTCAGCATCAACTGCTTCACTAAAGGTTAACACAATATTTGCATTAACTTCTACATTAGTAGCATTATCGGCTGGACTTGATGATGAAAGAGTAGGATTAGTTTCATCGCCAGTTGTAAAACTAAGAGCTGTCGTACTGGAAATACCAGCATACGAATTTCCTGATGCATCATCAAAAGCAGAAGCATCAATTAATACATAATGTTCTGTTTCTTCTGCCCAATCTGTTCCTGGATTAATAGTAATTTGTGTTCCACCACTTCCACTAACTTTTGCCCCTGTTACATCTATTGTTTCAATGGTGCTGTTATCCGATGTTTTTTTAATCGTAATATTTCCACTTTCTGCATCAACTGCTTCATCAAAGGTTAACACAATATTATTATTAGTTGCTATACTAGTCGCATTATCTGCTGGGCTAGAAGATGATAATGTTGGATTAGTACTATCAACTGTTGTAAAACTAAGAGCTGTCGTACTTGATATGCCTGCATAAGAGTTACTATTTCCATCATCAAAGGCAGTAGCAGCTATTGTAACATAATATTCTGTTTTTTGATCCCAGTTTGTACCAGGGTTAATGGTAATTTGTGTTCCGCCACTTCCGCTAACTTTTGCTCCTGTCACATCTATTGTTTCAATAGTACTATCATCCGATGTTTTTTTAATCGTAATATTTCCACTTTCTGCATCAACAGCTTCATCAAAGTTTAGAACTATATTGGCATTAACTGCTACACTAGTGGCGTTATCTGCAGGAGTTGAGGATGAAAGTGTAGGCGCCGTTGTATCATTAGAGGTTATTACTAGATCCCAGTGTGTATCGCTATTTGCATCACTTAACGTCCAATTAAAACTTCCATTAGCACAAGCACATGTTCCTGTTGTTCCACTTGCAAAATCAGATGAAGCTGTCCATTTAAAAACATCTGAATACGTACCAGCTTCTAAAGTTGAAGCAGTGTCTATACTAAAAGCAGTATCCCCCCACATGTACCAAGTGCTTCCATCATTACACATTTTTCCATAACTAGTAGTACTTGCTATATAAATTTTGTAGTTCGTTGGAAGGTAACCATACCAGTTAACACAGTCATCTCCTCCTTGACCATTAGTTAATGTAACAAGTTGTCCATCAGTACTTGAACTAAAGTCATAAGTACCTCCATTAACTGTTCCTTTATTGACAATATTTATATTCGCACCACTCCAGGTTAATGCATTCCGACCACCACTTATTGTACCAGTGTTAGTAAGAGTTGCGCCAGCAAGCAAATTTAATACATCATTAGGAGCTCCATCAGTCAGTGTAATTGTTCCTGAGTTAGTAAGATTTAAAGTGGCGTCTCCAGTATAATATATTGGATAAATTGCAGAAGTTATAGTTCCTGAATTGTTAATTGTTATCGTTCCACTAGCATTACGCATATAGAGACCAAAATCATCCGTTGCTGACATGGTTCCTGAATTAGTTAAAGTTAAACCATCAATACCGTCTGCATCAATTATATTATCATCAGCAGCTGAAATTGTACCAGCGTTAGTTATTGTAACATCTTCTGCAGAAGCAATAGCAATAGCGTCATCTCCTGCACTACTTATAGTTGCGCCTGATGCATTTGTTATAGTAAGATCTGTTGTGTAGTCACCATCAATAGCTTCATAAGCGCTTGATGAAGAAATTTGAATTGTTCCATTATTGGTAATTGTTGTATTTGCAGAAGTATTTATGTAAAGCGCTCTACTACTAGATGTCGCAGTTATTGTTCCATTGTTCACTAATTTTGCATTAGTAGAAATTCTAAAGTCAACTAAATAACCAGCACCTGTGATTGTTCCATTATTAGTAACTTCTGTAGTACTTGAAGAAAAAGTTCTATAATCAGCATCAACAGCTGGCCAATAATAATTTAGCGTACCACCTGAATCAACTGTTAAAGTATCGTCATCAGTTAATGTTACTCTTGTAGTTTGAGTTGTACCGTCACTTATCGTATAATCGGTAGCATGGACATAGTGCGATATAAAAACGCAACTGATAAACAAAAAGATATATAATTGTTTAACTGAAAATAAAAAATTTCTTAACATTTCAATAAGTTATCAATAAAAATTGATCTATATCAAATTAAAGAAAAAGGTCTGTATTGTTCTTAAAATCCTTAGAAATAGTGAGCTTTTTAGATTTAAATTTCGTTATTTTAAACAAATTATATATTTATAATTATTATATTAAATATTTATTTTGGGCGTATTTTATTTCAGTGAATGGTTTCTCTCTCATTAAAATTTTAGTTATTAACGAATTTATTTTTTTTGCTTTTCTAAAAAAAATAATATCTTTTTTACAACATCAAATTCAAATAAATTATTATGACCTGCTTCAGGAATAAATAACGATTCTTTTGGTTGATTAGCAGATTCAAATACTTTTTTACCAAAACGAATATCAATTACATTATCTTTTTCACCGTGCATGACTAGAAGGGGAGATTTAATTTTGTTAACAATATCTACAATATTATATTGATCTAAAACTAGCCATTTGGCAGGTAGATACCAATAATGTTTTTGAGCAATATCATTGATAGAAGTGTAGGGAGCTTCTAAAATAGTAGCTGCAAATACAGATTCAGCAGATAATCTTACGGCTAATCCGCAACCTAATGATTCGCCATAAAGAATTATTTTGTTTAATGTTACTTTGTTCTCAGATAAAAATTCAATTGCTGCTAAAGCATCATTGTACAATCCCTTTTCAGAAGGTTTACCTGGATTGTTTGCGTATCCTCTATATTCAAGAAACAACAAACCGTAGCCAGCATCAATAAAGGGTTTAAATTTATTAACTCTGTGCCCAACATGACCTCCGTTTCCATGAAAAATTAGAATAGTGTATCCACCTTTAAATTTTGGTTTTTTTATCCAAGATTTTAACACTAATCCATCTGAAGTAGTAAGAGCGATTTCTTTTAATCCAGTATCTATAAAATAACTGCTATCAATTTTTTCTTTTTCTGGAAAATACAGGAAAGATCGTTGAAAAATAAATATTGAAATAATTAGAATTAGATATCCGATACAGATATATGATAGAATCAATAACATTTTTTTCATTTAAAAAATTTTAAGATAATCATATAGTAATTTTTTTACCTTAATGATAAATTAATTACATGTATAAGAAAGGCTTTTCCCTCATTGAACTGCTGGTTGTTGTTGCCATTATTGGAATCTTGGCGGCAGTCGGAATCGTGGCGTATAGTGGTTATACTCAAAGTGCAAAAATTAATGCCGCAAAATCTAATCATCAAAGTGTTGTGAAGTGGTTTCAATTGAAAGCTATGGAATGTGATATTGATGGTGAGATGTCATATACAAGTTGGCGAAATAAAGGACAGAAAGAAAAAAAATCATGTAATTATAGTAATGGTTGGAATTTAGTAATGGATCTAGGTAATAACCATATTAGATATCATTTTCTTGCTGAAGGGGGTTACTATAAAAATTTTTTAAATCCTTTTGATAAAACTATGCACGTACAATGGAGTAATTTTAATCCAGGTTCTTGTGGGGTTGCAGGTCAAACTTCTTTTTATGGTTATAAATCTGGATCTAGTGCTTTTCAAATATGGACGAATATTGATGGAGAATGCTTGTATGATTTGGTTGAATTTCCATTATAAAAAAATAAATAAAGGTTTCTCTCTTATCGAACTGCTTGTTGTTGTTGCTATTATTGGGATCTTAGCGGCAGTCGGAATAGTGGCGTATAACGGTTATACGGAGAGTGCGAAGATAAACGCTTCTAAACAAAATCATTCTACAGTAGTGAGATTTATTACAACTAATTTTCTCAAATGTGAGACAGGCCAACAATTAATATTAAAACAAAACACAACAACCAATACAAGTAATCTTTGCCCTTATGTCTTAGCAGGTAATGCGTCTCAAATGCAAAGCGCTTTTGCTAATCATTTTAATTCACCAAAGTGGTGTAATCCTCACGGTTTAAAACACACAAGTGGAACTTGCCAAGAAGCTATTGCAAATGGCGGTAGTGTTGGTGGGGGAAAACTTGGAGAAACTCAAATACTAAATTCTGGGAATACATTGATTATTGATACGCAAGTTTCAACAGGGGAGTATTTAAATGATGTTATTAATCTAAAATAATCTTATTTAACCTCCAGTTTCGTGATAAGTTAATTTAATGATTGGACTAATTGCAATCTTGCTTACAGCAGTAATTATAGGTTTGGTTTCAATTAATATGGGCGTGATAGGAAAATTTACAAATTCAGAACAATCAATTGAAGATAAGGCGGATGTTAATACCCAAATAGACAATCTAAATTCTAATTTATTAGAAATTGAAAAAAAATCCGCAATCACTGAAAGTATTGAAGAAGAACTAAACGAATAAAATGAATAAAGGCTTTTCTCTTATCGAACTCCTAGTCGTAGTTGCTATTATAGGTATTCTAGCAGCAGTAGGGATTGTAGCGTATAGTGGGTATACGGAGAGTGCGAGAATTACAACATTAAACTCTAACTGTAATTTAGCAAAAAAACACATAGTAATGCAATTAATGCGTTGTGAAACAGGTAACCAAATACAAACATGGGCAAATGGAGCTGTTACTGATAGGAACTGCGATACTACTACAAATAAATTTGTTCAAAACTTTGGATACGCTATGGGCGTTTTAGATAATGATCCAAAATATAAAAACCCCTTTAATTCAACAGACAGAGCATTTGTCACTGATTGGGATCCACCTTTAGCAAAAAATATTGGCAGAGTGAATTGCGGTATTCAAGGATCTGTAAATACCAATCCTATAAAGTGTTATTGTCGTTGGGGTAGTGGCGCAAATGATTATGATACAGTATTAGTTCAAAATCCTTAAAAAATTATAATTCTTAAACTAATATTTGCTTTAGTATATCTTATTCCATGAAAAAAGGTTTCTCCCTTATTGAACTTCTTGTTGTTGTTGCGATCATTGGTATCTTAGCAGCAGTGGGGATAGTAGCTTATAGTGGATATACTGCGGCAGCTAAAAAGAATGCAGCAAAAACAAATCACACTTCTGTTATCAAGTATATTATAGTTGAACTTCAAAAGTGCAATTTAGATTACACAACAGTTATTAATAACAAACTTATTTGTACCAACAGAACTACTGCCCATGCCGTTTCAACAGCTGCTGAACAAGGCTTAACTGATTTTAAAAATCCATACAAAACAGGATCTAATGCAGTCACACAAGGTTCCCATGGTTTTAATTGCACTCAATATACCGCAGGCGAAACAAAAATTGATAATACCACCTCTGAAGTAACAGTTCAAACTTGTGCTTCTGAATCAAGCTCAGATTTAATCACCAGTAAGTTTTTAATTGATTAAAATAGTTATGAACAAAGGTAGTAGCGATATGATTGTGACGACTTGTTTAGAAGAAAATTGTTCTGATTCAAATTTGCTTACAGATACAATTGATTTTACATGAGAATATTATTACGTTAATTAAGACTTAATAATATTTTTTCTCTAGAAATATTATATAAATGAGAGCCTGAAATATAAGTATTTTTTATTTCACTATTAATTATTGGAAGTAGTGAATTTACATTGACTTGCATTAATGAAGCTTGCTTTCCATAAGTAATAATAAAAGATTTTCCATCTGTACTTAACACTATACCTCTTGCATGCGGTAATGAAATTGCATTTAAAAAAGAATTATTTTCGATTGACCAAAAGGTAATAAGATTACCAGAAGGATGCGTCACTGCTGCAATTCGTTGTATAGGTTCAATTGCTACACTTAAAGCTTCACCAAATATTGTTGAGGTAATAGGCTCTGGATTGTTCATAGTGATAAGTTTGTGGTTTTTTTTTCTAATACTAACAGCACCTATACTCATATTATCAAAACCTTCTCTTGGAGCAGACACAACAACAAGATCACCATTACTATAAGCAAGATGCCCTGTATTGAAAGCATGACTATCCAATTCAATTTTTTCTAATAATTTTCTTGTCGCAATATCAACAAACGTAACAGAGGGCTGGTCTGTATCATCTCCTATAGGACCTCCAGCATTAGTAATGGCCATAACAGTTCCGTTTTCAATCAAATGACAATCATGTGGTTTTTCCCCGTAGGTGGGAAACTGATCAACTAACTTAAGCGTTTTAGTATCTCTTATCGGAATAGTCCCTTTGTTTGTTGTAATATTTGTTTCTGTAGAAAAAGTTAGCGTACCCTCTTTATTAG
>CABXJB010000038.1 GCA_902512415.1 uncultured Alphaproteobacteria bacterium
CAACGTTCCTCTATTAGCACAGGTATTTCCAATTCCAGACGATAAAAAAGTAAGTTTTGATGTAATTAGAAAAAATAAAGTTATTGGACATTTAACTACGAAGTTTATTTTAAATGAAGAAGATTTAATTTTACATTCAGTACTAGATATTGAGGTTAAAGTTTTATTTATTCCTGCCTATAAATTTTTTCAGGAAACAAAAGAAACTTGGCACGATGGGAATTTTATTTCAATTGATGGCTTTACTGATTTTGAAGATGATAGAGAATATAAAATTGATGGAAAAGATGAAGATGGTTTTTTTCGCGTGACGGGTATGGATGGCTTATTAGAATTAAATAAAAATATTATTCCCCTTAACTATTGGAATAAACAAATGCTTAAGGAAAAAGAAGTTTTTGATACTCAAAAAGGAATTGTTAGAAAAATTAGTGTAAAAAAATTAAAAAATGAAAAAATTAAAATTAATGATTCAAAGTTAGAAGCAGAAAAATATACTCTTAACGCAACAAAGAATCCTAAGGATAAAGGCCCATTTCCTAAATACACCTTATGGTATTATAATGATGAGCTTTTAAAAATGGAATTTAAAAACCCCAATGATAAAAAAACAATAACTATTATTAGAAATGATTGGGATTAATAAATGCCAAGAAAAATCATATGGATCACTGGAGGATCTTCAGGGATTGGATTTGCTACAGCAAAGTATTTCTTAAAAAATAATTGGATTGTAATAATTAGCTCAAGTAATATTGAAAAATTAACCAACGCCAAAAACAAAATCATTAACAAAGATAATATTGAAAACCTTCATACTATTAATTGTAACATCACTGATAAAAATGAAGTAAAAAAAACGATTTCTTATATAGAAAATGAAATTGGAAACATTAATATTGCCCTTCTGAATGCTGCAGCTTATTCACCCAATCAAAACCAAGAGTTTGATATAAAAAACTATGAACTGCTTATTGATGTTAACTTAAAAGGTACACTTTATTGTATAGATGAGCTCAAAGAAGTAATGAAAAAAAGGGAAAATACAATAGCTATTGTATCTTCACCTATTGGCTATAGAGGTTGGCCAACTTCAGGTGCTTATGGAATGACTAAAGCGGCTCAACTAAATCTTTCAGAAAGTTTATTTTTTGATTTTAAAAAAATTGGAATAAAAATGAGAGTTATTAATCCTGGTTTTATTGATACTGAAGCTACTAGATTAAACTCTTTTAAAATGCCTTTTTTAAAGTCTGCCGATTTTGCAGCAGAAAAAATATATAATGGGTTAGTTCACAAAAAAAGTTTTGAGATATTTTTTCCTTTTCTTATTGTTTTTTTTGTAAAAATCTTAAGAATTCTTCCTTACAAATTATATTTTTATTTATGGAAAAAAATTGGTAATTTTTAATTAAAATCTCCAATATATATTCCTAATCCTCTTGCTACATTAATTAAAGGGTCAGTTTTACTTAGTGTTTGAGATTTTCCAGCTATATCATCAAGAGATACATCTTTTACACTTCTGTCTTGCCAAACAACAACCCTATTAAATTTATCATTTGCAATTAGATCTACAGCCTTAACCCCAAAAGCACTTGCGATTAATCGATCTCTATGTGTTGGTTGGGCTCCACGTTGTACGTGACCAAGAACTGTAACGCGCGTTTCTGTATTTGTAAGTTTATAAATTTCATCTCCCAAATATGCTCCAATACCTCCTAATCTTACTTCTCCATCAACAAACTTAACTGTTGCTTTTTTACCATCTTCTTTTTTAACTGCTTCAGCAACGACTATAAGTGCATGGTTTCTTCCCTTGCTTCGAATATTATCAATATGATTTGAAATTCCTTTGATTGAATAAGGTATTTCAGGTATTAAAATTACATCTGCACCACCAGCTATTCCTGCATTTAGAGCTATGTGACCAGCATCTCTTCCCATAACTTCTAGTATCATTGCTCTTCTATGACTAGCGGCTGTTGGTTGAAGCATATCTAGAGCATTTGTTGCAACATCTACAGCTGTATCATACCCAATTGACAATTCATTGTGCTTTACATCATTATCTATAGTTTTGGGAATACCAATAAAATTAATATTTCCCTTTTTAGTAAGATTTTGCAATATTTTTAAACTACCATCACCACCGATACCAATAAGAGCATCTAAATTTAATTTTTTAAAGTTAGAGATAATAAGCTCAGAAACTTCAATTTTTTTTCCATCTCTCTCAATAGTTCCAAACGGATTACCTTTATTATTAGAACCTAAAAAGGTTCCTCCCATTCTCATTAAATTACCATCAAAATTCTCTGATTTTAATTCAACAACATCAATTGGATCCTTCATTAAACCTAAAGTTCCGTCTCTCAAACCATATACCTTCCATCCATATTCATTTGTTGCACGTAAGGTTACTGCTCTAATAACTGCATTTAAGCCTGCGCAGTCTCCACCACTTGTTAAAATACCTATTTTTTTTACCACGACGTGCTTATATACTATTATTTAATAAGATAAATTTATAATTTGATGAATGAAAATAGTAAATTATTGGAAAAACTAAAAGAATATGAACAAGAACATTTAGATCTTGATCAAATTTTAATACAACTACAAGAAAAGCATACTGTTGATTTTTTACAAATTCAAAGATTAAAAAAAAGAAAACTAGTTCTTAAAGATAGGATTGCTAATATTAAAAATGAGTTGGAGCCTGATAGTATCGCTTAATTAGAATTTCTTATATATTTTAATATTTTAGGAAAATATTCTTTAAAAATATTTAATTTTGATTTTAATTCTGGAATTTTTGAGACTCTTTTCAAGTTTTTATCTAAAAGTTCCTCTAGACCTTCCTGATCATTATTATTAAAAAAGAAAATCATAATTCGTGAGTAAATACCTGATAGAATTAATCTTTTTGTATAAAAATTAAAATCAACTGATGTATCACCTGCTATAAACCATATTTGATCGACGCTTTTATAAATCTGATTTGGTAATGAAAAGTTTTTTTTCGGAATTAGTAAATTTAAAAAAATCTTTTTATAAAAAATCTTTTCCTTATTCATTAAATAAATTTTTGAAAGTAATATTTTTCTAATTCTTTTATGTATTGGCAATCTTATTAAATCTATATTTTTACAATAATCTTCAAGCTCAGTTTTTAATTGAGCTAATGCAAATTCGACTAAGTTATTATTACCATTAGGAAATAATAACTCTATTTCGTTTAAATCTAAACTGTATCTATTTGAAATATTTTTAAAAGTATGAGAGGTAAATCCTCTTTCTGAAATTAAAGCTTTGGCAAACTTTAAAACTTCTAACCTTTTTTTGAATAGATATTTATTTTGACTTTTCTTTATCATTTTTTTTCCAGAATTTTTCTATCTCTTCAGAGAAACCAAATGCTCTTTTATCTGCCAATCTAGAGGTATACAAAATTCCATTCAAATGGTCAAACTCATGCTGAAGCACTCTAGCATGGATTCCTTCAACTTCACCAGACAATTTATCACCATTTAAATCAATTGCTGAATATTTTATTCGTTTAAATCTTCTTACTAAGCCAGACATTCCAGGTATAGAAAGACATCCTTCCCAATCATCTTCTGTCTCCTCAGATATTTTTTCAATTAAGGGATTTATTAAAACAGAAATTTTTATTTTCTCTTCCTCTTCCTCTTCCACATCTGGATTTCTATATATAAATAGTCTGTGATTTAAGTGAACTTGAGGTGCCGCTAAGCCAATGCCATTGGCATCTATCATAGTTTCAGACATGTCATAGATTATTTTTTTAATATCAATATCATGTAACTTATTAATTTCCTTAGTTTTATTTACTAAAACTGGATGACCTAATTTTGCTATTTTTAAGATTGCCACAATAGATATATACTCATAAAGTTAAATTATACCAATTCTTTTAACTTGATATCAGCAATTGCATTAAATAGTTGTATGTGTTAATTGGCCTCTCAATTATGACAATTCAAGTAAACGTTAAAGACAATAATGTAGAGCAGGCTTTGAGAAGTCTTAAAAAAAAGATGCAGAGAGAAGGCCTTTATAAAGAAATGAAACTTAGAAAACATTTTGAAAAGCCTTGTCTAAAGAGAGCTAGAGAAAAGGAAGAAAATATTCGTAGAACTAGAAAATCTGCAAAAAGAAATAACGTTTAACCTAAGCTTTTCACTATATTTTCGCACATCTTTTTTGCATCACCAAAAAGCATCGTAGTGTTGTCTCTATAAAATAATTCATTATCAACACCTGAATAACCTGTAGCCATAGATCTTTTGACAAATAATACAGTTTGTGATTTTTCTACATCAAGTATTGGCATTCCATAAATTGGTGATGTTTCATCTGTTTTAGCTGCAGGATTTGTTACATCATTAGCTCCAATAACAAAAGATACTTCTGTCATTGGAAAATCATGATTGATTTCATCTAATTCTAAAACTTCTTCATAAGGAACATTTGCTTCTGCTAATAAAACATTCATATGCCCAGGCATTCTTCCTGCTACTGGATGAATTGCATATCTGACATTAATTCCTTCTTTTTTGAGTATATCACCCATTTCTCTTAAAGCATGTTGTGCTTGAGCTACTGCCATACCATAACCTGGCACAATAATAACTGAGTCAGCATTCTTCATAATATAAGCTGCATCTTCAGCATTCCCCTGTTTGACTATTTTATCAGAATTATCACTTGTAACACTTGCTGCTTGTTCTCCACCAAACCCACCTAAAACAACACTAATTATTGATCTATTCATCCCTTTACTCATTATATAACTAAGAATAGCACCAGAAGCTCCTACAAGAGCACCTGTTATAATCAGCAAATTATTACTTAAAGTAAAGCCAATGCCACAAGCTGCCCAACCAGAATATGAATTAAGCATCGAAACAACTACAGGCATATCTGCTCCACCAATAGGAATTACAACTAAGAAACCTAATATTATTGAAACAATAACGATTGACCAAAAAATAGTAGGTGATTGATTAATAACAAACATAATAATCAGTGCTATGATAAAAAATAAAATTAGTGCATTAATTGTATGTTGAAATTTAAATACTATAGGTTTTCCTGATACAGTTCCTTGAAGTTTTCCAAAAGCGAGAATCGATCCAGAGAATGTTATAGCGCCAATAAAGGTACCAATACTCATTTCTACTAAGCTACTTGTGCCGATTGAGCCAAAATTCCCTATTCCAAAAGACGCAGGATCATAGAAGGCTGCAGCCGCAACAAAAACTGCTGCTATTCCGACTAAACTATGAAAAGCAGCAACTAATTGAGGCAATGCAGTCATTTCTATTCTAAGTGCTATAAATGTGCCTATTGCACCTCCCACAACTATAGCAGCTCCAATCTCTGCATAACTAAGAACTGATTTAAACATTAACGTTGTAATAATTGCAATAATCATACCTATTATTCCAAAAATATTTCCTAGTCTTGAGGACTCTGGGTGTGACAAACCTCTTAGAGCAAATATAAATAATAGTGCTGATAATAAATATAAAACTGCAACCATATTTGCTGACATAAAGTTAATCCTTATTTTCTTTTTTGGGTTTTTTCTTGAACATAGACAACATTCTATAAGTAACAATAAACCCACCAAAAATATTAATCGAGGCCAGTACTACTCCCAAAATACCAAAAATTTTTGATATATCGTGACCAAATGGTCCGGCAGCCAGAATAGCACCAACAATAATTACACTAGAAATTGCATTTGTAACCCCCATCAAAGGGCTATGTAAGGCAGGTGTTACTGACCAAACTACATAATATCCTATAATACATGCTAGAAAAAATACGGTTAAACCGATAACAAATATTTCTGAACTATGTGCTTCCATATTAATTAAACTGTTCCAATCTTAATTTTCCTTCATTAGTCAATACAACTGCATTAACAATTTCATCTTCCCAGTTAAGGGTAATTTTTTTATTTTCTTTATCTATAATTAAGCTTAAGAAATTAAAAATATTTTTTGCATACAAAGCGGATGCATCTTTAGCAACTCTTCCAGGTACATTTGCATAACCGATAACTTTTACACCCTTATGATCAATCACTTGACCTAATTTGCTTATAGGGCAATTTCCACCTGCTTCTACTGCCAAATCAACAACTACTGACCCAGAAGCCATAGACTCAACCATCTCTTGAGAAATTAATATTGGAGCTGTCTTACCCGGTATCAGAGCGGTACAAATAACTATATCTTGCTTTGCAATAGTTTCAGCTATTAGTTTAGCTTGTTTTTTTTTGTATTCATCACTCATTTCTTTTGCATAACCTCCATCAGTTTCTGCATTTGTAGACTCTTCATCTTCAACCATTATAAATTTTCCACCTAAACTTTCTACTTGCTCTTTAGTAACTGACCTAACATCAGTTGCAGATACAACAGCGCCTAATCTTTTTGCAGTTGCAATAGCTTGCAACCCAGCAACTCCTACACCCAAAACCATAACTTTAGCAGGATTAACACGTCCTGCAGCAGTCATCATCATTGGAAAGGCTTTTCCAAATTGTTCAGCTGCATCTATTACACTTCTATAACCAGCTAAATTTGCTTGAGAAGACAAAACATCCATACTTTGAGCCCTACTTATTCTAGGAATTAACTCCATACAGCAGGATATTATTTTTTTATTATTTAACGTATTAAAATGTTTTTTATTTTCATAAGGGTTTAATATTCCAATCA
>CABXJB010000039.1 GCA_902512415.1 uncultured Alphaproteobacteria bacterium
AAGTGGATAAAAAAATTGCAATGTTTATAAAAACAGAGGCAATAGTAATCAATATAAAAGTATTAGTATCAATAATGAGAGGATCATAAAGAAAAAGTAAGAAAGAAATTAAATGAATTATTAAACCACCATATAGAAAATACCCAATGGAAGTTGTAATATTATTAAATTTATTAACTATTGTTGACGTTGTTGTTATTAAAACAACACCAATTAAAGTAACTAAAAAATAAATATTAAAAGTATCAAAACCGGGCTGAATAACAAGTACTACACCGGTGAAACCTATAAACAATGATAGGTAAATAAAAATATTCAATTTTTCATTTAAAAAAAAATAAGCAAGTATTATAGCTATCATAGGAGAAGACATGTTTAATGTTGTGTATTCAGGAAGACTTATATTTTTTAATGTAATAAAGGTTATAAAAGGTAGTGGAGCAAATATAAATGATCTCAATAAAACTATAAAATAATTAGATGTTATTATGTGTTTTTTTAATTCTCCTTTTAAAAAAAAATATAAGGGAACAGATAAAAATGCGGGAGTGCCATAAAATATAAAATGATAAAATTGAATATTTATAGATGAAAGATAATTTATTATTGCATCGTTTATAACAAAAAAAATTCCAGCTATTAATAATGCTAATGAAGCAAAAAAAATTTTTTTTGTCATAATTTATTAGTTTTGGATTGTATCTACAAATATATTTCTTATATTTATAAAACAATGAATAATAGTGAGTTAAAAACTTATAGATTAATAATTAAAGGTAAAGTACAAAATGTTGGATTTAGACATTGGTTTAGTGATTTAGCAATTTCTTTAGGTTTAAATGGATATGTGCAAAACAAAGAGAGTAAAGATGAAGTTGAAGCAATAATCCAAGGTGATATGCAATCAATACTATCTATTACTGAGAAATCAAAAACAGGCCCTGAATTAGCTTTAGTTGAAGGCGTAATACCAAGCAATATAATTAGTAATGTTACTTATTCAGGATTTATAGTTAAATACGAAACTAATTAAATGATTGCTTTAAAGTACTGTGGAGACTATCAATCATTTCGTCTATTTGTTTTTTATTAATAATAAATTGAGGACATAAAACTATGGCAGGGCCTAAAGGTCTACAGATTAATCCATTATCAATGGACATATTAGCAACTTTATCACCCATATTTAAATGACCCTCAAAAGGTTCTTTTGTTTTTTTATCTTTAACCATTTCTAAAGCAGCCATTAAACCAACGCCTCTTGTTTCTCCAATATGTTCATATTCATTAAATTCTTGAAGTCTTTCATGGAAATAAGGTGAGACATTCTTTACGTTATCTAATAATCCTTCATTAATAATAACATCAATAGCTTTTAGAGCTATCGCACAACCAACAGGATGGCCTCCGGAAGTAAATCCATGAGGAAATTCTTCTGCTTCTTCTGACGCTGAAGTAAATTCATCCGCAAATTCTTTATTAACAATAACAGCGCCCATTGGAAAATATCCTGCTGTTAAACATTTTGAAGAAATAATTATATCTGGTTTGATATTATATGTTTCACATCCCCATAAATTCCCAGTTCTGCCAAATCCGCATATAACTTCATCGGCAACAAGAGGTATTTTATATTTTTTTAATATTGGTTGAATTAAATCAAAATAGTTTTTAGAAGGAGGAATAACGCCCCCTGCTCCCTGGACAGGTTCAGCAACAAAACCAGCAATAGTATCAGGATCTTCTCTTAAAATAAGATCTTCTAAATTTCCTGCCATTCTATTTGTAAAATCTTCTTCAGTTTCATTTTTTTTCCCAAATTTCCAGTAATGAGGACAATCAGCGTGAACAAAGCCTTCTAATGGAAGTTGAAACACTTCATTATAAGGTTTCCCAGTCATAGAAGTAGCTCCAAGAGTAACTCCATGATATCCATTTATTCTTGTTATAATTTTTCTTTTTTGAGGTTTGCCTTTTTTGTTATTTAACATCCACAACATTTTAATCATGGTGTCATTAGCTTCAGATCCAGAATTGCATAAGAAAACTCTACCATCATCAAATGGAGAAACTTCAATTATCTTATCCGATAATTCCAAAGTTTCTTCAGATAGTCTACCGAATAAAGAATGATATCCTGCAAATTTAGAATATTGTTTTTGAGCAACTTCTATTAAACCTGGATGATCAAAACCTGCGCATGCATTCCATAATCCTGAATTAGCATCTAAATATTTTTTATCATAAATGTCATAAACATAAATACCTTTGCCATGAGAAATGACTAGAGGACCTCTTTCATTAAGAGTTTTTAGATCAGTAAATCCATATAGGTGATGTGAATGATTTGATTTTAGCATAAAAGACACTAATTATTTTTTTTTAATATGAAACGCAAGTATATTTTTTCAGTTGGAGCATTGGGGATTGTATTTATGACGCTTGGACAGCTATCTTTCTCAATAAATGATACTTTGGTGAAAGAAATTGTGATTGATAGTAAAAATAACATGTCAGTAATAAATATCATTTTTTTAAGAGGATTGATAACTACTACATTTATTTTTTTATATTTAAAATTTTATGAAAGAAAAAATATATTAAATATTGTCAAAATAAGAAAATATCATCAGAGAGGTATTTATGAAGTTTTAACAGCAATTTGTTTTTTTACAGGTCTTATTTTATTGCCAGTAGCTGAAGTTTATACATTATTAATGACTAACCCATTTTTTGTTACTATATTTGCTTTTTTGTTTTTAAAAGAAAAAGTAGGTATTAGAAGATGGGCAGCTGTTATAATTGGATTTATTGGAGTTCTGATAGTTATTAATCCTCAAAATATAAACTTTAATTTTTTATTTTTATTTCCAATTATTGCTGCAGTTTTTTTAACAATAAGAGATATAACAACTAAAGGTATAGCAACTAAAACAAATAGTTTTGAAATTATTTTTATAACTTCTGTTCTCATGACATTATTTTCAGGAATAGGATCATTATTTTTTGAATTCACATTCAAGATTGAGTATTTATCAAATCTTTTTATTTCAAGTATATTCTTAACAGTTGCTTATATTTTCTCAGTGTTAACAATATTTTATGCGCCATTATCATTAACAGCATCATCTAGATATTCAGTTATAGTTTTTGGGATGATATTTGGTTATCTGATATTAAATGAAATACCTTCAATTAATATGATAATTGGAGCAACAATTATTAGTTTAAGTGGAGTATTTGTAATACGAAGACAAAAAAAACTAGGTAAAATAGAATAATTTAAAGTTTATTCTCCTTAATAAAAGTTATCACTTCGTCAACATGATTCTTAACTTTTACCTTTGACCAAATATGTAATATTTTACCTTTTTTATTAAAAATAAATGTAGATCTATTGATACCAAAGTATTTTTTACCATACATTGATTTTTCAATCCATATTCCGAGTTTTTCACATGCATCAGTTAAATCTGAGCCAAGCTCATATTTAAGTTTGTATTTATCAGAAAATTTTGTATTTTTTTCTACAGTATCTTTAGAGGCCCCAAAAACATCAAAACCGAGTTTTTTAAAAGTTGCTAGTTTTTTTTGAAAATCTTGCACTTCTATTGAACAACCGCCTGTCATTGCTTTTGGGTAAAAAAATAGAACAGTTTTGTTATTTAATTTTGAAGAGTCAAATATTGTATCGTTGGTAAGATTTAGTTTAAATTTAATAGATTTGGTCATACTTAATAAATAAATTGTTAACTTATAAAACTATTTTTTGGCAGTTGTGGCTAAAAGCAAAGGCACAATCATTATCAAAGTCATTAATACTGATGGATTAAATAACCAATATAATAAACCTATAGAGAAGATTAGAAGCCAAAATTCATTTTTTTTGAAAATATTCATATATTTGTATTAACAAAAAAATATAAATTTTCTATTACTAATTTATAGATGCAATACATTTTTCATCATTATTTTTTGGACTATTTACATATTTTGACACTTCAGTGAAATTTAAATCAACATCTTCAAAGTTATTGAAAATTAAATTATTGTCTTTAGTCTCCAAATAATCTTGTGCATTATTTGCATTTAAAACAACTGGCATTCTATGATGGATTTTATTTATTTTTTGATTTGCAGCTTTTGTAATTATAGAAAACACTCTTCGTTTATCATCGTTATATTTTTCTTTTCTCCATACACCAGCAAAATAGATCAATTCACCATCACCTAATTGAATAAAATAAGGTTTTTTTTCTCCTTCATTTTGACTCCACTCAAAGTAACCATTAGCTGGAATAATACATTTTCTTTTTAAAAATGAGTCCTTGAAAAGAAGTTTAGAATTAATTGTTTCAATTCTACTATTAATGACAATTTGCTTGTTTTGAGTTTTAGTATTTATAAAATTATAACCCCAATTTGATGATAAGAGATAATTTTCAAATTTATAGCTCAATATAATGTTAACGTCTTGTCCAGGTGAGATATTGTAAGACTGAGTTATATTAAAATCAGAATTATTAATATTAAATATATTTTTTAACTTATTAAGATTTTTATAACTTGTAAATCTTCCACACATTACGATGAAGTTGAAAGTGACATTGGAGTTGATACGGCGATAGTCATCCAGCAGTCTTTAAAAACTCCCTCTTCTTTTACTTTTTCTAATGTCCATTTAAATCCAAATATTTTTCCATCAACAGAGGTTAATTCTATAAAAAAATATGCAATGTTATCTTCTAATTTTACTTCAAGAATATCATGTTTTTTGTGATCTAACATTACGGCATAAGACGGAGCATACATCATTTGTATAAATCTCTGAATTGGTCCAGTAAATACTCTATTAGAAGGATGGGCAAATTCCCAAGTTTGCTCAATACCGGCATTTAAATATGGTTCATTATTGTTCATTAGTGAAGATAGCTGAATTTTAACTACGTCTTCAGGATTAATGTCAGGAGTAGGTTTTTGCAATTCAGCAAGAAGAGATGTCGAGTATAAAATAATAAATATTATAGTTGAAAAAAATCGCATAAACATAAATTAGTGTATTTTAATTTTTGACAATATGAGTATATCTGATTTTATTCAAGGTTTTATAATAGGTTCGTCTTTAATCATCGCTATAGGTCCTCAAAATCTATATGTAATCAATCAAGGTCTAAAGAAAAACTTCATATTTATTGTCGTATTAATTTGTAGTTTATCAGATAGTCTGCTTATTGTATGCGGGATATATCTTTCAAATAATATTTTAAGTTTAAATACTTCAATAATCACAATTATGAAATTAATTGGAGGAATTTGGCTTATCCTATATGGCATAAACAAAATTAAAAACTCAAGACAACATGTAATGAATAGTAAAGAATTTAATGAAGCGAGTTTTATAAATATTGTAATCACTACCCTAGCTATTACTTATGCTAACCCTCATGTGTATTTAGACACAGTAATATTACTAGGATCTATTTCAATAAACTTTGAGAGTAAATTATATTTTGGCTTAGGTGCAATATTTGCAAGTTTTGTATTTTTTTTTAGTCTTGGTTATTTTTCTAATTTTTTATCACAATATATCAAATCCCCAAAAGTGTGGTTTTATATTGATAACATAATGGGTTTTTTGATGCTTTTTTATGGTTTATTTTTTGTCTTCATGATTTAAGAAATTATCAATCTCACTACAAACAAAATCAACATTATCTTTATTAAAAACTAATGGTGGTTTTATTTTTATTACATTATTGTAAGGACCATCAGTACTCAATAGAATACCTTTGAATCTTAAACTGTTAATCAACTTTGTTGCTAATTTTCGATTAGGTGATAAGAAATCTCCATTTATTATTAGGTCAATACCAATAAACAAACCCTTGCCACTAATTTTACTAATGTAATTTGGAAATTTTTTTTTAATATTTCTAAGTTTTTTTAAAAAATAATCGCCCACGGTTTTTGCATTTTTTTGCAAATTATCTTTTTCGATAACATCTAAAACAGCATTACCTACTGCACATGAAACAGGATTACCGCCAAAAGAATTAAAATATTCCATTCCATTATTAAAAGTATCTGCAATTTTTTTAGTTGTGACGACTGCAGCAATAGGGTGTCCATTTCCCATTGGTTTTCCAAGAGTAACTATATCAGGAACAATTCCATGTTCTTCAAATGCCCAGAAACTACTCCCCACTCTTCCAAAACCAGTTTGTACTTCATCAGCAATACATAAAGCATTTTTTTGTCTTACGAACTTAACAATTTTTTTTAAATAACCTTTAGGTAATTTTATTTGACCACCACAACCCAAAATACTCTCAAAGAAAAAACTAGATAATGATTTTTTTTGATTAAACTTTTTGTGAATTATTTCTTTCGCTTCTTCAACATAATTATTGATCCATTTATTATTTTTCTTTGTCCACATTCCTCTTATTTCATCAGGCATTCTTAATACATGAACATAATCTTTTTGACCCTCACCACCTTTGCTATTAAATTTATATGGGCTTAAATCAATTAACGAATTAGTATGTCCATGATAAGCATTATCCATTACCAATACATTTTTTGCCTTTGTATAATTTTTGGCAATTCGTAAGGCTAAATCATTAGCTTCAGAGCCAGTACAAA
>CABXJB010000040.1 GCA_902512415.1 uncultured Alphaproteobacteria bacterium
AATATTTTTTATTTCTTCGATTGTTTTTTTTAATTGAGATAACTTGTCATTAATTGTCATATTTTTTTATAATTAGATTAATTAAAAATGTCACTTTAATGCAAATTGATATTAGTGTAAAAGACTTCAAATACCGAGGAATTTTGAACACTAATAATATAAAATTACAAAAAGTGTCCCAATTAGCTAATTGTATACGTTTTTTAGCAATTGATGCTGTGCAAAAGGCAAACTCTGGACATCCTGGAATGCCTATGGGTATGGCAGACATAGCTACCATATTGTATAAAAATCATCTTAAGTTTGATTCAGCTGATCCTAAATGGATCGATAGAGATAGATTCATTCTTTCAAATGGACATGGTTCTATGCTTTTATATGCTTGTTTATATTTGACTGGCTATAAAGATATAAGTCTTGAAGATATTAAAAATTTTAGACAGCTAAAATCTCCAACTGCTGGACATCCAGAATTTGGAGAACTTGATGGCATTGAAACAACAACTGGTCCATTATCACAAGGACTCTCAAATGGAGTTGGGTTTGCTATGGCAGAACGAAAGCTATCATCTGCTTTGGGAGAAGATGTAATTAATCATTACACATATGTCTTTGCTGGTGATGGTTGTTTGATGGAAGGTTTAAGTCATGAAGCTTGTAGCTTAGCTGGTCATTTAAAATTAAATAAACTAATTGTTTTCTTTGATGATAATTCAATTTCAATAGATGGGCCTTTATCACTAAGTAGTAGCGATGATGTGGTAAAGCGATTTCAATCATATAATTGGAATGTGTTAAATGTTGATGGTCATAATCATGACGAAATAGATGATGCAATAGTGCAAGCAAAAAACTCAGACAAACCAACTCTGATTTGTTGCAAAACAAAAATTGGCTTTGGTTCTCCAAATAAAGAATCTAAATCTTCTTCTCATGGCTCTCCATTAGGTAAAGACGAAATAGAACTCACTAGAAAAAATTTAAATTGGGATCATGATGAATTTAGAATACCTGATGACCTTCTTTCTCAATGGAGGAGTTTTGCAGGTAGAAATGAAAATACTAAACAAAAATGGGAAAATAAAAATAAAGATTTTTTAAACTCTGATGAAATTAAAAAATTTTTTAAGTCAAAATTAGATAATCAAATAAAAGAAGAAATAATTAATTTTAAAAAAAAATATTCAAATGATGAGACAAAATACGCAACAAGAAAAGCGAGTGAAAAAGCTCTCGAGCTTTTAAACAAACATATAAAAAATTTTATCGGTGGTTCAGCTGATCTTACTGGTTCTAATAATACAAAGACTAGTGAAATGAGTATTTTTAATGCGAATAATTACAAAGGCAGTTATGTTTACTATGGAATAAGAGAGCATGCTATGGCAGGTATTATGAATGGATTAGCTCTTCATGGTGGAATTAGAGCCTATGGCGGAACCTTTCTAGTGTTTTCTGACTACTGCAGACCATCCATAAGGCTTTCTGCATTAATGAATTTACCTGTTGTATATGTAATGACTCATGACTCTATTGGTCTTGGTGAGGATGGTCCTACACATCAACCCGTGGAACATTTAGCAGCACTAAGGTCTATTCCAAATTTGAAAGTAATAAGACCATGCGATATAATTGAGACAATTGAATCATGGGAAATTGCTTTAGAAACAAAGAATCCAACTATATTAGCATTAACCAGACAAGGTCTCCCAACTTTTAAAAGAGAATCTTATAAAGAAAATTTAGTCAATAAAGGGGCTTATTTAATAAAAAATTATTCTCAATATCATGCTTCAATTTTTGCCTCTGGCTCTGAAGTAGAAATTGCACTTGAGGCCTCCAAAAAATTAGAAGAAATAAATATTAATTTAAGAGTTATATCTTTTCCATCAATGGAACTTTTTGAAAATCAAGAAAATATCTATAAAAAAGAGATCATTGGTGAAAAACCATGTTTTGCAGTTGAGGCTGGAGTAATTAATGGATGGGAAAAATATATCGATCATAAGAATTTTATAGGTATGAATTCTTTTGGAGAAAGTGGGCCATACAAAGATGTTTACAAACATTTTGGAATAACTGCGGATGATATTTTTGAAAAAATTAAATTTGAATTAAATTCGTAGTAATAAGAGAGGAATAAAATGAAGGTAGCGATTAATGGTTTTGGTAGAATAGGAAAATTAGTCTTTAGAGCTTTTTTAGAAAAAAACTTAAAAGGTGTTGAGGTTGTTGCAATAAATGAGCTTGGCAGTTTAGAATCAAGCTTACATTTAATGCAATATGACAGTATTCATGGAAAACTTCCTGTTCAGATTAATAAGACCAAGAATGGCCTAAAATATAAAAATAAAACAATCAAATTTTTTAGTGAAAAAGATCCATTAAATTTACCTTGGAAAAAACTTAAGGTTGATGTTGTTTTGGAGTGTAGTGGTGTCTTTGATTCAAAAGAAAAAGCTAGTGCTCACATTAATGCCGGTGCGAAAAAAATTATCATTTCAGCACCAGGATCAAATGTTGATGCTACAATAGTTCAAGGTGTAAATAATCACATCTTGCAAAAGAAACATAATGTTATTTCAAATGGCTCTTGTACTACTAATTGCTTAGCTCCTATTGCAATGGTTCTTGATAAAGGAGTGGGCATAGAAAACGGTTTTATGACAACTATTCATAGCTACACAGCTGATCAAAGAACTGTTGATCAAATTCATAGTGATTTTAGAAGGGCCAGAGGTGCAGCTATATCAATGATTCCCACCTCTACAGGAGCAGCTAAAGCTTTAAGCTTAGTTCTTCCAAAGATGAAAGGGAAACTTGATGGCACAGCAATTCGAGTTCCTACACCTAATGTTTCATTAATAGATCTTACATTTACTTCTAAGAAAAAAACAACTGTAGAGCAGATTAATAAATTAATTATTAATGCCAGCAAAACTAAAAGTCTTAAAAATATTTTAACTACTAATAAATTACCATTAGTTTCAATAGATTTTAACCATAATGAAAGTAGTTCAATATTTGATTTAACTCAAACACAAGTACTTAATGGTAAATTTTGTAGAGTTTTATCTTGGTATGATAACGAATGGGGCTTTTCAAACAGGATGATTGATACCATGCTTGATTTTAAAAAATTATTATAGGTGAAGAAAAAGTTAGTTGCTTTTACTATTAATACGCTTGATCAAGCAGAAAATATAATTTTAGAAAGTAAAATTTATAAAATCATACCTATTTTATATTTAAAAAAATATTTTCTTATTGGTTTTGGTTCGGACTATATTTTAACCTTTCAAGATATGCTCATCTCTAAGTTTGGAAAATCAAGTTTTAAATTATTCGTAGATTGTGGCTTTAATCAAAGTCTTACTATTAAAATGGCCAACAAAAAAATTAACTATTTAAAACTTAATGGAAATTCTATTATTTTATCAAAAATTAAAAATATAGCTAAAAAAAATAGAGTTTTATTAAATCCGTCTTTTAATATAGTAGACTGCAGAAATAGAAAAAATATAAGTTTAAAATTAAAAAAATTATATTCTAAGGAAAGAAAATGAAAATCGATGGTAATCAAATTAAAATTGGTAATATTTTGGAAATTAACTCTAGGTTATGGCGTGTACTAAAAACGCAGCACACCCAACCAGGTAAAGGTGGTGCTTACCTGCAGGTAGAGATGAAAGAAATTCGTGAAGGTACAAAAATGAATGAAAGATTTAGATCCTCTGAAAGTGTTGAACGAGCAATTCTTGATGAAAAAATATGTCAATTTTTATACTCTGAAAATAATAAATTTATTTTTATGGACAACAACACTTATGAACAAATTGAAATTGGGGATGAAATAATTTCAGATGATCAATCAAAATTTTTAATTGAGAATAATAATATTAATCTTCAATTTTATGAAGGAACAGTTGTCGGTCTAGAACTGCCTGAAAATGTAATACTAAAAGTTGAAGAAACTGAGGCAGTTGTCAAAGGTCAAACAGCAACTTCATCATATAAACCTGCTATGTTAACTGGAGGGATAAAAACCTCCGTACCTCCATTTATATCTACTGAAGATTTTGTTGTAATAAGCACGACTGATTCAAGTTATATTGAAAAGGCAAAAAAATAATGTTGCCAGCAACAATTAATATTTTTGAAAAAGCAGCTAAAAAAGCTGGGAGAATTTTGGCTCGTGATTTTGGAGAAATAGAAAACTTACAAATAAAATCTAAGAGTGTTGGGGATTTTGTTACTAGCGCAGATTTAAAAGTAGAAGAATCTTTATTAGAAACACTTCAATATTATTATCCAAATGCTAATTACTTAACTGAAGAATCAGGATCAATTAAAGGTGGAGGAGAAACTATTGTTATTGATCCAATTGATGGAACTTCAAATTTTATTCACGGTATTCCTCATGTTGCAATTGTAATAGGCAAAATTGTAAATGATGAAATTACTGATGGTGTAATTTTCAACCCTATACTAAATGAATTTTATTGGGCTTCTAAGGGGAAAGGGGCTTGGTGCAACAACAAAAGAATTAGAGTATCAAAAAGACAATACCTCACTGACTGTTTGATAGGAACAGGAGCACCATTTGGAAAAAGAATTTACTCTAATTACTATAAAGAATTAGAAAATATTTCCCGATTAACTGCAGGTGTGAGAAGGTTTGGGGCTGCCTCTTTAGATTTAGCTTATGTCTCTTCTGGAAAAATAGATGGATTTTGGGAAAAAGATTTGAATTTATGGGATGTTTGTTCAGGAGTTTTACTAGTTAAAGAGGCCGGAGGCCGTATATCTGAGTCAGATGGAAATAATTGGACCACTAAATCTAGAGATATTCTAGTCTCGAACACATTAGTTCATCAAAAGTTGTTAGAAAATCTTACTTTACTTTAAAAAAGATATAACTATAAGCTTCGAATAATGAAAAAGAAAATTCATCCAGATTATCATGAAATAAATGTTGTTATGACAGATGGATCTACTTTTAAAACTAGATCTACTTGGGGTAAAGAAAATGATACTTTGAAACTTGAAATTGACCCTAAATCTCATCCTGCTTGGACTGGCGGAAAAGCCAACATTAATGAATCTGAAGGTCAAGTAGCTAGATTCCAGAAAAGATTCAAGGGACTCAAAGTATAGTAATTACTTAAAAAAATTTTCCGCTTCAGTCATTAATTTTTTTTTTTTGACTATCTCGATCTCCGTTCTATTAATTTCTTCTTTAAGTTCAGTTATGTATTTATTTAAGTCCTCAATACTGAAATCATCCAGATTTAGAGCTTTTATTGTCTTTTTGTTTTCATCATATTCTAAAAATTCATTCATAAGCAATTATTTTATATAAAATTATAAATAATATATTTATAAGAGATTTTTAAAATTAGAAGGATTAACTATGAAATTACCATTAATGCCTAAGGCTACTGCGATCTGGTTGATTGATAATACTTCGCTTTCCTTTACACAAATATCTGAGTTTTGTGACCTCCATGAACTAGAGGTTCAAGGAATAGCTGATGGTGAAGTAGCAGTAGGTATGCGTGGTTATGATCCTATTGATAATAAGCAACTAACTGCAGAAGAAATTAAAAGATGTGAAACTGATGAATCAGCAAAATTAGAACTAATATCTTCAGAGACAATTGATTCTTTACCGCCTAGAAAAAAAGATACTAAATATACACCACTTTCATTAAGACAGGAAAAACCATATGCTATTTTATGGTTAATAAAAAGATATCCATCTGAACTAAGTAGCTCACAAATTGCAAAACTTACAGGC
>CABXJB010000041.1 GCA_902512415.1 uncultured Alphaproteobacteria bacterium
TTAATTACTAATAGATAACTAATAAGTATTCCAAAACAACTTACAAACAATCCCGTTGATAAAGAAATAAATATAGAGTTCAATAATGCATTTATAAACGAATACGTTAAATTTATAGAGGATAAACTTGAGTCTATAAATTCTATATAAATTAAAATTATTGGTGAAAATAAAAAAACAATAAAAATTAAAATAAGTAAAAAATCAATTAATCTTATTAAATTTATATTTGCATGAGGGTGTTTAAAATTTGTATCACTAATTTCAAAAAAATTAGAACCTTTAAATTTATAAAATCCAATAAAAACAAATGTTATACAAATGATGATCTGAATTAAACTAAGTAATATTGCTTTGTTAAAATTTAAATCAAATAAGGCATACTGAAATATTGCAACTTCTAATGTTGAGTTTTTGGGACTGCCGCCAAGTGCCATCACTATAGCAAAACTTAAGAAACAAAGAGAAAAAATTATAGAGAATACTGCAAATAAATTTTGCTTTATTATAGGTATTTCTAATTTAAAAATATTACCAAGAAAAGTAAGGTTGATAGATTCAGATATTTCATAATATTTTTTCGGAATATTATTTAGGTTTTGAAAAAATAATCTTGTAGCAAAGGGAGTATTTAAAAGAATATGAGCAATCAAAATTGCCTTTAATCCATATATAGATTCTATCGATACTAATTTATAAAAATTAAAATATGTATTTAGAAAACCATTATACCCGAATATTTTTATGACAGAAAATACAATTAATATTGAAGGTATAACAAAAGAAAAACCACATAAAGAAATAATAAATCTAATAAATTTTAGATCTTTATGCCTATTTAAGGCAAGTGCAAAAGGAATAGCTAATATACAACTTATTAAAGCTGATAGAAAAGCTTGGTAAAAAGAAAAAAATATTATTCTTTGTGTATAAGAGTTTTTTAAAAAATTTTTTATTTCTTCTATGTCATAATTTATTTTTGAAAAAATTCCCAAAAATGGGAAAAGTAGTATTAAGAAAAAAAAACTTAATACTGCTATATTATATTTATTATACAATCAATTTATGACGCATTAAGCCACTCATTAATCCATTTGTATTTATTATCATTTATATCTTTCGGTTCTAACTGAAGCACTTTTGGAATTTCTAATTGAGTATAAGCTTCTGGAAGATTAATATTTATGACTGGGTACATGATATTTGTTGAAGGAATAATAGATTGAAAATCATCTGAAATCATGAAGTTTAAAAAATTATTAGCCATCTCTTTATTTTTAGAACTTTTTAAAATTCCTGCAAACTCAATAGATAAATAATTCCCTTCTTCAAAAGCTATTGCAGAAATATCATAATTAGATTCAAACATGATATGAGCAGCAGGAGAGGTACTATAACTTAATACTATATCTGCTTCACCAGCCATAAAAAAATTATAATATGCATCAGTCCATCCTTTAGTGACAGAAACTATTTTTTCATTTAATTTGGACCATTGTGTATCTGCTTTTTCTCCATAAAGTGCTTTCATCCATGTCAATAAACCTAACCCAGGAGTTGATGTTCTCGGATCTTGAATAACAATTCTTGCTTCTGTAAAATTAATTAATTCATTCATTGATTTAGGGGGATTTTTCAGTTTTTTATTATTATAAACAAATGCAAAGTATCCAAAATTGTACGGCACAAATAACTCACTTCCCCAGTTTATTGGAAGATTTAATTTTTCATTAAGGTTGTTTAATGAATGATAATCGAAAAGTTCAGATTGTTTAGCTGAATGCAGTAAATTCATGTCTAAACCTAAAATAATATCAGCATTTGTATTTGATCCTTCTAAAATTACTTTATTTAGAAGAGTTGCGGCACTATCAACAGCAATTAAATTCAAATCAACTTGATAAATTTCTTTAAATTTTTTTTTAATTATTGGACCGGGTCCCCATTCTGACACAAAAGAATCATAAGTGTAGATTGTAAGTTTTTCAGCTTTAACTAAACTCGTTAATAGTAAAAATATTATAGAAATATAAATAAAACGCATTATTTCCTCCGCTGGCATTATCCAGATCAGGTTTAAAGGGTATAAATCTCAGCATTTAAGCACCCCTGAGTTGAATATAAGTATATTCATCTAATAATCAAACTAATTAATTGTTTTTCAGAATTTTATGAATATAACGATATCTCTCGGGGAGTAGCGCAGCCTGGTAGCGCACCTGGTTTGGGACCAGGGGGTCGAAGGTTCGAATCCTTTCTCCCCGACCATGTATTCTGTCTTTTTTTTAACATTTTAATTTATTTTTTATAACTTTATGTATAAATACAATTTAAATGTAAATGCAAATTATGTTTCTGCATTTAGCATTAATAAAAATTACCTTGGCCAAGAAAACAATAATAACCTCACCTTATTTCAAGGTTTATTTTTTGCTTTTTAGCACTATAATATTAGGATAATGGATTTTTGTCACTTTTTAACTAGTTATATGCCCGATCCCACAGTCGGATCTGAAACTCATTTTCAAGATATGATTGATCAATCTATTCTTGCAGATAAACTAGGTTACAAGACTGTTTCAATACCAGAACATCATTTAATAAATATTTTAATGATGCCATCTCCACTACAAATGGCAGTTAAGATAGCAACATTAACTAAAAATATTAATATAACAACAGGAATTGCAGTTTTACCGTTACATGACATGAGAACATATGCGGGTGAAGTAGCTACAGCTGATATTTTAACAAATGGAAGATTAATTTTAGGTGTTGGTAGTGGAGCATTTTCATGGGAAATGGAAAGATTAGGTTCCCCTAAACATGAATCAAAAGAAAAATTTATAGAATCTCTTGATGTTTTACACTTATTATTAAATAAAAAAGAAGTTTCTTATAAAGGTAAATATTACAACTTTGATCCAATAACGATTATGCCTAGACCTATAAGTAATCCAATTTCAATGATGATTGCAGCTATGGATCTAAATAATATTAAAAACTCCGCTTCCAAAGGCTTTCATGTTCAATCAACTGTTTTATCAGGAACTAAAGAGCTATTAATACAAAGAGTAAATGCTTTTAAAGAAGGATGTCAGGAATTGGGAGAAAAAGGAAAACTACTTAAATTGTCTATGCAAAGAATGGCATTTGCCGCTAAAAACGAAAATGATGCAAGAAAGAAAAATAAATTAGCATACGAATACTATAAACGTTTTGACAATATGTTTACTGGACCTGGAAAAGTGAAAAATGGTGAAATTGAAGCCTTACCGAGAAATCAAAGTATCGAGGAACTTACAGAAAATTTAATTATATGCCCAACCAATGAAATGATCGACAAATTAAGTATTTATGCAGAGGCAGGAGTTGATGAAATAATAATAAGTTCTGATTTTGGACAAACTCAAACTGAAATGATTGACTCAATGCATAGAATTGGGGAAGAAGTAATTCCTCATTTTAAAAATACTAAAAGTCAAGTAGCTTAATTTTAATGTCTAATATTGTTGATTGTAATTTTTCACAATCTGGAGAAGGGCCTGGATTATTTTTAATACATGGCATTGGTGCAGCAGAAGATGCTTGGAGATTTATAGTCCCAAAGTTATCAGAATATTTTACTGTTGTAACTTATGATTTACGCGGTCATGGCAATTCACCTTTAACTAATAAAAATTTTACCCTTGATGATTTGGTTTTAGATCTAGAGAGAATAAGAGAAAAAACAAAAATAGAAAAAGCTCATTTTTTTGGTCATTCACTTGGCGGAATGATAGCTCCTGCTTACGCAAGAAAATTTCCAGATAATACTATTTCTTTAGGTTTATTATCGACTGTCGCTGCAAGATCTCTTCAGGATAAAAAAAAAGTTTTAAATGTAATAAAAAAAATGGAAACTGAGAGCATTTCAAAAACATTGTTAACTCTTACAAACAGGTGGTTTACGGAATATTTTATTAAAAATAATTCATCCATTGTTGATAGAAGAATAAAGCAAGTAATTCACACTAATCCTGAAGTTTTTTTAAATGTATTTAGAATTTATGCAGAAACAGAAATGATTTCTTGGTTGAAAGATATTAATCAACCATCCTTAGTTATGACGGGGGAAAATGATTTAGGATGCTCTCCAATACATAACAAAAAAATATCTACAGAATTAATAAATTCTAAATTAGTTATTTTACCAGATGTTAAACATTCTATTTTACTTGAAAAACCTGATGAAACTGCAAGTCATATATTGAAATTTTTATTAAACTTATAATATTTATAATTTTCATTTAAAGCTGGAAATACTTTTTATTTTATCTATAGGTGCCTAAATTTTATTTATCATCAATTTTTTTAAAATTTCTAAAATATTGATTTAGTAAATTTTTTAAAAATGGCTGATTTTTCACAATATAATCTTAATGAAATTTTAAATAAGTCCCTTAAAAGTATTAACTTTAAGATACCAACACCTATTCAAGAAAAATCGATACCTTTAATCCTTCAAGGAAGTGATATTTTGGGCTCAGCTCAAACAGGAACAGGTAAGACTGCAGCCTTCTGTATACCTTTACTAGAATTGCTAATGAAATCTTCTAGAGGATCTCTTCTTATAATGATCCCAACAAGAGAATTAGCTAAACAAGTAATTGACGTTATTAATTCTCTGATTGGACATAAGAACTCAATAAATACTACAACTTTAATAGGAGGTGAGTCGATGAGTAAACAAATATCTCAATTAAAAAAAAGACCGAGAATTTATGTTGGAACTCCAGGAAGAATAAATGATCATTTACAAAGAGGAACATTAAACCTTCATGATGCAAAATATTTAGTTTTAGACGAAACTGATAGGATGTTAGATATGGGTTTTGAGGTACAAATAAATAAAATTATAAAATACTTACCTATTAACAAACAAGTTTTAATGTTTTCAGCTACTATTCCAAATAATATTCTAAAACTATCTTCTAATTACCTTAATAACCCTATTCGTATATCAGTAGGTGAGTCAAATACTGTAGCTAAAAATATTAAACAAGAAATTATTGAATTAAAATCAGACGAAAAACTTGATCAGTTAATTAAACAGATAGATAATCGAATTGGTTCAATATTAATTTTTGTAAAAACTAAATATGGAACAGAAAAACTATCTAAAGCTCTATCAAGAAAGAAAATTAAATCTTTTCCTCTTCATGGAGGATTACGTCAAAGTAAAAGAAATACTATAATGAAAAATTTTAGGGATATGAAGTTTCGAATTTTAATAGCTACTGATGTTGCAGCAAGAGGTATTGATGTACCTCATATAGAGCATGTAATAAATTATGATTTACCACAAATGGCGGAAGATTTTATTCATCGAATTGGAAGGACTGCAAGAGCGGGTTCTAAGGGAATAGCTCTGAGCTTTATTACTAAAGGTGATTTTGCCAAATGGAAAGAAATACAAAAAATACTTAACCATGAAAAAAATTATAAAGATCAAAAAAATTCGAAAATTAAAAAATTAAAAAAAGAAATAAATAAAAAAAGAGAAGGAAGCAAAAGACCAGATTTTAAAAAGAAA
>CABXJB010000042.1 GCA_902512415.1 uncultured Alphaproteobacteria bacterium
TCCATAATTTAAAAATTTCATTTCTTCCTTTTGAACTTGAATATAATTTCATAACAACAACGTCTGATAATTCTTCAGTTAATTGAACTTCAGCTTCATATTTTTTAAAATCCTCTCTTGATATGGCTTCGTGCATTCCAAGATTATAATTAGATTGCCAAGGGAATTGATCAAAAAATTCTAAACCAACTGCTACTTTATTTTTAGGGTCTGATAAGATTGCTGGAGGATATTCATGAAAGTTCCAAGTACCTTTTTTTATAGATTTTTTATCGTCAAATACAAATCCAGGTTTTAAAAAATTTTTATGCTCATAAAAACTTTCAAGAAATGGGAATTTAAGCAATATCTTTTTTGGAACTTTATCTTTCCACTTTACAGATAATTGAAAGATAAAATCAATTATGTGTGGTTTTTTCTGAACAATCGATATTCTTCCTTTAAAATTATCATGATTATAATTTTGAAAAAATTCTATAGTACAAACCTTATAATTATTATGTGTCTCATTAACTATATTTATTATTTTTAATAAATTATTAGGGATAAAGTTATTTTCAACCTTGATTTTTAACAGTTCATTATTTATTTTTTTTATAAAATTAGAATTAGATATTTTAAAATAATCAAATGATATTTTTTTAAAATAATTTATTGAAAAAAATAAATCTTCTGAAGAAAAGTTAGTAATTTGATTTTTTGAATTCAAATTTTTAAGCATCGTAAACACACCTAAAACCAAGTGTTTCAGCCCTATTCATTCCTTCATTCAAAAGTTGCATCTTCCAATGAAAATTAGTCTTTCTGGCCCCACCGCCAACATGCCAATGATCTTGTGCATAAAAAAAACTCCCACCTCTGATGAGTGCAAATTTATGTTGTCCATCATCATAAATCCCAGATGTCCACTCCCAGGCATTACCACTCATATCTTCACACCCGCACCAACTTGAACCCTTTTTATGGGAATTAACTGGTGTTAATTCATTATGATCGTGATTACAAACTAATGGATCAAATCTATCTCCCCAAGGCCACTCTAAATAGTCGGGTCCTGCAGCAATATACTGCCACTCTTCATCAGTTGGAAGTCTCCCACCAACCCATTTAGCATACTGTACTGCATCATTTTGAGATACACAAACAACAGGATGGTTGGATTGATTACTTTTAGGTTTATGGGCTAAAAATCGTTGCGCGTCTTTAGGTTGATAACCTGTTTTTTTTACAAAATTTAAATATTCTTTATTTGTTACTGGATACTTGTCTACGTATAAATTTTTAATTTTAACATTCTTAGGGCCATGATCTGTTGAACAAGTTCCCTCTAAAGTCAAATGCTCAACTCTGTAAATAAACTCTGATGACTTTATAAAAAAAATTTTACTTTTTTCTCCTTTCACTTTAAATCAGCCCTTTACTGATCCAGCAGTTAGACCAGTAATAACTCTTTCTTGGAAAAGTATAAAAACGGTAATACTTGGGATAATACTTATAACGACGGCGGCAAACATTCCTACGTAGTCTGAAAAAAATTGATTAGTAAAATAACTTATACCAAATTGAATCGTCCTAATATCTGTTGAAGAAGTTAAGAGCATTGCATATATAAATTCATTCCAACACAAAATAAATTGAAAAGTTCCTGCTGTTGCTAAACCTGGTAAAGCAAGAGGGAGCATAATTCTAAAATATCTTGAAACAAAATTACTTCCATCTAAAAATGATGCTTCCTCTATTTCCTTAGGTATGGATTTAAAGAATTCAGTTAAAATAAATGTGGATACTGGAAGCCCAACGGAACAATAAACTAAAATTAACCCTAGTCTAGTATCGTATAGATTCAAAAAATTGATGATTGCAAAATAGGGTATAATTAGTGCATTCAGCGGCACTAAAATACCAGCAGTAATCATTAAAAATAGTACATTCTTTCCCCAAAAAGTATGACGAGCAATTGCAAATGCACACATTGATGCAAACAGTATATTTAAAAAAGTAGCACAAGTGCTTATGACTAATGAATTAATGATTAGTCGTCCTAATCCTGCCGCTTGAATTGCATCAGAATAGTTTTTAAATTGAAAAACTTCTGGAAGTTTGAATGGATCATCAAGTAATTCTGCATTCGTTTTTAGCGAAGCAAGCACTAACCAAAGAAATGGAAAAACCGCATAAAAAACAAAGGATATAATGATAACCCATTTAAAAATAATATAAAAGTTTACCGATAAATCTCTTTGCATATTAGTTATACGTTTCACTTTTTAATAATTTACGAAGTGTTAGTAAAAGAAGGGCACCTATACCGATCATTATTACGCCTGCAGCATTACCTCGCCCAAGTCTTTGAACCGATAATTCATTCCAAATATAAACAACCAGGACTTGAGTTTTATTAGCTGGACCTCCAGCAGTCATGAGGTATACATATTCAAACTGCCTTAAATTAAATATTACTGCTAAAATGATACAAAGAAAAAATGTACTTTTAATTAAAGGTGCAGTGATGTGTACATCTTTTTGAAATTGACTTGCCCCATCTATATTTGCCGCATCATAATAATCATCAGAAATACTAGCTGTTTTTGCCAGCATAATCACCATAAAATAACCGACATAACATAAAGAAAAACCTATTAATGCTGCGTTCGCTGTTCTTACGTTACCTAACCAATTGTGATTTTGATAGTCTGAGAAACCTATATAATCTAAAAGAAAATTAACTAATCCATATTCACTATTAAACATAGCTGCCCAAAGCATTGCTATTGCTGCTGATGATACAACCTGGGGTATAAAAAGAACTGTTCTAAAAACCTTCCAACCTCTAGATCTATGAGCCAAAAGTAACGCTATAATTAAAGCTAATGGTACAGTTATTATTGCCGCTGTTAGACACCAATATAAATTATTAGTAATTGCTCTTATAAAAGTTTTTTTATTAAATAATTTTACATAGTTTTCAAATCCAACGAATTCTGCACTAATACCATCCCAATTTGTAAAACTTGTAATAAAAAGAAAAAGAATTGGTAAAATAAAAAAGAGAAAAAAAAGACCTATCGCTGGAGCAATAAATATTAAAAGCCAAATGACTTCATCTTTTTTAATTTTCATAAAGTAAATGAACTATGAGGTATAAAAATACCTCATAGTTAGTTTAGATTTTTATTCAGCGTCTTTTAGCATTTCAACTGCACCTTCTGGTGTTACGTCACCTAAAGCTAAAGCAGATAAAGCTTGTGAAAATTCTTTTGCTACTGGCAAAGACCCTATTCCATTTATAAATATAGGAGCTACATAAGGAGCATTTCCCTTTTGCTCATTCATTTCTTGAAATAATCTATCCATATCACTTGGCAGATCAGCCTTCACGATAAACATTGCACCAGAACTAAAAGATAGTCTTGCAACATTTTCTGGAGTAGTTAGCCATTTTAGGAATTTTACAACTGCCTCTTCTTTTGCTGGATCAGATTGCTTACCAGCTGCTAAAGAAGATTGTTTGCCTCCAACATATCCACCTGGAGAACCTTCTCCACCTGATAACATTGGAGCTGGAGCAACACCTATGTTTTCATGTAACCCAGGTATACCATCTGATGTATAACGAGCTATGAACCAAGGTCCATTCATGAAAACAGCAGTTCTCTCATTTAAAAAATGTCCGCCTGAAACTCCTGCATCTGCACCAATAGCATCACTAGTTGTGTACTTGTACATCTTTTCCATTACTTCAAAAGCTTTAACAAAAGCAGGGTGATCAAGACCTTTTCCATAAACATCGGGGCCACCAGCTGAAGCTAATGCTTGAGAATACCAAAGCATTGATGTCCATGCATTCTTACCTGTCATTTGAGATGTACAAACTTTACCAGTTGCTGTTACAGCTTCACACATTTTAAAGAAATCATCATAATTATCAGGGAACTCATCATAACCCGCATCTTTTAATAATTTTTTATTATAAGTTACCGGTGTTACAAAAAGTTCATATGGCAAATTAGTTAACTGTCCTCCCATCATATTAGATTGAAGAGCATTTTCTGGATATACATTATTCCAGTGTGAATCTGAATTTACATGTGGGGCAAGATCCATTGCTTTGCCACTTCTATACAAAATATCTAGTAAGTCTGAGCCAACTGTAAATACATCTGGTAAATCACCTGTAGATATCTGAGCAGTTAACTTTTGAGCATAAATATCATAATCAGTCTGTTCTTCTATCACAACTTTAATAGCGCCTGAATTTGCAGCATTAAATTCATCTACTAGTTCACGGATGACCGTTGTCTTTGAGTCTTTACCAACCCAAATTGATGGCCAATTAATTGTAATTTCAGCAGAAGCAACTGTTGAAATTATTGTCAATGACACAGAGATGAAAGCTACTGAAAATAATTTTAAAATTGATTTTATCATTAGTCCTCCAATTTTTTTTAAGTTTAAACACATACTGAAACTTTATACAAGGGTAAAAACATTACAAAATTTTAAGTATTAACAGTGAAATATTATAAATATATTGCTTTGTTAAAAATATTAAAGATTAATGAATTTAAAAAAATAAATTCTTGAGTTATCAAGACAATAAAGTATTAAAATTATGGAAATCAGCCAAATATAATTATTAATTTAAAGAAAATTTAAGATAAAAAAAACAATGAGATCTTACACCACTAGTAAATTAATTCAAAAAAAATCTATAAATTTTAAAAATACATATAAAGGTTTTTAATGATAGGATACCTTAGTTTAGCAAGAGAAACTTTTGATATAGAATTTGCTAAGAAGAAATTAGCAAAAACAAAAAATACTATAAGAAAATTAAATAATAATATCAAATATTTTGATGACTTAATTACTAATGATAATATTGGGGATGATGCGCTAAAATATTTTGAAAATAGTAAATGTTCAAAATTTATAGTGATACAATCCACTTTTACTGATGCAAAATTCATTTCTTCCTTTGTTAAAAAATTTAAAAAACCAATTTTGTTTGTATCATTTAAGGAAAAAAGAACAGGTGGACGACTAAGACTAAATTCTCTTTGTGGTATAAATCTTGCATTGCATGCTTTAATTAAAAATAAATTTTATGCCAATTTTGTAATCTACTCTAGTAATGAACAGTCCTTTTCTAGAGAAATAACAAAGTTTATAAAAAATAATAATTTTTCCACAAAAAAAAACCATTTAAAAGAAACATTTAATTCAAAAATAATTAGTAAAAAATTTATTAAATTTAAACAACCAAAACTAGGTCTAATTGGCGAAAGGCCAGAAGGATTTGATACCTGTGATTTCAATAGTAAAGAA
>CABXJB010000043.1 GCA_902512415.1 uncultured Alphaproteobacteria bacterium
AATTAAATATTAAAAATGATAATTTATTATCGATTAATGAAAGTTTAGGAATTGAAGATGGGGGGATTATAGAACAATTAAATGCAATTAAATTTAAAAACCAGGAACTTGAAAAATTAAATATAGATTTAATTACATCTCAAAAAGAAACCAAGGAAACTCTTACTCTTCTTGAAAAAACCAATTTAGATTTAACTAAATCTCAAAAAGAAACCGAGGAAACTCTTAATCTTCTTGAAAAAACCAATTTAGATTTAGTATTAAGAGATGAAGAACTACAAAATCAAATAAGTCAATATCAAGCATTGATGAATGATTTATTAGAAATTAATGATAGTCTTGGACTCAAAGATGCGACTCTTCAAGAGCAATTAGGTGCAATTAAATTTAAAAACCAGGAATTAGCAAAACTTAATCAAAACCTCATCAATAAAGACAATACTATTTTTGATTTAAGAGGAAAAATTATTGAACTAAATAATATCTTATCAATTTCTGATGAAAAAACAATGACGCAAGAATTAGAAATTGATCTACTCAAGAGAAATATACAAAATACTGAAGAAGTTAGAATTGAGGAAAATGAAACTTCCAGTAATCAAATAGAGCTAATGGAAATTCAAGCTTCTCAAACTTTTGAACAAATATCAATTTTATCAGATGAAATTGAAAACTTAAAAAATGAAATAGTAACTTTAAATATGGCTTTAGAAGCAAGCGAAAAAGAAACTGTTTCAAAAAATCTTGAAATAGAAATATTAGGTGAAAGATTAAATAAAGCGTTAACATCAAAGATATTTGAATTACAAAAATACCGATCTGAATTTTTTGGTAAATTACAAAATTTATTAGGTAATAGGGATGATATCAAAGTTGTGGGAGATAGATTTATATTTGAGTCAGAACTATTATTTGATTCAGCATCAGCAAATCTTCAAGAAAATGGAAAAGCAAAACTAAAAGAAATAGCAATGACCTTAATGGAAACAACGAAAAAAATACCAACAGATATTGATTGGATTATTCAAGTAGAGGGTCATACTGATAAGAGACCAATTAGCACAGCACAGTTTCCTTCCAACTGGGAGCTATCAACTGCTAGAGCAAATTCTGTGTTAAAATTATTGCTTGAGATAGGTTTTTCACCAAAAAGACTTGCTGCAACTGGTTATGGAGAATTTTATCCTATTAGTGAGGGTGAAACTCAAGAAGATTTTCAGCAAAACAGAAGAATTGAATTAAAGTTGACCTCTAGATAGCTGCCTTAAATTAAACATAAAATTTCCTTATTTTAATAAAATTATGAAATTAGTATTAGTTACAATATTTTTAATTTTCTCAAATTTTGCTTATGCTGGATGTGACGATCAACCTGGTAATGAAGTTGACTGGACCAATTGTAATTTTGTTGAAAATCTTGATTTAATTGGTGTTGGTCTTGCAAATGCTAAAATGTCTGGTGTTAACTTATCTTTAGCTAATTTAGAAAAATCACAATTAAATAATTCTGATCTTTCTGTAGGAAATTTTATTTTTGCAAATTTTAGCAACTCCAATTTATATGCTTCAAATTTACAAGGTGCTAATTGTAATAATGCCAATTTTGAAAATGCAAATCTAGCTAAAGTAAATTTTGAAGGAGCAAATTTATTTACTTCTTCTTTTAAGGGCGCCAATCTATATGAAGCAAATTTGTTAGGAGCAAATATTTCTGGGGCAATTTTTGATGAAGCTAATCTTTCTAGCGCAGTTTGGGTTGATGGAAAAATATGCGCTTTAGGTTCAATTGGAACATGTAATTAATGTTTATTTTTTCTTAAAAATATTTTGATAATGTAATTTACTTTTTTTCAAAATTAATACAGATAGTAGATTTATTATGAAACAAAACAACTATCTGTATGCTTTTATTATAGTTTTTTTAGCGGGCCTATCATGGAGTTTTGGAGCTGTAGTAGTTCGCTATATGCATGAAGCTAATTCTTATGTTTTTCAATATTTATTTTATCGAGGTATTTCAATAGCTATAATATTAATTGTATATTTACTATATAGAGAAGGTTTAAATTTTTATAAAAATTTTTTTCATATAGGCTTATCTGGAATTTTAGGAGGTCTTTTTCTTGCCACAGCATTCACTGGTTTTATTTATTCTATTACAATCACAACTGCTGCTGTTACTTTGTTTATGTTGGCAGCAATGCCTTTTATCGCGGCAGTTTTTGGATATTTTTTTTTAGGAGAATTACTTACAAGATCAACTCTAATTGCAATGGTAGTTGCTTTTATTGGTGTTATCATAATGATTATTAATGATAGCATTCTTGGGACTGCTGTAGGAGCATTATTAGGTCTTATTTCAGCTAGTGGTTTCGCTTTATATACCGTTACTATACGTTGGAAGCCAGAAACACCAAAATTTACTACTGTTGTACTTGCAGGATTATTTTGCTCAATTTTTTCATTATTTATGTTAGGCTTTTCTTTTGAGACTTTTGAACAAATGCCAATAAAAAATTCTTATTTAAGTTTGTTGCATGGTTTAATAGTTGCTACTGGTTTGATACTTTATAGTTTAGGAGCAAAATATTTGCCTGCAGCTGAATTAGCTTTGTTATCACTAATGGAAGTTGTAGGAGGAGTTTTGTGGGTTTGGGTCCCAATTTTTGGAATTAATGAACAACCATCATTGACTGTTATACTAGGAGGAGTAATTATTACTGCAGCAGTTATTTACCATGGTATAAGTACAGGAAGCAAACGGGAGCCTGTGACACAATGAACAATTATTATTTTTTTAAAAATTATTATAAATTTTTTTTAATTAATTTATGAAAAGAATTTTTTTATTATTTCTTGCTTGGTTTTGTGTAGGAGCGGCTTTTGTAGGTATTTTTTTACCGGGAATACCCACAACACCTTTTTTAATTGTTGCTCTATGGGCTTTTGCTAAAACTTCAAAAAAATTTCATACGTGGTTGTTAAATCATAAAAGATTTGGACCAATTTTGACTAATTGGGAATCTCATAAAGTTGTCCCACGTAGAGCAAAAATATTAATGGTTATCTTACAAATATTTGCAGTAGTTATGTTTCATTATTCTCTTCAAAATATATATTTAACAGTAGGATTAATAATTATCTTACTTATTGTTGCACGCTATGTTTTATCACTTCCTAGCACAGTGCCTGTGAATGCAAGTTAACAATAACGCTAAAGGCGTATTAATAGTTAATACTGGAAGTCCATCCTTAAATACTCCAAAAGCAATACGTACTTACTTAGAAGAATTTTTACTAGACAAAAGAGTAATTAAAATTCCAAGAATAATTTGGTTACCAATCCTTTATTTAATTATACTTCCCTTAAGACCCAAAAGAAAAGTAAAAGATTATAATAAAATTTGGATGAAAGAAGGTTCTCCATTATTGGTAATTTCAAAAAGAATATTAAACAAGCTTAAAGCTCAATCTAAGCTTAAAAATATTTTCTTTTGTATGGCCATGAGTTATGGAAAACCTTCAATAAAAGAGCAATTAGCAGTTTTTAAAAAGCAAAATATCAATCAATTAATAATATTACCACTCTTTCCACAGTTCTCATTTTCTACAACTCAAAGTGTAATTGATAGAGTGCATGAATCATTAATTCAATTAGATTGGCAGCCCAAATTAAAGATAATTAATGAATATTATGAAAATGATATTTTTATTAATTCTTTAAGTAAAAAGATTGCCAATGAATGGAAAGTAAATGGAAAAAAGGATTTACTTGTATTTACATATCATGGTTTGCCAAAAAAATATATTAATGACGGTGATACTTACTATCAAGCTTGTCTTAATACTTCTAAACTGGTTGCTAATAAACTTAAATTAAGTAAAAAAGATTATATTACTTCATTTCATTCAAAATTTGGACTAGGCGAGTGGACAAAACCATATACTGAAGATTTGTTAAAAGAAATGCCCAAAAAAGGAACTACTTCAATTGATATTATTTCCCCTACTTTTAGTGTAGATTGTTTAGAAACATTAGAAGAAATTGCTATACAATTTAAAAATGATTTTATTGAAGCTGGTGGAAAGGAATTTAATTATATTCCATGTTTAAACGATAGTGATGAACAAATTAGTCTTATTAAAAAATTAATTAATTAATTTTTTTGTCAAATTGGGCTTCTTTCTTTTTGGAACACAAGTAGTACATATTTTACATTCTAAACCATAACAACTTCTAGTAGTGTAGTATTCTCGGCCATAATAAATGATTTGAAGATGAAGTTTATCCTATGCTTTTTTTTGGAAAAAGTATTTTAGATCATTTTAAATCTTCTAGTAATTTAGTAGCAAATATAACAATAAATAATATCAATCCGAATAACAGTTCTAAAATCTATTAAAAACTAACCTATAATTGACAATTTTCAAGAATTTCAGTTTGTATTAATATTAGAAACCATGTAGTCATTTATTATAAACTATACATATAATCTATAGGAGGAATATATGATTAATAAAAAATTAGCCTTAGGCTTAATTAGCTCAATATTTTTATTAGCTGGTTCAGTTTCAGCTGGCGATAGTGTATCAGCAAAGGATTGTTCTTACGGAGGTAAGGTTAAATCTATTGAAGCTACAGGTGATTTGGAGGTTACATTTACAATGTGTAAACCTGATCCTGCATTTAGAGCGAAAGCTGCATTTACACCTTTCTCAATTCAACCAAAAGAATATTTAGATTCTACTGGTGGAGGAGGTTCTATTCTAGAAAATCCAATTGGCACTGGCCCATGGAAATTAGAAAAATGGAATCGTGGCGATAGTATTA
>CABXJB010000044.1 GCA_902512415.1 uncultured Alphaproteobacteria bacterium
CCCTCGTGCCCTCTATTTCCCTATAAAGATATTAAAAGAAATACCAAACGATTATGTAAATTAATCCAACTCACCAATTAAACTACCCTTTCCCCTCGTTATTTTCCCTCTTAATCCCGTATCGGTATTGTGTTAGGTTATCGTGATGAATAGAAAAGGTTTCTCTCTTATCGAACTCTTAGTTGTTGTTGCTATTATTGGTATCTTAGCAGCCGTAGGAATAGTAGCGTATAGTGGGTATACTACAGCAGCAAAAAAAAATGCGACAGATATGTTATGTAAACAAATAATAAAAGAAGTGAAATCAAATTGGACAGCTTGTCAGGCTGGCGTACCTCTTTTTTTAAAAAATTCAGGTTCTGGAGTTTTAGATACAAAATCTGATTGGTGTACTTTTAATTCTGGTAGTCCATCCATAACCAATACACGGGCACAGGCATTTGTAGGACATTATGGTACACATTCTCAAACTGGTTATATATGGGGACCTCGAAATCCTTATAGAACAAATGCAGCAGCTGTTAATACTTCTTGTTCTTCTAATCCTATTTATCAACCAGGTTGTATTGAGATTATTGGAACAGATAAAGATAACTCGAGCTGTGGTCATTGTAAACCTCCTATTAAAGCAGGAGAGTTTGTATTTCAGTGTTATAATTTAGACGCCAACGATAAAGTAACAAAATATAGAGAACATTGGCAAACTAAATGAACAAAAACTATACGAATGAAATAAAAAAAGGTTTCTCTCTTATCGAACTACTAGTCGTAGTTGCCATTATTGGTATCTTAGCTGCCGTGGGGATTGTAGCGTATAGTGGATATACGGAGAGTGCTAAGATTAATGCTGCTAAAGCAAACCACAAAGTAGTTGTTAATTTTGTAGCAACAAGTTTGGCAAAATGTGACACGGGCCAACAATTAATTTTAAAACAAAATCCTACTACAAATACTGGGGACTTGTGTTCTCTAGTTATATCTGGAAACGTTAATCAATTAGCTACTAACTTTGTTGGTCATTTTAGAAGTCTAAAGTGGTGTAATCCTTTTGGCTGGAGAGGAGGGAGCGTTTGTGCTGAAGCAGTAGAAGCGGGAGGCACAGTGGGAGAGGGAACTGTAGGTGCAACAAAAATAATTACTAAATCAGGTTCTAAAACTTTATATATTGATACAAAATATACGTGTGGAAGCAGTGGTCAGACAGAGCTTTGCAGAACAGGAGAAACCCTAACAGATTTTATGGAAGTAAAATAATTGTGGTGCAAATCTGTAACACTTGCTAACATTTTTTTTTAACAAATATTAATTTTGGGTGTATCTTATTTAAATGAAAAAACTTTTTTTTAACCTTAGTGACGAGCGAAAAAAGAATCACTAATGAGGTCACAATCAACGAAAAATCCATGGACCTCACACGTATCAATATAGTGTATTATTTATTAATATTTCATGCTAAATAATAATTAAGAAAGTAGAGCGATTACATTGTGTGAAGTGCAGAATGTTATTGAGATACTTGGAAAATTTAACTATGAGGGTTATAACTTTAGCATGAATAATTTACAGGAGAGATGGGTGAGTGGCTTAAACCACAGGTTTGCTAAACCTGCGAAGGGGGTAACTCCTTCCGAGGGTTCGAATCCCTCTCTCTCCGCCACATTATAATATGTTTTTTGGAAGTATACCTGCTGTTATTACACCATTCAAAGATCATGAAGTAGATTATTCTTCTTTAGAAAAAATAATAAATCATCTTATTATTAATGGATCAAATGGTTTAGTTCCGTGTGGTACAACTGGTGAGTCACCAACTTTATCTCACGAAGAGCACAAAAAAATAATTGAAGAAACAATAAGAATTGCAGATAAAAGAGTTCCTATTATTGCTGGAACAGGATCAAACAACACTGCTGAAGCTATAGATTATACTAAGCATGCTGCAAATAGTGGCGCTGATGCTGCTTTAGTTGTCACTCCATACTACAACAAGCCTACACAGCAAGGCTTATTTGCCCATTTTGAATCTATTGCTAATTCAGTTAATATTCCTATAATAATATATAACATTCCTGGAAGATCTGTTGTTGATATGTCAATCACAACAATGATTGAATTATCTAAAATTGAAAATATCATTGGGGTTAAAGATGCTACAAATGATTTATTTAGGCCACTTCTTACTAGAGCTAAAATGAATAGTGATTTTTGTTATCTATCTGGTGAAGATGGAACTGCATTAGCTTTTCTAGCTCAAGGTGGTCATGGATGTATATCAGTTACTGCAAATGTTGCGCCTAAATTGTGTTCAGATTTACATCAAGCATGGCGAGATAAGAATATAGAAAATGCCCTAGATATTAATTTGAAATTAGCCAAACTTCACAATTCACTTTTTCTTGAGTCAAGCCCAGGACCCGTAAAATATGCCGCATCTTTAATTGGTTTGTGCACTAGTCAAACAAGATTACCTCTTTTTGAAATTTCTGACGCTACAAAAAATTCTGTTTCTGATTGTTTAAAAGATCTTTCATTAATTTAAATGAAAATTATAGCCACTAATAAGAGGGCAAGCTATGATTACAATATTTCTCTTAAATTAGATGCTGGTTTAATCTTAACTGGTTCAGAGGTCAAGTCATTGAGAAATAACTCTTCGTCAATTAAAGAGTCTTATGTTGAAGATATTGGAAGTGAGCTTTATCTTTGTAATTGTTTTATAAAAAAATATGCTTCTGCAAATGAAAAAGAGAATAATCCTACAAGAAAAAGAAAATTACTACTAAATAAAAAAGAATTAAATAAAATATTAGGTTCCGTTAAAAGAGAAGGATTTTCTGTAGTACCAATAACTATTTATTTCAATGATAAAGGGTTAGTAAAATTAAATATTGGACTAGGAAAAGGAAAGAAAAAGTACGACAAGAGAGAAAGTCAAAAATTAAAGGATTGGAATAAAAACAAGCAAAGGATACTAAAAAATAATTAATTTTTTATTTACTTTTTAATAGTTGATAACTATAAGCCCTTTGATATGGCTAGAATAACTGTTGAAGATTGTATTGATAAATTTGAAAGTAGATTTGAACTAGTATTGGTTGCCTCAAATAGAGCAAGAAAACTACATGCAGGTGAAAGTCCCTCAGTCGAAAAGAATAATGACAAGCATACAGTAATAGCTCTTAGAGAAATTGCTGATGAAACGGTTATGATTGATTCCCTTAAGGAAAAACTTATAGAAGAATATCAAACGATATCTCCTTTAGATGAAGATGAATTGTCTTTAGAATACCCTTCTTCAGAAGAAGAGTTAATTGAACAAAATAATATTGAAGAGATTCAAGAAAATGAATCTCTTGAAGAGGTTAATACTGAAGATAAAAATTTAGATGATGAAAATATAAGTCATAAAAACGAAGGCTATATCGATAGCAATGATGATGATAATCCTTAAAATCTTATATAAAATTAAAATTAAATATTATTTTCTATAATTTACTCTAATAATAACATCTCCTAATGATAAAAGATAAAATTAGAGAGTTGGAATCTTTAACCTCATATCTTAAAGATGAAGACAAAAAAATTATAGTTAAGGCTATTAATTTTAGTGAATTAGCTCATCAAAATCAAATTAGAAAGTCAGGTGAGCCATATATAATTCATCCAATAGAAGTTGCAAAAATTTTGACTTCTATCAATTTAGATGCTTCAACGATAGCTGCTGGTTTATTACACGATACAATTGAAGATACTAAAATATCTACTAATGAAATCACAAAATCATTTGGTGAAAAAATTTCACAATTAGTTCAAGGTTTAACCAAAATAAGTAAATTTGCCCTTAAGGTAAATAAACAAAAGCTTGGTGAAAATTATAGAAAACTAATATTGGCTTCATCAAAAGATCTGCGAGTTATATTAATAAAATTGGCTGATAGATTGCATAATATGCGAACCATTAAATATATCGAAGATGAAAATAAAAGAATTAACATTTCAATAGAAACTCTGGAAATCTTTGCTCCACTTGCTCATAGGTTAGGTATGAAAGAATGGCAAGACGAATTAGAAGATTTATCTTTTCAATCTATAAATCCGGATGCTAGAAAATCAGTAATAGATAGATTGAATTATTTAAACTCAAATGATGAAAATATTATTGATGAAATACGATATGAACTAAAAAAAAATTTAATAAGTGAAGATATAAATTGTAAGATTGATGGTCGTATTAAGTCTGCTTATTCAATATGGAATAAAATAAAAAATAAAAATATTTCATTTGAACAATTATCAGACATTATGGCTTTTAAAATTATCACAAATTCCTCTCGTGAGTGCTATAAATGCTTGGGCATAATTCATCGACGTTACCAATATATTCCAGGAAGGTTTAAGGATTTTATATCATCGCCTAAATCAAATGGTTACCGAGCTTTACACACTACGGTAATGGGTCCAAAAAATAAAAAAATAGAAATCCAATTTAGATCTAATGCAATGAATCAAATTGCTGACTATGGTGTTGCAGCACATTGGAAATATAAAGATCCTAAAAGTATAAAAGAAAAAGATACTAAAGAATATAAATGGATGCAT
>CABXJB010000045.1 GCA_902512415.1 uncultured Alphaproteobacteria bacterium
CAGCTTTTTCATCTCCTCTTCCCATATGGAATGAACTTGCTATAGCTGCTATTTCAGTTACCCTGACTGCCTCTAAAGCTAAATTTCTATCTAATAAAAGTGAATTCATTTAATTCCAATTTGGCTTTCTTTTTTCAATAAAAGCTTTGATACCTTCTTCTGAATCTGATTGCATCATATTTTTTATCATAACTTCTGAAGCATATTTATAAGCTTCTGTAATTTTCATTTCTGATTGATTATAAAATGCTTTTTTTCCAATTTTCAAAGTTAAAGTTGATTTATTTGATATTTTATTAGCCATTAAATTGACCTCATTATTCAAATCTTTTTCTTTAAAACAATTATTAATTAAACCGATTGATTTTGCTTTATCAGCATGAACAAAATCACCGGTCAAAAGCATTTCCATAGCATGTTTATTTTTAACTACTCTAGATAAGGCAACCATAGGTGTTGAGCAAAATAAACCAATATTAACTCCTGGAGTAGCAAATATAGAGCTGTCACTTGAATAAGCCAAATCACAACTCGCAACTAATTGACAACCTGCTGCGGTAGCAACACCATTAACCTCTGCTATAACTGGTTTGGAATTATGAATTATACTTAACATTAAATCAGAACAACTATTAATTAAGGTTGTAAAAAAATTTAGTCCTTGATCGTTATCTTTTCTATGGGTATTGATTTCTTTTAAGTTATGACCTGCTGAAAATATTTTCCCAGTTGAAGCAATAATAATAACATTAATATCATTATTAGAATCTGCATTTAAAATAATTTTTTTTAAATTATTAATTATATCAAGACTTAGAGTGTTTTGAGCGGAGGGATTATTAAGAGTAATTTTTAATATATTTTCTTTGAGTTCTTTATTAATTAAATCATTCATAAATTTATTTTTATTTCTACTTCATCAGATAAGGAATTAGCAACAAAACAATAACGGTGAGAACGATCTTGCATTTTATTCATCTCATCTTTTGAGGCAGAGAAATTATCATCAAATGTTATAATTGGGTTTAATTCAATTTTGTTAACACACATTTTCCCCTTTGAGTTTTTGCCTAGAAAGGCGCAAGCTTTATCATTGTAAGATTTAACAGGCCAACGCATTTTAGCAGCAAGAGCTAAAAAAGTCATCATATGACAACTACTTATAGAAGCAGCTAGAGATTGTTCTGGATTTATTTCATTTTCTTTACCGCCATATTCAGTAGTTGAACCTGCATTAAAAATATTATCATTAATTTTAATTTTATGATTTTTAGAAAAAGCTTCTGGTTTTAGTGATTCTTCTTGTAATTCCCACTCTAAACTAACAGATAATTCACTCATTAAAATAATATTACATTTAAATTAAAATAATTAAATAGAAAAAATAATCATTATTAATTTATATTTTAGGAATAGATGAGATTAATTTTTTTGTGTAATCATTTTTTGGGTTATTAAAAACTTCATAACTATTGTTAATTTCAATCATTTTACCTAAATTTAACACCATAATATTATCACTCATATGTCTTGCTATATTTAAATCATGTGTAATAAACAAATATGTTAATTTAAATTTTTGCTGTAATTCTTTTAAAAGATTAATTACTTGAGCTTGTATAGAAACATCAAGAGAAGATACAGGTTCATCGCAAATAATAAATTTTGGTTTAAGAATGAGAGATCTTGCAATACCTATTCTTTGACATTGTCCTCCTGAAAATTCATGAGGATATCTATTAATTTGATTAGGTAACAAACCAACATTTTCCATAATTTCTTTAACCTTTTTTTTTACTTCTTTATAATTTAACTTTGGATAATGAGTTGTTAGTGGTTCGCTAATTATTTCTCCAACGTTCATTCTAGGGTTTAATGATGCTAAAGGATCTTGAAAAATCATCTGAATTTCTTTTCTATATTTACGCATACTTTTTTCATCTAAATTTGATATTTTATTATTTTTAAAATAAATTTTACCTGAACTTATTTTTAAAATATTTATAATTGCTTTTGCTATAGTGGATTTTCCTGAGCCAGTCTCACCAACTATACCCAAAGTTTTACCTTCAGAAATTTCAAAACTTATATTTTCTACAGCTCTAAATATTATATTTTTTTCCCATGGGAAAAGAAAGGAGTTATTAGAAGTATAATCTACACAAATATTTTTAACGCTTAATATTGGTTTATTCATTTTAATTACAATTTACACAACACTGATCTACCCAGTGATGATCTTCTTTTTCAATCAAAGCATTATACGTAATTCCATGTTTACATTCATGAGTAGGATTTGAACATCTTGTTCTAAATATACAACCAGTTGGAGGATCAATCATATTTATCGGATTGCCTTTAATGGTTTTTAATTTTTTAAAATTTTCATCAATTCTTGGAACTGTTTCCAATAAACCTTTTGTATATGGATGAAGCGGCTTTTTAAAAATTTTATTTATATCACCAAGTTCCATTATTTTACCTCCATACATTACCATTAGTTTAGTACATATATTTTGAACTATACCCATATTATGGGTAATTAAAATAATAGAAGAATTAAACTCTTTTTTTATATCATTAAATAAATCCATAATCTGGGACTGAACTGTAACATCTAATGATGTGGTTGGTTCATCAGCAATAATGATTTCAGGTTTGCAAATTATAGACATTCCAATCATTATTCTTTGTCTCATGCCACCAGATAATTCATGTGGATAGCTGTTAATAGTTTTTTTAGAGTCTTTAATCTTTACGGCATCTAAGATTCTTAAGGATTCTTTAGTTGCTTTATCATTCGTAAATCCATTATGATTAATAATAATTTCATTTAATTGCTTTTTTATTTTCATGTAAGGATTTAATGAGGTCATTGGATCTTGAAAAATAATAGAAATTTTTTTGGACCGAATTTTATTAAGCTCCTTTTCATTTAAAGATAGAATATTTTTTTTTTGATAACTAATTTGACCCTGAACTTCAGCGTTTTTATCTAGCAAACCTAATATAGAATAAGCGAGTTGTGTTTTGCCAGATCCGGATTCTCCTACAATTGCTAAACTTTCATTTTTTGCTAAATTAAAAGAAACATCGTTAACAGCTTTAACAATACCTTCAGGAGTTTTAAAGTTTATAAAAAGATTCTTTATATCTAACATTGTCATCTATCCTTTGGATCCAAAGCATCTCGAAGACCATCACCAATAAAAAATAAAGAAAAAAGTGAAATAACAAAGAAAAACAAAGGGAATAATAATTGCCATAGAGTTCCATATCTCATTGTTCCTGCTCCTTCGCTAATTAATGCCCCCCATGAAGTATTAGGTTCTTGCACTCCTAATCCTAAAAAAGAAATAAATGACTCAGTTAAAATCATTCCAGGCACTAATAATGTAGCATAAACAGCAACAACACCGAGCAAATTTGGAATTATATGTCTCCTTATTATTGTAAAATGACTAACACCAATTGTAATAGCCGCCTCTACATATTCTTTTTTTTTAATTGATAAGGTTTGCCCACGTACAATTCTGGCCATGTCTAGCCAAGAAACTAAACCAATACCAACAAAAAGCATGAATATAGATCGTCCAAAAATAACTAATAAGAGTATTAAGACAAACATATAAGGAATTGACATTAAGATATCTACTATCCTCATCATTATGCTATCAATTCTTCCACCAAAATATCCTGCAATAGATCCATATATAGTTCCAACTATAACAGCAATTAAAGCTCCTACTATTCCTACCATTAAAGAAATTTTTGTTCCTTGAATTACTCTAGAATAAAGATCTCTACCAAGTTCATCAGTTCCAAAATAATGACCATTTTCTAAAGAAGGATAACCCAACGTTGATATATCTCCAAGAACACTCCAATCAATCTCTTCATTAGACCATTCTGCAAATAAAGGACCGACAAATGAAAATAATAGTACAATGAAGAGAGTTATAAGGCTAATTAAAGCTGCTTTATTTTTAAAAAAACGTATTTTTGCATCGTGCCATAATGATCTTCCTTTAACCTCATCTATTTGAGATAAATTTACACTCAGTTTTGAAATTTTATCTTTTAAAACAATCATGAATCATATCTAATTTTTGGATCTATCCATGCGTAAAGAATATCTACTAATAA
>CABXJB010000046.1 GCA_902512415.1 uncultured Alphaproteobacteria bacterium
AACATTAAAAGAAGAAAAAATCAGAGTACTGGCTGAAATGGAAAATCTACGTAAAAGATTTGATAGAGAAAAAATTGATTCAATTAAATACGGCAGTGTTAATTTTGCACGAGATATTCTATCGCCTGGCGATAATTTAGAGAGAGCTTTGTCTGCAATTAACGAAGAAGAAGATCATCCTAAATATATTAAAAATTTAATTGAAGGACTTTTGATGGTTAAAAAAGAACTATCAATCGTTTTAGAAAAAAATGGCATTATAAAAATTGATACATTAAATAAAAAATTTGATCCTAATCTTCATCAGGCAATGATGGAAATTGAAAACAATGATCTTGATGAAGGAACTGTAGTTCAAGAAATACAAAACGGATACATGATGCATGATAGATTGCTAAGGCCCGCAATGGTAGGTGTTTCAAAAAAATCAAAAAAGGATAGTGAGACTGAAACTAATGCAGATTCAGAACTCAATGAAGAAGACAACTAAAAAGACCAAAAAACTTCAAATAATTAACAAATACAAATATTTAGGGTAACTTCTTGTTTTTTTAAACTTTCTTACCATATTCTTTATAGCCTCATATAAGGCAAAAAATTAATTAAAATAGGACGAAATTATTATGGCAAAGGTTATTGGAATAGATCTAGGTACCACAAATTCTTGTGTTGCGGTGATGGATGGAAAAGAAGCAAAAGTTATAGAAAACTCAGAAGGCGCTAGAACAACTCCATCAATGGTGGCTTTCTCAGAGTCTAAAGAAAAGCTTGTAGGTCAATCAGCAAAAAGACAAGCCGTTACTAATCCAGAAAATACTCTTTTTGCCATAAAAAGATTGATTGGAAGAGGTTTTGAAGACAAAATTGTTAAAGGTGATAGCAGTCTTGTTCCTTACAAAATTGTTAAAGGTGATAATGGTGATGCTTGGGTAGAAGCACGTAGTGAAAAATATAGCCCAAGTCAAATTAGTGCTTTCGTTTTACAAAAGATGAAAGAAACAGCCGAGAGCTATCTTGGTGAGGATGTTACACAAGCAGTTATAACTGTTCCAGCCTATTTTAATGATGCTCAAAGACAAGCAACAAAAGATGCGGGTAAAATTGCAGGGCTTGAAGTTTTAAGAATTATTAATGAACCAACAGCTGCAGCACTTGCATATGGACTTGATAAGAAAAAAACAGGAACAGTGGCGGTATATGATTTAGGTGGCGGCACATTTGATATTTCAATTTTAGAAATTGGAGATGGTGTTTTTGAAGTAAAATCTACAAACGGCGATACTCATCTAGGGGGAGAAGATTTTGACCTACAAATAATTGATTATCTTGCTGATGAATTTAAAAAAGACAATGGTGTTGATTTAAGGTCAGACAAGCTTGCACTTCAAAGATTGAAAGAAGCTGCTGAAAAAGCAAAAATAGAATTATCAAGCTCAACTGAAACAGAAGTAAACCTTCCATTCATCACTGCTGATCAAACAGGCCCAAAACACTTAACTATAAAATTATCAAGAGCAAAACTTGAAGCAATTGTTGGCGATCTTTTAACTCAAAGTTTAAAACCTTGTGAGCAAGCTCTTAAAGATGCTGGCTTGCAAGCAGCAGATATTGATGATGTTATTCTTGTAGGTGGTATGACTAGAATGCCTAAGGTCACAGAATTAGTTAAAAACTTTTTTGGAAAAGAACCTAATAAAGGTGTTAACCCTGATGAAGTTGTTGCTTCTGGAGCCGCTATTCAAGGCGGTGTTTTACAGGGGGATGTTAAGGATGTATTACTTTTAGATGTTACTCCTCTTTCTCTTGGTATTGAAACATTGGGCGGAGTGTTTACTCGTTTAATTGATAAAAATACAACAATTCCAACGAAGAAAAGTCAAGTTTTCTCAACGGCTGAAGATAATCAAAGCGCGGTAACAATAAGAGTATTTCAAGGTGAAAGAGAAATGGCTGCGGACAATAAACTTCTTGGTCAGTTTGATTTAGTCGGCATACCACCCGCAGCAAGAGGAATGCCACAAATTGAAGTTACTTTTGATATTGATGCAAACGGTATAGTTAATGTTTCGGCAAAAGATAAATCTACTGGCAAAGAACAACAAATTCGTATCCAAGCATCAGGCGGTTTATCAGATGATGAGATTGAAAGAATGGTTAAGGAAGCTGAAGAGAATGCCGAAGAAGATAAGAAAAAAAGAGAATCAGTTGATACAAAAAATCAAGCAGATAGCTTAATTAATGAAACTGAGAAAAACATAAAAGAACATGGCGATAAAGTTCCTGAAGAAGATAAAAATAAAATAACTACAGACATAGAAGAGCTAAAAAAAGTTAAAGATGGTGATGATATGGAAGCAATTAAATCAAAAACAGAAGCTTTAGTTCAATCCTCTATGAAGCTCGGTGAAGCCATCTACAAGCAAGATCCTCAAGCAGGAGCAGCTCAACCTGACCCTTCCGGTGAAGAACCTTCGTCTGACAAGAAAGATGAAAAGGTAGTTGATGCAGAATTTGAAGAAGTAGAAGAAGATAAAAAAGATTAACCTTCTCTATTAATATCTTTTAAGGGGCGTAAATGGCTGATAAAGATTTTTACGAAATACTTGGTGTTCAAAAAAATGCAAGTGATGATGAGATAAAAAAATCTTACCGTAAGCTTGCGATGCAATATCATCCAGACAGAAATAAAGATAACAAAGAGTCCGAGCGAAAGTTTAAAGAGGTTTCAGCAGCATACGAAATTTTGAAAGATTCAGAAAAAAGATCTGCTTATGATCAATACGGACATGATGCTTTTCGTCAAGGTGGTTTGGGAGGAGGACAAGGGTTTGGTGATTTTGGTGGAGGGTTTTCCGATATATTTGAAGAGTTCTTCGGTGGAGGTTTTGGAGGACAAACAAGACAAAGAGGGCCACAAAGAGGAAATGATCTTCGTTACAACATGTCTGTTTCTCTTCAAGAGGCTTTTAAAGGTAAAAAATCACAAATAAGAATCCCAAGCCATGAAGGCTGTGACCTTTGTTCAGCAACTGGTAGTGCTGACAAGTCTGGCCCGAGCACATGTTCTTCATGTGGAGGTCAAGGCAAGGTAAGATCAACGCAAGGCTTTTTTTCTATCGAGCGCCCTTGCCCAACATGTGGGGGTGAAGGATCTTCAATTAAAAATCCATGTCTAAAATGTAGTGGGACGGGTAAGGTAAAAAAACAAAAAACTATTTCTGTAACAATTCCGGCTGGAGTTGATACTGGCACAAGAATTCGTATATCGGGTGAAGGCGAGCTTGGACAAAGGGGAGCTGGGAACGGCGATTTATATATATTTGTTGAAGTGCAAAAAGATAAGTTATTTGAGCGTGAAGAAGACAATATTTTCTGCCAAATTCCTATTTCAATCACAACAGCAATTCTAGGTGGCGATGTAGAGGTACCAACAATAGAAGGTAAAAAAGCTAGGCTTAATATTCCCCCAGGTACTCAATCTGAAACACAGTTCCGTTTAAAAGGTAAGGGGATGAGTATT
>CABXJB010000047.1 GCA_902512415.1 uncultured Alphaproteobacteria bacterium
CAATGTAAAAGGTGGAAGATGTGAGTCTTGCGAAGGTGATGGGGTTAAGAAAATAGAAATGCATTTTCTTGCCGATGTTTATGTTGAGTGTGATATTTGTAAAGGTAAACGTTACAACAGAGAAACACTTGAAGTTAAATACAATAATAAATCTATAGCTGATGTATTGAACATGACTGTAGAGGAAGGTTATGATTTTTTTTCAAAAATACCTTCAATAAAACAAAAATTAAAAACTTTAATGGAAGTTGGTCTAGATTATATAAAGATTGGTCAATCTGCTACTACATTATCTGGTGGTGAAGCTCAAAGAATAAAACTTTCAAAAGAATTGTCCAAAAGATCAACTGGAAAAACATTATATATATTAGATGAACCTACAACTGGATTACATTTTGATGATGTAAAAAAACTATTAAAAATATTACATACGCTAGTTAATGAAGGTAATACAGTTATTGTTATTGAACATAATTTGGATGTTATTAAAACTTCAGATTATATGATAGATTTAGGCCCATTAGGTGGAAATAGAGGTGGTAAAATTATGTTTGAAGGATCTCCAGAAAAGATTATAATTGATAATACTAATTATACTGGTCAGTTTTTAAAGGAACATTTGAACTAATGGAGGTTATCTTGGGAAGTATTTTACAATCATTAAATAGAACAATTATAGCAGGTATAATTTTAGCAATATTAGTTTTTATAATTATGGCAATAACCAATAATGGTTTTGATTATGATAGAAATTTCTGGAGTGCAATTTTCAGATATTTACATGTTATATCAGGCGTCATGTGGATTGGTTTGTTATGGTATTTTAATTTTGTACAAATTCCAAACATGCCTAACATACCTGATGAGCAGAAACCAGCAATAGGTAAAGTAATTGCTCCAGCTGCTTTATTTTGGTTTAGATGGGCAGCACTAGCTACAATTTTAACTGGTTTGATTGTTTCTTATTTAAATTATTATATAGTAGAGGCTCTTTCATTTGGTTTATTAACTAATGGAGCTTCCTCAAAAAGCATATGTATTGGAATAGGTATGTGGTTAGGTATGATTATGGCGTATAATGTATGGATGGTTATTTGGCCAAATCAGAAAAAAGCTTTGGGTATAATTGAAGCGAATGCAGAAGAAAAAGCAAAGTCTGCTAGAACTGCTATGTTGTTTTCAAGAACAAATACTTTGTTATCCATACCTATGCTTTTAAGTATGGTTACTGCTCAAAATCTATATTAAAAATCAATCTTCATCTTGCGGTCTGAACTTAAAAATTAAAAGTGTTGGGACCGCAATAAAGATAGATGAATATGTACCTACTAACACACCTATAATCATTGTTAAGGCAAAAGGTTTTATAACTTCACCGCCAAATAAATAAAGAGATATCAGAGCCAAAAGAGTTGTGATACTAGTCATTACTGTTCTTGATAAAGTATTATTAATTGACATATTAAACAAATCTAGAAGTTCAATATTTTTATATTTCCTTAAATTCTCTCTTACTCTATCAAAAATAACAACCGTATCATTTATTGAATAACCAGCTATTGTTAAAACTGCTGCAATTGTTGAAAGAGAAAATTCAATATTTAATATAGATAAAACACCGAGAGTAAACAAGACATCATGAGTTAATGCCACTACAGCTCCAAAACCAAACTGCCATTCAAAACGCAACCATATATAAATTAATATAGCAAATAAAGCGAAGGAGATAGCTTGTAACCCTTTCCATAATAATTCAGAACTAACAGTGGGACCAACAAATTCTGATCTTCTAAATTCTGAAACTTTATCATTAATAAGCTGTTTTACCTTGTTAACTGTTTTAATACTTTCTTGGTTATTTTCGTTCTGAAGTCGAATTATTATATTGTTTTCATCACCAAATTCTTGGAGTGATACCTCATTAAAATTAGGTGACAAAATATCTCTTAACTCACTTATATTAGTATTTTTAGTACTGACTTCAATTAATGTGCCTCCTTTAAAATCAATTCCTAGATTTAGTCCTTTAGATAAAAGAAGAATTAAAGATAAAATTATAGCAATACTTGAAATTATATAAAAATTCTTTCTATAATTTAAAAATTTATAATCAGAGTCAACAGGAATGATTTTATTTAAACCAAACATTATAAATTAATCTCCTTTTTTGAAGTAGCAGAAACGTAAATGTGAACAATTAAATTAGTAAGCATAAGAGCTGTAAACATTGAAGCAATTACACCTAAAGATAAAGTTATTGAAAAACCTTTTATTGGACCTGAGCCAAAAACAAATAATAACAATGAAGCTATTAAAGTTGTTATATTAGCATCTAAAATAGTTGAAAGTGCCCTATCAAATCCTTTTTTAATAGTTTCATATATTTTTTTATTTTTAACACTCTCTTCTTTTATTCTTTCAAAAATTAATACATTTGCATCTACTGACATACCTATAGTTAATACGATACCTGCTATTCCAGGAAGTGTTAAAGTGGCTCCAATAGTTCCAAGTAAAGCAATAATAATAAATAAATTAGCAATAAGAGAAATATTAGCAATTAAACCAAAAGAACCATAAATTAGAACCATAAATAGGCAAACAAGTATCATTCCAATAATAGATGCTATTTTACCAGCAGCGATTGAGTCAGCGCCTAAGCCGGGGCCAACTGATCGTTCTTCTACAATTTTAAGAGGAGCAGGTAATGCTCCCGCTCTTAATAGAACTGCTAAATCTGTTGCTTCTTGGGATGTAAAATTACCAGTTATAATTCCAGAACCACCAGTGATTGCAGAATTAATAACTGGTGCAGTAATAACAACTCCATCAAGGACTACTGCAAATCTTTTTCCAATATTCTCATATGTTGCTTTGCCAAATTTTTGGGCACCAGTTGTATCAAATCTAAATGATACTGCATGACCTTCTGTTGGATCAAAAGATGCATTTGCGTCTATTAAATTTTCACCACCTACTCTTGATTTTTTTTCTAATAAATATTTAATTTCTTCATTATTAATATCAGCAACAATCATTTTTCCAAATGGGGCAATATTTGCAGATAATGATTTTGTATCATCATCATCAACCATATGAAAATTTAACTTAGCAGTTTTACCTAATAGATCTTTAATCCTCTCAGGATTTTTAACTCCAGGCAATTGAAGAAGTATCCTATCTTTTCCTGATCGCTGAATTAAAGGTTCTTTCGTTCCAGATTCATCTATTCTTTTTCTGACAATTTCTAAAGATTGTTTTATTGCTGAATCTTGAATAGATTTTTTATATAATTGATCAATTGAAATTGATGCTAAATTATTCTCAATACTAATTTTAACCGACCTATAATTTTGCATGAATGAACTTCTTATATCATCAAGATTGTCTTTAGAGTCAAAACGTACTTTAAGCACGTCTTGAACTTTTTCTATCTTATTTATTTTAACTCTATTTT
>CABXJB010000048.1 GCA_902512415.1 uncultured Alphaproteobacteria bacterium
GTTGGTGGCGCAAGAAAAATGGTTACCTCAATATAAGAATAAAATTAAAATTATAAAAAAGAAAATACCTAAATTGTCTAAAAGTAGGTATTCTAAATCAGTTAGCGGAGTCAAAAAACAAACTAATAAAAAAAATCAAAAATCAAAAAAAAGATCTGTATTTGTAGAAAAAGAAGCTTTTAACCTTTGATTATAAGATAATTGCTAAAAATATAAGATTATATTTAAAAAACCTCTTCTATCTGATTAAAAAGTATTATAGTTTTATTGAAATTAAACGTGGAGGATTAATGGAAAAGAATAAATTTAGATCCACATTACTTGCTAGCGTAGCTTCGGTTACTTTTGCATTATCTAGCTCAAGTGTTTCTGCAAGACCAGAGGGAGCAACAGCTCTTCCAGCTGCACCTGCAATTGAGAATATGCAAGAAGTTCAATTCATCGGAAGAGATGAATTAATGAGTTATCAAGATATTGGAGACTTTGAATTTTTATATGAACCTGATTATATAAGTGCTCTTGTTCAAGAAGGAAAACTACCCCCAATTTGGGAACGCCTACCAAAAAGACCACTAGTTTTTAATGGTGACGCAATGCCTGATGGTATTGGTCGATATGGTGGAACTTTTAGACATACAATTGGTGGACGACCAGAAGGATGGAACTGGACTGCTTCACAACATCAAGGATGGGGTGGAATCAATTATACTGTTCAAGAATGTCTAACTAGAAATGGACCAATGGTAAGATTGAAGTCTGAAGACTCTTATCCTTTGCCTAATTTGGCTACAGATTGGGAATGGGATGGTAATTCTCTTACTATGAATCTTATTGATGGTGCAAAATGGTCTGATGGAGATCCATTTGATTCCGAAGATATTCGCTTTTGGTGGGAAGATAATGTTCTCGATGAGAATGTACCTACTAGAATGAATGCAAGTACGATGGGCGAAGGAACTACTTTAGAGATAATTAGTCCAACACAAATTAAATGGACGTTTCCTCAAAATGAACCAAAACTTGTTTTACATTCTATGGCATACATTAATGGATGCCCTGGACCCTCACATTTATTAAAAGAGCACCATCCTAAATATGATGGTAATTCTTACGATGATTACACAGCTGCATTCCCTGCTGGACGATTACCATGGGTAAGTATGGGTGCGTGGACAGCAGTTGAGTATAAACAAGATGAAGTTGTAATACTTCGTCGAAATCCATATTATTGGAAAGTAGACAGTAAAGGTCAGCAACTTCCATATATGAATGAGATGATATTCCAGTTAAAAACATGGGGTCAAAGAACAGTAGATACCTTAGCTGGTAACGCTGACTTCTCAAATATGGAGAATGTGCCATTATACTTAGAGGCTGTAAAAGAATCTAAAAGTGATGATGCTCAAGCAACACTTGCTTTTAGTGGTAGAACTATGGGTTATCATCTTTACATGAATCAAGCTATTGGTGTAGGGGTTCTAGATGATCAGATGGCTGCTATTCGTGATCTAAATCGTACTTTGGAATTTAGAAAAGCTATTCAACACGCTATTGATGGTAAAGCATTTGCTAAAGCAATGTCAAAAGGACCTTTTGTTTCAGTGTTTGCTGGAGGTATAGCAAGAGACAGTGCTTTTTTTGATCCAGACGCTACATCATTTTTTCCATACAATCCAGCAAGTGCAAATGCACTAATGGATGGCTTAGGTCTAATAGACACTGATGGTAATGGAGTTAGAAATCTACCTAGTGGTGGTGATCTTATCATTAATTTGGTTCAAAGTAAGGACAGTGAAAATGAAAAACTTATTGGAGATGGTCTTGCAACCATGATGGCTGAAGTTGGAATAAAGGTCAATCTTAAGCCAATGGAAGACACTGAACCAACAAGACAATCAGGTGAGTTTGATTGGATTATGGCTAGAGCTCAACAGGAATATGCTTTTCCTAACTCAGGCTATTGGTCAGAGTTGGGTCCTATAACAACCTCTTCTTTTGAGCCTCATCTAGGTACTGATGAACATCCTCAACAACTTCAACCATTTGAAAAAGAAATAGTTAGTATTCTTGAAAGATGGAGAGATGGTGTTGAAGGAGATGAAGCAAAACAATTAATGTCTCAATATCAAAAACTGTTTACTGAAAATGTATATCAGCCAGGTATTGTTCAGTATCCAACAGCTCTTTTGATAAATAAAAGAATTCAAAACTTAGCTGACGGTATGCCTGTTTTAGCCTATCAATGGGCTGAGGATACGGTTATCCGTGAACAATTCTGGGTTTATCAAGACGATCAATTAGATGAACTTTTTCCTGGGAGAGTTCCTGGTATTAATTAATTAATTTTTAGTAAGGGGCTAATTATTCTAGCCCCTTACTTTTATAATCATTATGCTTTCATTTATTATTAGAAGAATTTTTTATTCTTTTCCTCTTCTATTTGTAATTAGCATACTTATTTTTTTTATTATTCAGTTACCCCCTGGGGATTATGCAACTTGGTATGTAAGTCAAACAAAAGCTCTTGCAAATATAACGCAGGAGCAAGCCATTGAGCTTACAAAAACACTAAGAGAAAAATATGGGTTAAATGACCCTATAGTTTTTCAATATTTAAATTGGATAAAAAATATTGTTTTTCATTTCGATTTTGGGTTTTCAATGCACTACAATAAACCTGTTAGTGAAATGCTTGCTGATAGATTACCTCGCACCTTAATAATAGCTTTAATTTGTCATTTCTTTGCAACAACTATTGGTGTTTCAATCGGAATATATGCTGCAAAAAATCAAAATAAATTAGGTGATAACATCGCAACAATATTCGCATTTTTAGGCATGACTATTCCAAGATTTTTTCTTGCGTTATTAATTATGTATTGGTTAGCAATAGTTTTGAATTCTGACAATACTGGATCTATGTATTCTCCATATTACGCAGTTCAACCAATGTCCTTTGCAAAGTTGTGGAATGGGATTCTTCATATATGGCCTATTTTTGCAATCGCAGTATTAGGTGGTTTGGCTTACAACATGAGGGTTATGAGAGGAAACTTATTAGATGTAATGCGCATGCAATACATTGAAACAGCAAGAGCTAAAGGGTTGTCTGAAAATCAAACACTATATCGTCATGCTGTTCCAAACGCCCTACATCCTCTTATTATGTTTCAAGGGATAGCTCTTCCATATATGTTAATGGGCGAACTTGAAGCAGCTATTGTTTTGTCGATACCTACAGCTGGACCTCTTTTAGTAGAGTCTATTCAGCGGCAAGATACTTATACAACAGCGGCAATTTTATTTTGTTTAACAGTAATCTTAATAATTGGAAATATTATTGCAGACATATTGTTGGCAGTGCTTGATCCCCGTGTGAGGCAAAATTAATTATTATGGAAATCTCAACTAAAATA
>CABXJB010000049.1 GCA_902512415.1 uncultured Alphaproteobacteria bacterium
AGTGCTATTAAAGGTGCTGATGCATATAAAGATGGTTCAACTAATGATGTTTCTGGTATTAAATATAATATTGCAGATAGAATTATTACATTAGAGTTATCAAGAATTGACCCTAATATTTTAACAACATTTACGCAGTTTGCTATCTTACCAAAACATTTGTTATCTGGTGCTGATCCGTTAAAATGGCAGTCAAGTGAATTTTGGCAAAAGCCAATAGGTTCTGGAGCATTTAAAATTACTGAAGTTAAAATGAACGACTATGCAAAGTTCGAACCTTTTGACAACTATCATGGTGGAGTGGCAAATTTTGATATCGTTGCTTATCCAAGTTATGACGGTGATGGTAACTTAATCAAAAATGCTGCAGCAGGTAAAATGGACTACGGATTTACTAAAAACGTAGCTGATGTTGCCGCATTAGATGCTATGGATAACATGATGACTAAAGCTGTTGATATCCCATACACTCGTATGATGTGGATTATGCAGTATCCAAAACCATAGTTAATAACTAAAATTTTTAAACTGAGGCCATATGGCCTCAGTTTATCTAAATTTAAATTTGGAAAGAAATCGTGTTAACATACATTATTCAACGTCTTTTTATTTTCTTTCCCATGCTTCTTATCATAAGCTTTCTTGTCTATTTAGGCCTTGAGCTTGCGCCAGGGGATGCTGTATCTCACATGATAAGTCCTGAGTTAGCCTCAACAATTACTGCAGAACAACTAAATGCCATGCGTGAAGCGTATGGCTTGAATCAGAGTTTTATAACACGTTACTGGTTATGGCTCACTAGTATGATTCAAGGAGATATGGGTTATTCCATGGCTGGAGGAGTAGCTATCTCAGAGATTATGGTAAAAACAATTCCAGCAACATTAGAATTATCAATTGTTGCTCTTATATTTTCAACAATTATTGGTTGCACATTAGGAATTATTAGTGCCCTCAAACGAGGTTCAGGAACAGATAATTCTCTAACAGTTGCTGGTATGGCAGGCGTATCTATTCCAGAATTTTTTTTTGGTTTAGTCGCAATACTTTTATTTGCTATAGAACTTAAGTGGTTACCTGTTGGTGGAAGGTTATTACCTCATTATGAAACAGTTTGGGACAGAATTCCAAATATTGTTTTACCATCATTAGTTTTAGCTATTATGATGACTGCAGGTGCAATGCGATACGCAAGATCGTCAATGTTAGATGTCCTAGCAAAAGAATTTATAACAACAGCAAGATCTAAAGGAATACCAGAATGGCGAATTAATATATTTCATGGATTTCGAGTTGCATTAACTCCTGTCGTTGTCTTAATTGGTTTTAGACTTCCACTCTTGATTGGTGGATCAACAATAATAGAACAAGTTTATCAATGGCCAGGAATTGGAAGTATGTTTATCCGATCTGTTCGTGCCTCAGACTATCCATTAGTCATGACAATATCCTTAATGTATGTTTTTGTCGTCTTAACAGCCAGTCTCATTATTGATGTTTTAACAGCTTTAATCGACCCACGAGTAAGATTAGGAAAAGAATAATGGCTAGATCATCATTAGATAAAAAATTTGATCAAATTAGAGAGAAAGAAGAATCTAAAACTATTTCTTCAAAAAAAAGAAGTAGAATTATAAGTAAGTTTGTAAATAATAAATTAGCTGTTTTTGGACTAATTGTTTTTACTATAATTTTATTAGCTACAATCTTAGCACCATTGCTATCTCCATATGATCCAATGCGCGTCGACCTCCGCTCAATGCGATTACCTCCTTCCTTTGCCCATTGGTTTGGAACAGACAATACTGGTAGAGATGTTTTTACTCGAGTTCTTTTTGGGGGCAGAGTTTCTATATTTATAGGCTTAGGAAGCGCCATTCTATCAGCATTAGTTGGTATAGTAGTAGGATGTTATGCAGGTTATCGAGGTGGTTGGACTGATGTTATAGCGCTCAGAATATCTGAAATATTTATGTCTTTCCCTCAAATTATTCTGGTACTTTTACTGGTCTCTATAACCGGTCAAAGCTTATTTAATTTAATGGCAATTTTTATTTTAACTGGTTGGGGAGGTATGTACAGGCTAGCTAGAGCTAGAATGCTCTCTTTAAGAGAAGAGGAATATGTTCAAGCGCTAAGAAGCTTTGGATTATCAACTTTTACAATTTGTTACAAACACATGTTACCTAATGCGTTAAGTCCTATAATGGTCAATATTACTTTATCTACTGCTATGTTTATCTTAACGGAAGCAGGGCTTAGTTTTTTAGGTCTAGGTGTTCCACTTAATATTCCAACTTGGGGCAATATTCTAAACGTTGCTCAAGATATTTTAGTGCTTCAAAATTACTGGTGGATGTGGGGGCCTGTAGGAATTGTAATATCTGTATTTGTACTTTGTGTAAATTTTATTGGAGATGGTTTACGTGACTCAACTGATCCATCGCAACAAGGATAATTATGAGTAAAAATGATGATATAGCCCTTTCAGTAAGAAACTTAAAAACTTTCTTTTATACAAATAATAGATGCAACAAAGCTGTTAATGGCGTTTCTTTTGATGTTAAAAAAGGGAAAACTCTCTGTATTGTTGGTGAAAGTGGTTGTGGTAAAAGTGTAACTGCATCGACAATAATGCAACTACTTCCAACTTTGTCACGTATTGAAGAAGGTGAAATTATTTTCAATAAAGATAATAAAAAAATCAATATAGAAAAACTAGAAAAGAATGGGAAGGAAATGAGAGCTATTCGAGGCTCTGATATTGCAATGATTTTTCAAGATCCAATGACTGCCTTAAACCCTGTCTATACTGTAGGTTTCCAAATTAGTGAAAACCTTAAATATCATACAAATTTAAATAAAAAACAAATTAGAGAAAAATGCATATCATTATTAAGTGATATGGGTATCCCACTGCCTGAAAAAAGAGTTGATGAATATCCTCATAGTTATTCTGGTGGGATGAGACAAAGAGCAATGATAGCTATGGCTATGGCTTGTAATCCAAAAATTTTAATAGCTGATGAGCCTACAACAGCGTTGGATGTTACTATCCAAGCTCAGATATTTGAATTGATGGATAAACTTAAAAAAGAAAATGAAACAGCAATCATTCTCATTACCCATGATATGGGTGTAGTGGCAGAATTAGCTGATAATGTTGCTGTAATGTATATGGGTAATATTGTTGAGGCAGGAACAGCAGATGATGTCCTTCGAAGACCAACACATCCTTATACCAAAGCTTTGCTTGAGTCTGTTCCAGTTCTTGGAAGAGGTAAAGATCAAGAAATA
>CABXJB010000050.1 GCA_902512415.1 uncultured Alphaproteobacteria bacterium
TAAGTGCAATTTACTGGTCACATATAAACAAAATTTATTATGGAAATTCTAGATTGGATGCTGCAAAAATTGGATTTGATGATGATTTTATATATAATGAATTAAATAAAAAATTATCTTCAAGAAAAATTCAAATGACACAAATCAATCAAAGTGAAGCAATAAAAGCATTTTTTGATTGGGAAGAAAAAGCAGACAAAATCGAATACTGAATGGAAACTTTAACTTCTCTATACCCCTTTTTTTTGGACTGGCTTGATTTAGTCGTAAGGTGGATACATATTATTGTTGGAATAGCTTGGATAGGAACTTCATTTTATTTTAATTGGCTTGATAGTCGATTAGATAGGGAAATAAATAGTAATGATGTAGATGGTGAATTATGGTCAGTACACTCAGGTGGTTTTTATCATATTAATAAATTAAAGGGTCCCCCAAAAGTATTTCCAAAAGAATTACATTGGTTTAAGTGGGAGGCATATACAACTTGGATTAGTGGTTTTGCTTTATTAATTATTGTTTATTACTTGAATGCTGAGAGCATTATGATTGATAAAACAGTCAGTGATATCAATCCATTTACTGCAATAATAATTTCTTTGAGTTTTTTAACAGGAACTTGGTTGATTTATGATTTTTTATGTAAATCACCTCTAGTTGACCATAAAATTTTATTTTCAATAATTGGTTTAATATTAGCTACTATAATTAGCTATGCACTTACTGAAATATACGGATCTAGGGCTGCTTACATTCATGTCGGTGCATGTTTAGGAACAATAATGGCAGCTAATGTTTTTTATGTAATAATACCTTCTCAAAAAAACATGGTTAATTCAGCATTAGCTAACAAACAACCAGATTTAAAAAAAGGATTATCTGCAAAAACTCGTTCAATTCATAATAATTATCTTACACTTCCAGTATTATTTATTATGATTAGCGCACATTTTCCTTTTACTTATGGGCATAAGTATAATTGGTTAATTCTTGCAATAATCTCAATTATTGGAGCTTCAGTTAGACACTACTTTAACCTTCGAAATAAAAAAAAATATAATGTGTGGATATTACCGAGTGCAGCGGCAGGTATGATATGTTTAATGTTATATGTGTCTATTCCAAAAATAAATAATAACTTAGAAGAAAATATTTTTGAAGAAGTTAATTTTAATGAAGTAACAAATATTGTTAAATATAGATGTGGAGTATGTCATGCAAATAATCCAACCTATGAAGGATTTGAAGAACCTCCTCTAGGTATTATTTTTGATACAACACAAGATATTCTAAAGAACATTAAAGGTATTAAAAATCAAGTAATAGATTCAGATATTATGCCTCCAGGTAACATGACTGGTATAACCGAAGCTGAAAGAAACATATTAAAAGTTTGGATAGAGCAAGGAGCAAGTATTAATAACTAACAGGTAATGGATCAAGAGATCTCCAAAGGTACCATGTTGCTATAGAAGAATAAGGACTCCATTTTTTATATAAATTTAATAAAAATTTATCTGTAATAGGGATATCTTTTTTATAATGTTTGCTTATAGCTTTTATAAAACCAAGATCACCTGTGGGAAATATATTAGAGCTACCATGTGTAAATAAAAGAAACATATCAATAGTCCAATTACCGATACCTTTTATTTCAATTAACTTTTCTCGAATAAGCTCTTCATTAATGTTACTCATTTTTTTTATAAATCTTTTATTATGTAAAAAAAATTCTGAAATATTATTGATATACAATATCTTTTGTTTTGAAAGTCCACATTTCCTTAATTGAGTATTTTTTAAATTTTTTATAGTGCGTGGAGTAATATTCTTTTTAAGAGAAAATAATTTACTTTTCATTGAATTTGCAGCTGATACAGAAATTTGTTGACCGATAATGGAATTAATTAGGGCATGATAGCTATTATCATTTAGTTTAAGAGATTGATTAGGGTATTGATCAATAATTTTCTTCAAAACTTTATCTTTGTTTGATAGATAAACCTTTCCTTTGTTCCAATATTTAGGTTTCATATTATGAATTATTATAATCAATTTAAAAAAATAATATCTTACTTAAATTATGTTTTTGGAATTTATTTGTGGGTTTTAATTATTTACGCTTTTCTTAGATGGACAGGATTAATAAAAAGAGTATTTATGCAAGAACATTTATTAGGTGAATATCTTTCTCTACCTATTAAAATTATTTTAAACATTTTTTAAAATTATATAATGCTCCTATATTACTTTATTGCTATCTTAGCTGCGTTATGTTGGGCAATAGCATCTCTAATTTCGGCTGACGTAACAAGAAAAATAGGTGGTTTAGCATTTAATAGACTTAGATTATTTTTTGTCTCAATAATGTTAATTAGTTGCACATTTTACTTAGATACTTGGGGGACAATCAATCAAGAATTCTTAGTAACTATTCTGTTATCTGGCATAATTGGTATTTTTCTTGGAGATACATTATTATTTATAGCGCTACAAAAAATTGGTCCAAGGAGAAATAATGTTCTATTTTCCTTAGCGGCTCCATTTACTGTAATTTTAAATATCATTTTTTTAAATGAAATAATGTCACTGATTAATTTAATTGGTTGTATTATTGTTTTCTTTGGAGTTGTAGTTGCTATTGCTTATGGTAATAGTAGAGATAAAAGTCATCGGTGGGAAATTGTTGAAGGTAATATTTATTTAGGGATTACCTTTGGTATAGGAGCTTCGTTATGTCAAGCTATTGGCTTAATTATGATGAAACCAATTTTATCCATGGGAGCAGATCCAATTGCTTCTGCTTCTTTAAGAGCAGGTATTTCATTTATTTTTTTAGCATTCACCTTTTTCTTAAATTTCAAAATCTTTAATCAAAAAACTTCTCTAACTTTAAAAGTTATAGGTCAATCTATAATAAGTGGTTTTTTAGGAATGGCTTTAGGTATGAGTCTTTTGCTTATAGCTCTTCAGAAAGCAGATGCAGGTATAGTAGCTACTCTTTCTTCAACAAGCCCTATTATGATTTTATTTTTAATTTGGGTTTTAACAAAAAAAATACCAACTTTTAGCGCATGGATAGGAACAGCTTTAGCTTTAATTGGCTCGGGGTTAATTTTTATCTACTAATTTTAAACCCAATTCTTCTAACCTGTCTTTATTAACCTCAGCGGGAGCATTCATCATAAGATCCATTGCTTGTTGATTCATTGGAAAAGCTATTACTTCTCTAATGTTAGGTTCATTCGCT
>CABXJB010000051.1 GCA_902512415.1 uncultured Alphaproteobacteria bacterium
GATGCCGCTTTAAAAAATTTTGATTTAGAAAAAGCTTGTTTAAAGTATAAAAAATTGTATCTGTCTATCTAGCTTAAAGTGTTAAATTATTTTAATCAACTTACAAATAGAGAACTAATATTTCTTATTATAGGTTTTGGAGGGCAGGCAATTTTTGCTTCAAGATTTATTATACAATGGATTTATTCTGAAAAATTAGGTAGGAGCGCTATTCCTGTTATATTTTGGTATTTAAGTATAGTTGGAGGAGGATCTTTATTAATATATGCAATTTTTAGGAAAGATCCTGTTATTATTTTAGGACAAATATTTGGAATACTTATATATTCTAGGAATCTAATTTTAATTTATAAGGAAAGTAAAAATGAGTAATGTAAAAAATTATATAAATGGAAATACAACTTGTTTATCATCAAAAATGACAGATATTATCGACCCATCTACTGGAGATAAAATAGGTTCAGTGGTTTTATCTAATGAAAAAGATTTAAAATTAGTCATTGAGACAGCTAAAATTGCGCAAAAAGAATGGGCAAATATTACTCCCTTAAAAAGATCAAGAGTCATGTCCAAATATAAAAGTATAATTGAGAATAACATTGAATTACTTGCCCAAACAGTTTCAAAAGAGCATGGTAAAACTTTAGAAGATGCTAAGGGTTCAGTAATAAGAGGTTTAGAGATTGTTGAGTTTGCGTGTGGTATTCCTCATCTTCTAAAAGGTGAGTTTTCACAAAATGTTGGAACGAATATTGACTCATGGTCTGTCAGGCAGCCCCTGGGTATTTGTGCTGGAATTACACCCTTTAATTTTCCAGCAATGGTGCCTATGTGGATGTTCCCAATATCTATAGCATGTGGTAATGCATTTATTTTAAAGCCTTCTGAAAAAAATCCATCATGTTCAATGCTTTTAGCTAAATTTTTTAGCGAAGCTGGATTACCAAATGGTGTGTTTAACGTTATAAATGGAGATAAAGAGGTAGTTGATTTAATTTTAGAGAGTCAAGATATATCTTCTGTCAGTTTTGTGGGATCAACCCCAGTAGCAAAATATATTTATGAAAAAAGTGCAAAATTTTCCAAAAGAGTTCAAGCATTAGGTGGAGCAAAGAATCATCTAGTTGTAATGCCTGATGCAAATATAGATCAGGCTGTTGATGGTATTATTGGAGCTGCATATGGCTCTGCTGGTGAAAGATGTATGGCTGTATCAGTTGCGGTAGCTGTCGGCGATATTGCAGATGAGCTTGTAGACAAAATTTCTGAAAAAGCTTCCAATCTTAAGGTTGCCCCATGGACTGATCCAGAATCTTCAATGGGTCCTGTTATTTCAAAAGCACATAAAAATAAAATTCTTGAATATATAGAATCTGGGATAAATGAAGGAGCAGATTTAGTATTGGATGGTAGAAATTTTAAACTTCAGGGATACGAAAATGGTCATTTTTTAGCTCCAACTCTTTTTGATAATGTAAATAATAATATGAAAATTTATAAAGAAGAGATTTTTGGCCCCGTTTTATCAGTAGTTAGGTCTAAGGATTATGAAGAGGCAATTGAGCTAATAAATCAACATAAATATGGAAATGGTACTAGCATTTATACTTCAGATGGGGAGATTTCTAGACATTTTACTTCAAACATTAACATTGGTATGGTTGGTGTAAACGTTCCTATTCCAGTCCCAATGGCTTTTCATAGTTTTGGTGGTTGGAAACAATCACTTTTTGGTGATCATGCAATGCATGGAGCTGAAGGTATTAATTTTTATACAAAGCTCAAAACTATTACAAGCAGATGGCCAAAAAGTATTAAAGATGGACCTGAATTTGTATTGCCTACCAATTAAATGAAATACTTAATTATTGGATCTAATTCATTTTCTGCATCATCATTTATTAATTACCTACTAAGTAAAAATGAAAATGTTTATGGGATAAGTAGATCTATAAATCCTAATCAGATCTTTCTTCCTTATATAAAAAACAAAAATTATAAAAATTTTAAATTTAAAAAATTAGATATTAATAAAAATACAGTTCAAATAATAAATTTAATTAAAACTTTCAAACCAGATATAATATTTAATTTTGCCTCTCAAGGTATGGTCGCAGAAAGTTGGCTTAATCCCTTAGATTGGTATAATACAAACTTAATATCTCAAGTTAAATTGATCGAAGGTATAAAAAAACTTAAATTTATAAAAAAGTATATAAATTTTACTACTCCTGAAGTTTATGGAAGTACTAAGGGAAAAATAAAAGAAAATTTTAACTTTTACCCATCGACGCCATATGCAATTTCAAGAGCAGCATTTGATATGCATTTAAAAGCATATTTTAATGCTTATAATTTTCCAATAATTTTCACTAGAGCAGCAAATGTATTTGGACCTTCTCAACAACTATATAGAATTGTCCCGAAGACTATTTGTTACCTTAAGAATGGTAAAAAAATAAGTTTACATGGTGGTGGTACTTCGAAAAGGTCATTTATTCACATTTTAGATGTTGCTGATGCACTATACAAAATTTCAAAAAAAGGTAAAATTGGTCATACATATCATATTTCTACAAATCAAATTATATCAATAAAAAATTTAGTTAATGAAATATCAAAAATTATGCATATAGATTTTAAAAATCATGTAAGATTTGAGGATGAAAGACTTGGAAAAGATTACAACTACAATTTAGACAACAGTAAATTAATCAATG
>CABXJB010000052.1 GCA_902512415.1 uncultured Alphaproteobacteria bacterium
ATTTATACTCATCTGCAGTAGCACTTTTTTATATATCTGAAGTATTAAAACCATTATTTATGATTTTATTAGCCTTTGTTGTAATGAGTTTTTCAGCGAAATATAAAAGAAATGAAAGTTTCTTTAAAATATTATTTAATGCAGTACTAATTGGATTTGTTTTTTATACATTAAGAGAGGTAATTAATAAATTTACAATTACTTTTGATATTAATTTTATTTATTCTTATTTTTTAATATTTATAATACCTTTTATTATTGGTTTATACAAAACTATTCAAATAGAAAATGATTAGTAGACTAAAAAGATATATATTAAATATATTATGTATTATATTATTTACATTCACTACTAATTATCAAAATGCAGCTGAAGTATTAATTTATGCAGATGATATTTCTTATGATCAAGATCAAAATATAATTGCCAAAGGTAAAGCTAAAATATTATATAATAATAATATAATTTCTTCTGATCTAATTATTTATTCTCAAGAAACAGGTGATATTACACTTCCGGTTGATTTCAGCCTTAAAGATGAGAGAAATAATTACTATTATGGCTCAAGTGGTTTTTTTAAATCAAATTTACAATTTGGTAACATAAACAATGTTAAGGTTTTGTTAGATGATGGATCTAGAATTGTAGGTGATAAAATTAAAAGAGATAAAAATATTGATATTATTACAAAAGCTGTTTACTCTCCTTGTAAAAGCAAAATTAAAATATCTAATTTTATTTGTCCTGTTTGGCAACTAGAAGCTGAAAAAATGCTTCATGATTACAATAACCTCTTTCTCCATCAAAAGCATTCAAAAATGAGAATACTTAATATACCAGTTTTTTACTCACCTTATTTATTAACACCATCACCTTTAAGAAAAGAAAGAAAAAGTGGATTTTTGACTCCATCTGTTAATTTAAATTTTTTTGATACCAAAATATCTCAATCAACTGCTTTTCCTTACTACTTTAATTTAGATGTAGACAAAGAATTAACTTTTACTCCAATAATAAATTATGGGGGCGGCATTGACTCCTCACAAAGATTTAATTTTGATTACAATCAAATTTTATCAGGCGGTTATCTTAAAACAAATTTGACTTTTGATACTACATTTGAGAATAAAAATAATGAAAAATGGCTTAAAGAAGGAAGTATTATCAATACATATAATCAAAATATTAATGAAAAAATTAATTTGAAATTTACTTCTGCACTTCAAACATCAAAAAATTACATACAACAAACAAACCCAAGTAATGAATTAAGTTACTCAAGCTCTCTTAGCACTGCACTGGATATCTATGGATATAATTTAAATAAAATTGATGATAAATTTAGAATAAATTTATCAAATTATCAAAGTAATCAAAATAATGAAGATAACAAAACCTTACCTACAATTTTACCTTATATAAATTTTTATTCTGGGGAAGATTCAATAAATGAATTAAAATATAGTAATAATTTGGAGTTTTATAATATCATGAGAGATAAATCTACAGATATTCACGCAAAAAGACAAAGAAAAATATCTACAACATTTAATATAAGCAAAGAAACAATAAAATATGCAAGTAAAATAAAATATGAAGCAAAAATATATAATCAATTATTTGACACTGAAGACAAAAAAATAATGGATGATTATGTTGATAATAGTTATTTTAGAAGTTTCCCAATTTTTGCTATAAATACAGAAACTCCTTTTAAATTTAAAAAAATAAATAATAATTTAACTTATACACCTAAATTAAAAATAGTCATTACGCCTGGTATTTCTAATAGCAATAAAATTTCAAATGAAGATTCTTCTGTTAACTCATATTCAATAGAAAATAATTCAAATTTAAATAGATATTCAGGAACAGACAAACTAGATAATTCTAAAAGATTAGATTTAACTTTTAATATTAATAATGATATTTTCAATGGGACTTTTTGGACAACATATGAATTTACAAATAATAGTAATTATCACTATTCACAAGGAAATGAGAAACATTTAAGTGATATTTTAGGCGATTTTAACTTAACAAGAAAAAACTATAATACTTCTTATGGATTTAGATATGATCCTCATAAAAATTATATGAAAAATCAAAATGTTAATTTATTATATCAGAACCGATTAGGTGATTATAAAATAAGTTATTTGGACCAGAAAAGTAAAAATGGGGACATAATTGTTTCTGATAAAGAGTCTTTAAATTATAGGTTTGATTCAAATAAAATATATAAATTTTCAAAAATTTCATACTTTGGCTTATATGATATTAAGCAATCAATAAATACTGAAAGTGGTATTTCTTATAGTTACTTTGATGAATGTTTCGGTATAAATATTGACTTTAAAAGAAATTCTTATAGCGAAGGAGAATTAAAACCTCAAGACATAATGACAGTTATGTTTTCATTTAAAAATCTTGGCTCTTATAAATCAACAAATCTTGCCGTTTCAAAAAATGATAAACAAGAAATTGAATGGGAAGGTAATAGCGTAAATAATGATTTATTTTATTAAATTCTTATTTTTTTTATTTTTTAGTTGCAATATAAATGCAATAGAAATTGAAAATAATAAAATATTATTTAAAATTAATAATAAAGTATTTACAAATGTTGATTTAGAGAGAAGAACTGAATATATTTCACTAACAAATAATTTAAACACTCTTGAATTTAGCGAATCTGAATATGA
>CABXJB010000053.1 GCA_902512415.1 uncultured Alphaproteobacteria bacterium
TTTTAATATATTTTCTTTATTAAGTCCTATTTTTTTTCTTGCCTCTTCTTGAGTGCCATAAGAACTTAAAAATATGTCTGGTCCAGAAAAAATTAAAAGATTTTTTATATTAAATTGATTTTTATAACACCACTCTAATATAGATGATCCTACACCTCCAATTTCACTATGCTCTTCAATTACAATAATTAATTTATTCATTTTAAATATTTTTTTTAGCAATTGATTATCCAAAGGCTTGACTGTGTGCAGACTTATCAAACCAGCTTCAATTTTAACTTCCTTTAGTTTTGCTCTAACATTATTTGCAAGAGCTAAAACGTTACCAACAGAGATTATTGATAAATCAATTCCTTTATTTAAAATTATTCCTTTTCCAATTTTAAAATTAGGTTTCTTTTTGTGAACATCTGGCTCACCTTTTTTTCCAAGCCTAATATAAGTTGGTTGATTGCTATTTAAGGCAGCCTGTAAAGCAAGCCTAACCTCTGTTGGGTCTCCCGGACAAATCACTTGTAAATTTGGAAGAGATTTAAGCATAGCAATATCTTCCATCGAATGATGAGTTACGCCAAGTTGAGAATATGATAATCCAGACCCGGTACCAACAATAATTACAGGTAATTTTGGATAACATATATCAATTTTAATATGCTCAATACATCTAAAGGTGTTAAATGGAGTTATAGTATAAGTTATTGGTCTAAAATTTAATCTCGCTAATCCTGCGGCTACCCCATTCATATTAGCTTCTGCAACTCCACAATTAAAAAATTTATTTTTACTTTCTTTATATTTATCAAAAAGTTTATTTCCTATATCGCCAGCCAACAAAACTATTCTTTTATTATTTTTAGCCAGTTTGTTTAATTCATCAGCAAAAGCATTTCTCATAAAATTTTTAACTCTTTTTTTGCTTTTAATAATTCTTCATAAGATGGTGAGCGATAATGCCAATTATTGTCATTTTCCATGAATGATATTCCCTTACCCTTTGTTGTATTTGCAATAATTACTGAGGGATTATTCTTATTTGATTTAGCTAACTTAAGTTTTTGCAAAATTTCCTTATGATCATGACCATTTATTTCATATGTGTTCCATCCAAAACTTTTAAATTTTTCAGTCAATGAACCCAATTTGAGAATATCTTGTGTCTTACCAGTAGCTTGCCATTTATTATAATCTATTATGGCTATCAAATTATCTAAATTGTTAGCATTTGCAAACAAGCATGACTCCCATACTGAGCCTTCATTACATTCTCCATCACTTAATAAAACGTAAGTTTTAAATTTTTTATTTTTTAATTTTGCTCCTAAAGCTACTCCACATGAAATAGAAAGTCCATGGCCCAAAGAACCAGTAGCTGCTTCTACACCATGTAATTTAGGATTAGGGTGTTCCTCAAGAAGAGATCCTTTTTTTGTATAATTCAAAATTTCATTTTTTGTAATAATACCCTTATAATATAAAGCTCCATATAGAGCTGTTGCAGCATGACCTTTACTTAAAATAAATCTATCCCTGTTAATATTTTTTTTATTTCTGTTAGAAAAATTTAAAATTGAAAAAAATAATACTGACATGATGTCTATGCATGATAAGGATGAAGCAAGATGTGCAGCTTTTGAATTATGAGACATTTTTATTGACTCAAACCTAAGAAAAGAAGATAATTCTCTTGAATTTTTGATTTTTAAAGATTTAATTTTTTCATCCATTTTATTGTATAATTTATATCATCATTTTTAATTTTACCGGTATTATACATATGCATTAATTCCTCTATTGCATTTGTAATGCTAAATTTTGGAATGAAGCCAGTTTTTAGCAACTTATCAGAATTCAAACGGTATGATCTGTTATCATTTGACTCAGTTATTTCAATTTCTGAAAAAGGTACGAATTTTTTTACTAATTCAGCAATACTTTTTATGGATAAGTTTTCAAAACCTGCATTAAAATATCCATCAGATATATGAGGATTTGATATAAAGTGAGAATATACTCTTGAAAGATCCTTAATGTGTATATTAGGCCTTATTTGATTACCTCCAAAAACAGTCATTTTTTTATTTTTTAAAGCCTGAAAGGTAAGCATATTTACACTAACATCTAATCTCATTCTGGGTGAAAAACCACATACTGTTGCGGGTCTAATAATATGTACTTTTATTAAATCTCGGTAACTCATTAATACTTTTTCAGCAATCATTTTTGTTTTATTATATGTTGATATAGGTACTAGACTAAGATCTTCAGTAACATTTTTTTCTTGTTTAAGTCCATATACACTTCCTGAGCTGGCATATATGAATTGCTTAACTCCAAATTTTATTGATTTTTCAATAAGGCTCATTGCTGCCAAAACATTTACTTCCCATGAAAGATTTGGGTTTAAATCAACAGCAGGATCATTAGCAATATTTGCTAAATGAACTACAACATCAACATCTTTTAAAAAATTTTCATCAAAATTACGAATATCTTTTTTAACAACGATTAATCTTTCATGTTTTTCTAAATGA
>CABXJB010000054.1 GCA_902512415.1 uncultured Alphaproteobacteria bacterium
CACAACATCCTTCTGAAACACAGCAAATAGTTGCAAAAGTACTTGACCAAAAATTCAATAGTATAAATGTTAAGGTAAGAAGGATTGGGGGTGGTTTTGGCGGTAAAGAAACTCAATCTTTTTTATTTGCGGCTATTAGTAGTATTGCCGCAAAAAAATTAAATAAACCGGTTAAACTACGTATTGATAGAGATGATGACATGATTATGACTGGTAAAAGACATAAGTTTATATTTAATTATGAAGTTGGATTTTCAAATGATGGAAAAATAAATGGGCTAAAGGTATTAATGGCTTCTAATTGTGGCATTTCAGCAGATTTATCAGGAGCAATCAATGATAGAGCAATATATCATATAGATAATGCTTATTATATTTCCAATTTAGAACTTACTTCACATCGTTGTAAAACAAATACAGTATCAAACACTGCCTTTAGAGGATTTGGTGGGCCACAAGGAATGTTCTGTATTGAAAATATAATAGATCACATATCTCATCATCTAAACAAAGAACCTTCAAATATAAGGATTCAAAATTTTTATAAAAAAAATTCTAATAATACTACTCATTATGGGATGAAAATTGAAGATAATATTATTGAAGATATATTTAATAATTTAAAAAATAAATCTAATTATATTAAAAGAAAAAAAGAAATAGAAATATTTAATATATCTAATTCAATTCTAAAAAAAGGGATAGCTATCACTCCTGTAAAATTTGGAATATCATTTACTACAACCCATTTAAATCAAGCAGGTGCTTTAGTGCATGTTTACACAGATGGTTCCATTCATTTAAATCATGGAGGTATAGAAATGGGTCAAGGTTTAATGACTAAATTAGCTTTGGTAGCAGCGAATGAATTTGGTTTAGATATTAAAAATATTAAAATATCATCAACGGATACTGAAAAAGTTTCTAATACATCTGCTAGTGCTGCCTCAGCAACTACAGATTTAAATGGAGGAGCAATTCTAGATGCAATTTATAACATTAAATTTGAACTAGATGCATTTATTAAAAAATACTACAAAACTAAAAAAGTTATTTATAAAAATGGAAAAATTATTTGTGATAAAAAAACTTTACTCTTTAATGAAGTTATAGCAAATGCATATCTTAATAGAGTAAAACTTTCTTCATCAGGTTTTTATAAAACTCCAAAAATAAACGTTAATGTAAAAAATCTCTCTGGTAGACCTTTTTTATATTTTGCATATGGTGCAGCTGTTAGCGAAGTAATCATTGATACATTAACAGGTGAAAATAAATTGTTGCAAGTTGATATTATTCATGATGTGGGAAATTCAATAAATCAAAGAATAGATATAGGTCAAATCGAGGGAGGATTTGTTCAAGGTCTTGGATGGTTAACAACTGAAGAATTATCGTGGGATAAAAATGGAAATATTTTATCTCATAGTCCATCAACTTATAAAATACCGACAGCTGGAGAAATTCCTAACAAATTTAATGTTGAAATTTATAAAAAAGGTTACAATATGGAAAATGTTGTAAATAGATCAAAAGCTGTAGGAGAGCCACCATTTATGTTAGCTTTATCAGTCTTTTCAGCAATTAAAGATGCAGTTTTTAATGCTAATGATAATAAAGTTTCAACAAATTTAATAGCACCTGCAACCGCAGAAAACATATTAAATAGTTTAAATTAAAATGAAATTAATAAAATTAAAAAATAAGATTAATTATAATAATAAAATTATAAAAGCAAAAATTATTAATGTTAAGGGATCATCACCTAATAAAGTAGATGATATTATATTGGTATCTCATGATACAATTTTCGGAACTATTGGTGGAGGAAATTTAGAGTATTTGATTGTAGAGGAAGCAAAAAATATATTAAGGAGCAAAATAAAGACGAAGATACTTAATATACCTCTTGGTCCTGGTATAGGTCAATGTTGTGGTGGTTATGTTCAAATCAAACTTTCATTACACAAAAACTCTTCAGAAGCACTAAAAAATGAAAATTTAAATGAAGATAAGAATTCAAATTTATATATTTTTGGAGCTGGACACATTGGTCAAGCATTAATTACAAAATTAAAAAATATTAATTTCAATACTTTCTTAATAGATTCTAGAGAAGATTTTTTAAAAATGACGAATATTAATAATATAAATTACCTACTTTCCACAAAACCTTGGGAAATAGTTACTCATTTAAAAGATAAATCATTTTTTGTGGTTTTAACTCATAGTCATGATTATGATCTAAAAATATTAAATGAAGTTCTTAAAAAAAATTATATTTTTATAGGATTAATTGGATCTAAAACAAAAAAGAATAGA
>CABXJB010000055.1 GCA_902512415.1 uncultured Alphaproteobacteria bacterium
TTAGAAATTATTGTTAACATATCGAAAGCAAAATCATGTTTAGAAATTGGAAGATTTACAGGTTTAAGTACATTATATATGGCACGTGGACTACCTACTGACGGTAAAATAATCACTGTCGATAATTCGGAAGAATTTTTACCCTTAGCACAAAAATACTGGGATAAGGATGGGCTTACTTCTAAAATTGAATCTATTATTGGATCAGGTACCGATGTGATGCAAAGCTTGATTGATCGTCAGCATTCATTTGATTTGATTTTCATTGATGCCGATAAGAATAATTATCCGAATTATTATGAATTATCTTTAAGTTTACTTCCTTCAAATGGGATCATAATTATTGATAACATGTTGTGGCACGGTGATGTTGCTGATACGTCGATCAATGATTCACAAACGAAAACTATTCGTGATCTAAATAAAATAATTCAAAGAGATGAAAGAATTGATTTTTCATTATTACCTCTTTCAGACGGATTATCTTTTATAAGAAAAAAATAAACATTCTTGAAATTATCGTAATTATACCCATATTATTAATGTCGGTATGCCATTGTGGGTGCTGACATTTAACTTGCTTAATAAGGAGTTTGTATGACAAGAAACCTATCCGTATGGAATTCGCTAAGACCGTTTTCAGTAGGATTTGACTCAATTTTTGAAGAATTTGATAAGATGTTAGATTCTTCCGAGCGCTATAATTCAAATTATCCACCTTATAATATTCATCGTGCAGATGAGAATAATTATAAGATAGAAGTAGCTTTAGCCGGCTATAGTAAGGATGATATTGAAGTTGAACTTAAAGATAGCACCTTAACCGTGAGAAACAAACAACAAGAAAAAGTTGTGAATCAAAATGGCAATGGTGTTATTCATAAAGGTATATCAACAAGACAATTTGAAAGAGCATTTACAATTTCAGAAGACATTAAAATTAAAAATGCTGAACTAAAAAATGGTCTGTTAAATATTGATTTAGTGCGCATAATCCCTGAGGAAAAAAAGGCTCGGTTAATAGAAATCAAATAAATTAGAAACATTCTAAATATATTTAATAAGGATAGGGGCCCAATGCGGCCCCATTTTTATTTTATTGGAAAATTATAAAAGCTAAACTATAATTCATTAATGAGATTAAGTTTAATTATTATCTTTTTATTTAGCTCTAATCTATTTGCTCATCAGCCAAAGTTAATTAATTATTCACCCTCATTAGATAATCCTCATCAAGTTATAGATCCAGAAATATCTAAAGCATATTATGGAAAACTTAATGGTGAACCGCATTACTATATAATTAATAGTGAAGAAGATTTTTTATTTTACACTGGAATTTTAAGTCCTAAAGTTGATGATGATCACTTATGGCTATCTCTTGCTGTATATTCGATAAATGAAAAAAATAATAAAAAATTAAAATTTTTTGCAGATGGTCACAATTTTGAATGGGAAGCTTGGTATGAACCGTATGCTAGAGATTGGTATTGGAAAGGGCCTGAAATAGGAGCTGAAGTAAATGAAGATACAGGTTTTAAAAGAAGTTTTAATTTGTCTAAAGGTTCTTACTTAATACAAATTTTTAATGAGAATAATGAAGGTCATTATTCTCTTGCTGTCGGAGAAGCTGAATTTTTTGGCTCTAATGTATGGGAGCAAATTTTAACATGGACGCCTATCCTTTTATATATTGGGCCTGTAATGGATATAGTACATTGGCAAAAATTTGATATTCGTGCGTATATTCCACATATAGCTCTTATGGTTTTAATATTCTTAATTTATTTCACTATTAAAAAATTATTTTTTAGAAAACAATAAATGGTTGTATGAAATTGAATTTAATTTTACTTTTTTCATCTATTGTATTTTTTACCTCTGCAGTACATGCACATACTTTTACTGGTATGGTAGGTTTTTATGATGGTCTTTCTCATCCAGTTTTGGGGATAGATCATTTTTTGGCAATGGTTAGTGTCGGTATTGTAAGCGCTCAAATAGGAGGAAGAGCAATTTGGACAATTCCTGCAACTTTTGTTTTAATGATGATTGTTGGTGGAATTATTGGCATGTTAGTTGAAGTTTTCTTTTTTGATTTAGAAGAATCTGCATTTATAGTTGTTGAATATGGAATAGTCTTTTCCGTCATATTATTGGGTTTAGCAA